>NZ_JCALDF010000037.1:0-47797 GCF_059812725.1 Mycobacterium sp. NGS41
GGCGGCGTTCCCGCCGTGGTTTCACGCCCAGTGCCAACATTTCCCACTCAAAGCCAACGATTCACAGCCGACGCGGGCACGTCATCAGCAGCGTCTAGCCGACCAGCAGCGACAGCGCCGCGTCGGCGTAGGCCTTGGGATCCTCCACCTGCGGATAGTGGCCCAGGCCGGGCAGCTCGACCACGGCGGCGTTCGGGCGCAGTTCCCGCAATCCGTCGAGCACGTTCGTGGTGGCCACCGGATCGTCGAGTCCCCATACGAACCCCAGCGGCCTGGGCCAGTCACGTACTGCGCCATGCCAGCGCTGCGCGTATCGCCCCCGCTCGTCGAGATAACTGATCAGCAGGTGCGCGATGCGATTGCCGTCGTTGTAGGACAACAGCTCCCACTGAGCTGCGGCCTCTTCGGCCGACAGCGGGTGATCATCTGAGAACAATCGGCCGAAACCCCGCTGGAAACCGCGCCGATTGACCAGCCGGGCCGCAACCGGCCCCAGCGGGCCCCGCAGTATCTTTTGGATCGGCCGCAGGCTGGCCCGTTCCAGGATCACGCTGCCGTTGCTCAGTACCGCGCGCTGCATTTCGAACGGCAGACGGCCGTCCAGGTCGCGGGCCAACAGCTCGGTGGTGACCGACGTGCCCATGTCGTGGGCGAGCAGCACCACCGGGCCGGTGACGACCTCGCTGACCACGGCCTGAACCAGGTCAGCCTGTTCCAGCAGGCTGTAGCGATGCGGGCGGGGCTTGTCGGACAAGCCGTAGCCGAGGAAGTCCATCGTCACCCAGGCCTGGCCGCGAAGGTGCGGCAGCACTCCGCGGAAATCAAACGAACACGACGGAAAGCCGTGCAGCAGCAGCACCGTCGGTGGATTACCGGCTTGTGAGCGGACGAATATCCGTCCGGCGTCCGTCTCAAGCCAACGTCCGGCGTCGCGCCACTCCTGCACATTCGGGGATGTCACATATCGGACATACCATCGACAGCGCGATCAGAGGAGGGGTTATGAAGATCGATTTCACGCCGGATCCCCAGCTGTATCCGTTCGAGTCGCGTTGGTTCGACAGCTCGCAGGGACGCGTCCACTACATCGCCGAGGGTGACGGCCCGCCGATCCTGCTGTGCCACGGGAATCCGACCTGGAGCTTCCTGTATCGCGACATCATCGTCGCGCTGCGAAACAGATTCCGTTGCATCGCAATGGACTATCTCGGTTTCGGGCTGTCGGAACGCCCCTCAGGGTTCGGCTACAAGATCGAGGAGCATGCGCGGGTGGTCGGTGAGCTTGTCGATCGCCTCGGCCTCGACGGCTATATCAGCATGGGTCAGGACTGGGGTGGGCCGATCAGCACGGCCGTCGCAGTGGAGCGTGCCGATCGGGTGCGCGGCGTGGTGCTGGGCAACACCTGGTTCTGGCCGACGGACGATTTGACGACGAAGTTGTTCAGCCGGGTGATGTCCAGTCCCCCAATGCAATACGCGATCCTGCGGCGGAATTTCTTTGTCGAGCGGTTGATTCCGGCGGGCACGGCCCGTCGGCCCAGCCCGGTGGTGATGGAGCACTACCGCGCGGTGCAGCCCAACGCCGAGGCGCGTCGGGGCGTGGCCGAGCTGCCCAAACAGATCCTGGCGGCCCGTCCGCTGCTGGCCCGGCTGGCGCGCGAAGTGCCGGAAAAGTTGGGTGCCAAGCCTGCGCTATTCGTTTGGGGCATGAAGGACATGGCGTTCCGGCCCGGCCCGACGATCCCGCGGATGCGAGAAGCGTTTCGCGACCATGTGCTCGTCGAGCTGCCAGAAGCCAACCATTTCATCCAGGAGGACGCGCCCGATCAGATCGCCGCGGCGATCATCGACCGGTTCGGCTGATAACGCACCGCAGTCTCGCGCGTTTAGGCCATAACCCGCGCATTGACGTCGGGAAGTTCGTCGAAACGCGCGCGCACATCCGTGGTCAATACGGTGCGACCGGTCGCGCGGGCGGTGGCTGCAACGATGAGGTCATGAGGGCCTCGGCGTCGGCCGTGTCGGGCGGTGTAAGCCAGCAGATCTGCATGGTGCTCAGCGACCAATCGGTCATACGCACAAATCGGTATCACGTCCAGGACCGCCTGGAGGAATGTTCGCTGGGCTGCCTGGCGACCAGCGTCGTCGTCGAGCTGGACGGCGGCCAGGTATTCCCCGATGACAATCGCGGGGATGGCGACGTCGGACTCGTCGGGGACCGTGGCCTGACCGCGCACGGCTGCGACAAGCACACCCGTGTCGAGGACTAGGCGGTCCACGGGTCGCTGTCGCCCTCGATCGACGCGGCGGCACGCGCTGTACCGATCAATTCAGCGAACTTCTCATCGAGGGCAGCGGTTCCGCGCCATTGTGCCAGGACCGCGTTCAACGCCCCGCCGGTCGCCGCAGGTGCGGGTGCGATTGACGCGATCCGACGACCCCCTCGCGTGACCACGATCGTTTCTCCGTGCTCCACAGAACTCAGGACAGCTGAGAAGTTTCTCGAAGCCTCTGAGGCAGTTACTTCGCGCATAGGATCAGATTATCGTAATCTGACTTTCTGATCCACTGGCGGGGTTCACGCGTATGCCTCCACCGGCGGGCACGAGCACACCAGGTTGCGGTCGCCGTAGGCGCCGTCGATGCGACGCACCGGTGGCCACACCTTGGGCCGGAAGTCCGCACCCAGCGGATAGGCGGCCTGTTCGCGGGTATACGGGTGATCCCAGTCAGCCACCAACAGACACTCGGCGGTGTGCGGGGCGCCGCGCAGCGGGTTGTCGTCCACGGGCCACTCCCCCGCGCCAACGCGGTCGATCTCGCCGCGAATGGCGATCATGGCCTCGCAGAAGGCGTCGACCTCGGTCAGACTCTCGCTCTCGGTGGGCTCCACCATCAGCGTGCCGGCTACCGGGAAGCTCATCGTGGGTGCGTGAAAACCGTAGTCCGCCAATCGTTTCGCAACGTCGTCGACGGTCACGCCGGTCGACTTGGTGATCCCCCGCAGGTCCAGGATGCACTCGTGGGCGACCATGCCGTTCTCGCCGGTGTACAGCACCGGGAAGTACTCGTCGAGGCGCCGCGCGATGTAGTTGGCCGACGCGATCGCGGTCAGCGACGCCGCGCGCAGACCGTCGCCGCCCATCATCCGGATGTAGGCCCACGTGATCGGCAGGATCGACGCCGACCCGTAGGGCGCCGACGACACCGGAGGCCCGTCGGGCAGTTCCGGGGCGTAGGGATGACCCGGTAGGAACGGCGCCAGATGCGAACGCGCCGCCACCGGCCCGACGCCCGGGCCCCCGCCACCGTGCGGAATGCAGAACGTCTTGTGCAGGTTCAGGTGGCTGACGTCACCGCCGAACTTCCCAGGCCGGGCCAGCCCCACCAGGGCGTTGAGGTTGGCGCCATCGACGTACACCTGACCGCCGGCGTCGTGCACCGCCGCGCAGATCTCGGCGATGTCCTGCTCGAACACGCCGTGAGTGGACGGGTAGGTGATCATCAGCGTCGAGAGCCGGTCGGCATGCTCGCTGACCTTGGCGCGCAGATCGTCCAGATCCACGTCGCCGTTCTGGTGGCAGCCCACGACCACCACCCGCATCCCGGCCAACGCGGCCGACGCGGCGTTGGTGCCGTGCGCGCTGGAGGGGATCAGGCAGATGTCGCGGTGCGGTTCGCCGCGGCTGGCGTGGTAGTCGTGGATCGCCAGCAGGCCCGCGTACTCGCCCTGCGAGCCGGCGTTGGGTTGCAGCGACACCGCGTCATAGCCGGTGATTCCCACCAGCCAGTTCTCCAGGTCGGCGATAAGCCGACGTAGCCCCGGGGTGTCGGATGCCGGGGCGAACGGATGCTGACGTGCGAATTCCGGCCAGGTGATCGGCTCCATCTCGGCCGCGGCATTGAGTTTCATGGTGCACGATCCCAGCGGAATCATGCTGCGGTCCAAGGCAAGATCCTTGTCCGCCAGCGCCCGCAGGTATCGCATCATCGCCGTCTCGGTGCGGTACTGCGTAAAGGCGGGATGGGTCAGGAACTCCGACGTACGGATTGCGATCTCAGCCGCGCCCAGGGCACCCGCGGACACCCCGAACGCGTCCAGAACCGCCGCCACATGGGCGTCGGTGGTGGCCTCGTCACAGGCCACCGACACGTGGTCTGCGTCGACACGCCACAGGTTGATGTCGTTGGCCTTGGCCGCGGCCACCACCTCGTCGGCACGGCCCGGCACCCGCGCCAGCACCGTGTCGAAGTACTTCTCGTGCACCACCGCATCGCCGAGTGCCGCTGCGATCGCCTGGGCATGACCGTGAACGCGGTGCGCGATCGCGGTCAGCCCCTCGGCGCCGTGGTAGCTGGCGTACATCGCGGCCATCACCGCCAGCAGCACCTGTGCGGTGCAGATGTTGCTGGTCGCCTTGTCGCGCCGGATGTGCTGTTCGCGGGTCTGCAGCGCCAGCCGGTAGGCGTCCCTGCCATCCACGTCCCTGGAAATGCCGACCAAGCGGCCCGGCAGCTGACGGGCATGCTTGGCGTGCACCGCCAGGTACCCGGCGTGTGGCCCGCCGAATCCCATTGGCACGCCGAAGCGTTGGGTGGTGCCAAAGGCAACGTCGGCGCCGATCTCGCCCGGCGGGGTGATCAGCGTCAGCGCCAGCAGATCGGCGCCGACGGCGATCAGGGCGCCGCGGTCGTGGGCTTGCGTCACCAGAGCGGCCCAGTCGGTGATCCGGCCGCTGGCGCCGGGAAGTTGGGTGACGACGCCGAAGAACTCACCCTCGGGCAGGCCGTCACGCAGGTCGGCGGTGACGATGTCGATGCCCAGCGGTTCGGCGCGGGTGGCCAGTATCGCTGCCGTCTGGGCGAACAGGTCGCTGTCGACGGCCAGCCGGTTCGACGAGCCGCGGGCTGCACGATGCATCAGGGTCATGGCCTCGGCCGCCGCTGTGCCCTCGTCGAGCATCGACGCGTTCGCGATCTCCAGTCCAGTGAGATCGCTGACCAGAGTCTGGAAGTTCAGCAGCGCTTCCAGCCGGCCCTGGCTGATCTCGGGCTGATAGGGCGTGTAGGCCGTGTACCAGGCCGGGTTCTCCATGATGTTGCGCAACAACACCGGCGGGGTGAGCGTGTCGTAGTACCCCTGCCCGATCATGGACACGGCGACGGTATTGGTGTCGGCCAGCGCACGCAGCTCGGCCAGCGCCTCGGCTTCGCTGGCGGCCGTCGGCAGCCTGTCCAGGCCCGGCGCGGCGCCGGTGTTAGTGAGCTTGTCGAGAATCCCGGCCGGGACGGCCTTCGCGGCCAGCTCGTTGAGTGAATCGACACCGATGACGGCCAGCATGGCCTCGACGGCCTGGCGGTCCGGGCCGATGTGCCGATCGGCGAACGTTGATTGGTGTGACACGAGGATCTCCTGACATACGGCACCACAGAGGAAGGGTCTAGCGGCCCTCTCCCTCTGTCTTCACCCGTGTACCAGGCGCCTGAGAGATTCGGCGCCGCCACGTGGCGCCTTTCCCCATCGGCGGGCTTGGCCGGTACCCGGTCAAGCCGCTTTCCAGAGGCATCGTTGTCTCACGCGGTCCGGGGGCCTGAGAGGTTGACGGAGAGGTGTTGCTCCTTCGGCGTCCATGACTGGCGATCACGGAACTCTCCCGCGTAAGCGCGACGCATCGTCCAGTTTACTCGGCCCTCAACATCGGCCGCGAGCGTGCGTGTCTGTACGGCGACACGCCGCAACAGACGTACAACTGCGCACGCTCGCGCAAAAAAGGCGAGCTAGCCGATCTTGCGGTCGCGATGCTTGCGGCGCGAGGCCAGCTCGTCTTCGGGAGCGGCGATGGACTCGCCGCCGTCGGCGCGCTCACCGTGGAAGTCGGCGATGACGCCGGTCAGCTCCCGCATCGCACCGGACACGGCGATGCCGAACACCCCTTGGCCACCCTGCAGCAGGTCGACGACTTCTTCGGCCGATGTGCACTCGTACACCGTGGTGCCGTCGGAGAACAGGGTGATGTTGGCCAGATCCTGGACGCCCCGCTGGCGCAGGTGGTCGACCGCGACCCGGATGTTGTGCAGCGAGATACCGGTGTCGAGCAGGCGTTTGACGATCTTGAGAACCAGAATGTCCTTGAACGAGTACAGCCGCTGGCTGCCGGAACCGGCCGCGCTGCGGATCGACGGGACCACCAACGATGTGCGTGCCCAGTAGTCCAGCTGACGGTAGGTGATGCCGGCAATCTGGCAGGCACTTGGCCCGCGGTAGCCCACCAGCTCGTCAGGCACGGAGTCGTCGGGGAACAGTCCGGGTTGCACGGCCTCACTTGGTGCGGCGGCGTCAGTGGTCGCGACGTTCGCAGAGTCAGCAAGGTCCAGCTGCTCCTGACGTGGCTGCTCGCTCACGGTGGTTCCTCTCGCCGATCGCGCTCGTGTACTCGCTGCGTCACTGGCTGCCCCCGGCAACCACGGTCGCTCAGGCCCGAGTGCTAGTGAGCATACGCTTTTCGCTAGCGGCCGTGGCCCGAGATTGATCTTCAATTCGCCTTCAAAGTATGGCTGTCGCGCGCGCCAGTAGCCGCCATCCGCGAGGCGTGTCGACAAAGCCGTGCCAGATGAGACGCATCCGTAACGTTGTACGAACGGCTCAAACGCGACGCCGGCTGGGTGGGACGACCCGGTCAGGTGGCTTTGAAATCGTCGGGAGACACGCTGTCGAGAAATTCCTTGAACTTCTCCACCTCGTCCTCGCGGACCGCGCTGCTGGATTCCTCGTCGCTCTCGTCGGGTATCAGCAGTCCGGCCTGGGCCAGAACAGCCTCCTCGACATAGATCGGAACTCCGACCCGTAGTGCGATCGCCACCGAGTCCGACGGCCGGGCCGACACCGTGATGTTGCGATCGAAGATCAGGTCGGCGTAGAACGTACCCTCCTGCAAGTCGACGATCCGCACCTCTTTGAGCGAATGGCCAAGTGCGGCAATGAGATCCCTGATCAGATCATGAGTCAGCGGCCGCGGTGGCTCGACCCCCTGCTGCTCGAGCGCGATGGCGGCGGCCTCCGACTGGCCTATCCAGATCGGCAGGTACCGGTCACCGTCGGCTTCGCGCAGTAACAGCACCGGCTGGTTCTGCGGCTGCTCGACGCGAATGCCGACAACGCGAACTTCACCCATCTGTGTCTGCCCTCCGCCTACGCCACTGTGCCCGACCCAAACCCGGCGCGACGACCCCGAGATGACTGGTGCCGCCGACACCAAAGCTGTCGAACGAAGTCTAGTCCTCAGCGGTGAAGAAGGTCGCGAACCGCCGACTTGATCAACGACGTGTGCAACGTGATGGCAAGCGCGGCGACCTCGCGCGCCAAGTCGTCGGCGCGGTCGCGGGCACCGGCTTTACCGGCCTTGACTAGCGGCCCGGCGATCTGCGCGATCAGGTCGGACTGCCGGTCGGCCGCTGACCGGAAGGCACGCAGATGCCGCGGCTCGACGCCGTATTGGGACAGCGCGCGTGCACATTGCAGGATCACGACCGCGTGTTCGTCGAAGAAACCGCCCGGTCCGGTGGTGATCACCCCGGCCTTGAGCAGCGCCGTCAGCAGGTCCTCGTCCACTCCGGAACGGTCCAGGAGGTCTTCCCGGCTGAGCCGGATGCGGGTGGGCGCCACCGCGGCGGTGTCGGATCCCGCGGCGGCCTCGGACCCCGCTTCTCCAAGCGCTCCGCTGTCGACGACCGACACCAATCGCGGTACGCCGTAAGGCGATCCGGCCGACGGCAGTTCACCGTCCTGCTGGGCGTCGAGCTGTGCCCTGATCACCTTCAGCGGCAGGTAATGATCCCGCTGAGCGGTGAGGATGAAACGGAGACGCGCACAGTCGTATGCGGTGAACCTGCGATACCCCGACGCGGCGCGCTGCGGCGTCACCAGCCCCTCTGCCTCCAGAAAACGGATCTTGGAGATGGTGACATCGGGGAAATCCGGCCGTAGCAGGTCGAGGACCGCCCCGATCGACATCCCGGCTACCGCCGGGCTATCGGGCGCGCTCACTAGCCTCCGGTTCCCCCCTCGTCACCTTGCTTAGGTCCGGTCAAGAACACCAAGCGGAACTTGCCGATCTGCACCTCGTCACCGTTGGCCAGCACCGCCGAGTCCACCGGCTCGCGGTTGACGTAGGTGCCGTTCAGGCTGCCGACGTCGACGACCTGGAATTCGGTGTTCTCCAACCTGAATTCGGCGTGACGACGGCTCACGGTGACGTCATCGAGGAAGATGTCGCTGTCGGGGTGCCGGCCCGCGGAGGTGATGGCCTGGTCGAGCAAGAACCGCGACCCGGCGTTGGGTCCGCGTTTGACGACTAGCAACGCCGAACCGGCCGGAAGACCCTCCACTCCGGAGACCGTGCTCTCCGTGCCCGCCTGTGCGGGCGCGTCCAGCTCGTTGAGGAAGTCGGCCCGAAAGACGGAAGTCGTCTCTACGGTGACATCGTCGGAAGTCTCGTCCTGGTCTCGTCCTGAGTCCTTGTCCGTCACCCGCTGCTCCTTACTAGCTGCTGTGGCGTTGTGATTGACCGGGCCGCTAGGGCCGGCTTGCCAATACGTTGTGGCGCCTCGTATTGCCGATTACTGCCTTACTAGTTCTCAATGACTTCAATGCCTTCAATACTGATGTGTCGACCGTACCGTGCACTGGTCCGCAATGTGGTCCGCACCGCAAGATCGTCGCGCGATGCTGGCTGGCACATTAGCAATCGTCATTCGGTCAGTGTGCCGCGGTAGGCCTCGGCGTCGAGCAGTGTCTCGATACCGGATTCCAAAGCCGCCGTATCCGGCACCTGAAGATCCAGCAGCCAGCCGGCGCCGTACGGATCGGAGTTCACCAGTTGCGGGCTGCCTTCCAGATCGGCGTTGACCGCCGTCACCGTGCCGGACAGTGGCGCGTACAGATCCGAGACCGATTTCGTGGACTCCACTTCACCGAAGGATTCGCCTGCGGTCACCTCGGCACCCACATCCGGCAGCTGAACGAAAACCACATCGCCCAACGCTGATTGCGCGAAGTCGGTGATCCCGACCCGCACGGTGTCGTCCCCGCTACGGCGAACCCACTCATGTTCGGCGGTGTAGTGCAGATCGGGCGGGATATCGCTCACGGGCAATCCTGTTCTGTTGGTCGTGCTCACTTGACGGGCTGAGCGTATTGGCGTGGTTTTGGTTGCCGCAAGGTGGTCACGTCGACGTGGTCGGACTGTTGCACGGTCATTCGCGCGCCGACGCGTTTGGCGCTGTCCTCGGCGCCACCCGGAATATTCATCGCCGCGGCCAGCGTCGGCGGATCGCCAATCGCCAGAACCGAATACGGTGGCGACAACGTTTTTCCGTCGATGGTCAACGAGCCCGGATTACCCACTACCCAGGTATCGACACCTACCCGAACGGACTGCCGCGCGTCGTTGATCTCGATGGCCTCCGCGCCGGCGGCGCGCAGCTCGTTGATGACGTCGAGCATCGTGGACGGCGCCACCCCGGGACCGGGGTCGTCGATCTTGACGGTGACACCGGGGCCGGTCGCGCCCACGGCGCCGACGAGGATGGACAGCGCCGCCAGTCTGGCCTGCGCGCTTTCGATGGCAGCCTGGTCGGTGTTGCCGGACGCCCGCAGTTTGTTGAGCGTGTTCTGAAGTTCGCTCACCTCGGTCTCAAGCGCGGCTTCACGCTGCCGCAACGAATCCAACAGCACCAACAGATCTGCGGGACGGGCGGTGTCCAGGGAATCGCCGGACTTGGTCTGGTGAACCTGGGTGGCGATGGCGATCCCCAATACCACGCACAACACGATCGCCAACGCGCCGAACGCCACCCGAGAACGTCCGCCGCGCAGCAGGCCGGCCAGTCCACTCCGGCGCAGCGGCCCGATTTCGGGCCGGGGACGGTTTCCGGGTAGTTCATGACGACCGTGCTGGGCAGGGTCCGGGGCTTCGAGGTCAGCATGCCGGGTTGACGCGTCAGCGGTCTCGTCGGCAGTGCCTTCTGGTGGGTCCTGAGACTCCGGGGGTCGCTCGCTCACCCTGACCTCATCTTTTTGTTTCTTTCGAGCTCATCCGTCACGCACCGAACAGCCGGCGCCGCAACGCCGCGGCATTGCCGAAGATTCGGATACCCAGTACCACGATGATCGCAGTGGACAACTGGGTGCCGACGCCCAATTGGTCGCCGACGTAGACGATCAGGGCGGCCACCAGGACGTTGAACACGAACGACACCACGAAGACCTTCGGGTCGAAGATCCGCTCGAGGTAGGCACGCAGGCCGCCGAACACCGCGTCGAGCGCGGCTACCACGGCGATGGGCAGATAAGGCTGAACGACCTCCGGCACGCTGGGGTGGAAGAACAAGCCCAGCACGATGCCGATCGCAACCGCCGCGATACCGATCATGCTGATCGGATTCCCGTCTTCCGCAAGGGGATCTGGATCACCAGGATTTCTCTCACTAGGGCCCAATCTTTTTGGCGAACTTGACATCACGGATCGCTCCGGCAGGCAGCGAAAGATGCTCGGAGACGTTAACGCTGACCCCGACGCCGTAGGAGGTCTCCAGCAGCCTGAGTCGGTGCAGACCAGGGCTGTTCCCGAACGCGTCTCGCATCCCGTGCGGCGGCCCGACGGCCAGAATCGTATACGGGCTGCTGGTGGGGTTATTGTCGACCAGGATGGCTCCGCCAGCCTGCCGGATGGTCACGTTCGGGCCGATTCGGGCGCCACCGACCGAAATGGCCTCAGCACCGCTCGCCCACAACGAGTTGACGACCAGCTGCAGATCGCGGTCGAGAATAATTTGCCGGCTCCCGTTCACCCGCTGCTTGGACACGTCGGAAAGATTCGGCCCCATCCCCGGGTCGGTGACATTCACCGTCAGGCCGGGACCGGTGATCGCAGTGCTGGCCGCTGCCAGGCTGAGTGCGTCGAGGCGGGTCAGCAGCCGCTGGCCAGTGGCGTTGTCCGCGAGCGCGAGCCGTTGCACCCCGTCGACTTCGGCCGCCAGCACATTACGCCGTTGAGCGAGTTTGGCGGCCGCGGTTTGCGTTGCCCGCACGCTGGTCGCCAGCAGGTGCTGAGCGGTGCGCACGCCGGGCTCAACCGAGCGCGCCTGTGCGACCGCGGCGGCAAACACCGTGGCCACCAGCATCGCCGCCAGCGCTTGCCAGAACCATCGGAAAACGCGTGCTAGTCGACTCGGTGGGCTGTCGAAGCCTTCACGTTTGGTGGCCGCGGCAGCGTAGCCGGGATCCAGGTGTTCGGAGAGCAGAGCCCGCAGCAGCGACGGCACCGGAATGAGGGTGGGCCGCGCAGCCGCATGAGCGCTGCGGCCGGCGTTGGGGTCGTAGCCCCCGAGCAGGCGGTCAGGTTCAGACATGCTTACCCGCTTTTCGGACTGTCGGCTGATCGGCCCGGTTGAGCTTGGGCATCCGGCGTACCACCAGCGTCATCTGCACGATGTAGAGGACGAACGCCCACAGATACATGTACAAACCCCAGATCAGAAACCCCCAGCCGAGGGCGCCCACGACGCGACTCCACAACGCGTGCCACTGGCCCAGCAAAACCAGCGGGAAGCCGGACATCAGCGCGAAAGTCGCTGCCTTACCGACATAGGTCACCGGCAACGCGGAGAGCCCGCGACTGCGCAGCAACGGCAGCGTCGCGGCCAGCAGCCCATCGCGGACCAGCAGCATGATGACGAACCACCACGGGACAATCCGGCCCGCTGCCATCGTGATCGGGACCGTCACCATGTAGAGGCGGTCGACAGCCGGGTCCAGCAGAACGCCCAACCGCGACGACTGGTCGAGCAGCCGGGCGATCTTGCCATCCGCATAGTCGGAGATTCCGCTGAACATCAGGATCGCCACCGCCCAGGCGTTCGCATGCGCGACCAGCAGCACGTAGACGAATACCGGGATGAGCACCAGACGTATGGCGCTCAGCACGTTGGGTACCGTCAGCACTCGATTGGGGGCGCGACGTGCGGGCTCCATGAGCGGTGACCTTAGCCCGGCGACGATGCGGTGCGCACGACGGACCGCAAAGGAGCCGGGCAATCAGACCTAGCCCGGCGACGATGCGGTGCGCACGACGGACCGCAAAGGAGCCGGGCAATCAGACCTAGCCCGGCGACGATGCGGTCCGCACGACGGACCGCAAACGAGCCCGGCAGCCCTAGCGGAACACCCCCGGCAGGCTCAGGGTGGAAAGCGTGTCATCGGACAAGGGGTTGTCGTTGACCATGTACGTCCACGTCGAGGTCGGTCGAGCCAGCTTGGACAGATCCAGCCCCGGCTCTTCTTCGAGCACGTTCGCGGTTTCGAACGTCTGCTGAGCCGCCTCGATCGCGTCGGCGGCCAGCGAGGCGAACGCGTCGACCGCCAACCGGTGGAACTCGTCCAGCGGGTTCTGGCGGCCCAGTGCACGCAGGTGGATGCTTTCGCGGATGTCGGCGAGATACGCCAGATGGTCGGCCCAGCCGCGGTCCAGGTGATACAGCATGATCAGTCGGCAGATCTTTTCCAGACGTTCCTCGGCTTCGTCCTCGGGCATCGCCTCAGCCAGCTCCTCATACCGGTCCGGTGCCAGCTGTTCAAGTTCCTCGCGCGCGGTTGGCGTGCGCAGCAACGTGTTTCGCCTTTCCACGATGATGGCGCGCTGCTGGGCGATCAGCTGGTTGTAGCGCCAGGTGTTGGCGTGCACGTCCAGCATCCGGCCCTCCGCGACCCGCTGGGCGTGGTCCAGCATCCCGGCCGCCTTCGGGCTGACGATCCGGCCGTCCTCATCGGTCTCCATCGGCAGCTTGTTCTGATCGAGATTGGCCGCGACGACGTCGTCTTCCCAACTAGAGAAGAACACCGACGACCCCGGGTCGCCCTGCCGCCCCGCCCGGCCTCGCAACTGATTGTCCAGCCGCTGGGTGTGGTGCCGGCCGGTGCCGACCACATGCAGCCCACCGAGTTCGGCAACCCGGTCGTGATCAGACTCGTCGGACCCGCCGAGCCGGATATCGGTGCCCCGCCCGGCCATCTGGGTGGACACCGTGACCGCCTCGTATTTGCCGGCCTCGGCGATGACCTGCGCCTCCTCGGCGTCGTTCTTGGCGTTGAGCACCACCGCGGGCACACCGCGGCGCAGCAGCCGCTCGTGCAGCTCTTCGGATTCGGCCACGTCGCGGGTGCCGACCAGCATGGGTTGTCCCGTCTCGTGCACCTCGGCGATGTGGTCGATGATCGCGTCGTTCTTGGCGGCCGCGGTGATGTAGACGCGGTCGGACTCGTCCTCGCGGATATTGGGGGTGTTCGGCGGTATCGGTGAGACACCGAGCTTGTAGAACTGGCGCAGCTGTTCGCCGGCGGCCAGTGCGGTGCCGGTCATGCCGCACACGGTTGTGTAGCGGTTGATCAGCGCCTGCACCGTGATGGTGTCGAGTACCTCGCCGGTTTCGGTGGTTTCGATGCCCTCCTTGGCCTCGACGGCGGCCTGCAGACCGTCCGGCCAGCGCTGCAGCTGCGCGATGCGGCCGCGCGAGGCGTTGATCAGGTGCACGGCATCGTCCCGGACGATGTAGTGCACGTCGCGCTGCAGCAGCACGTGCGCGTGCAGCGCGACGTTGACCTCGGTGAGGGTGGTCCCGACGTGTTCCTCGGAGTACAAATCGATCCCGCCGAGCGCCTTTTCGACCTTGCGGGCGCCGGTCTCGGTCAGGTGGACGTTGCGGTTGTCGGAGTCGGTGTCATAGTCAGCCTCCGGGGCCAGCTCACCGACCAGTTTGATGATCTCCAGCCGTGGGGTTTCGCGATGGGTCGTGCCGGCCAGCACGAGGGGCACCAGCGCCTCGTCCACCAGCACGGAGTCGGCTTCGTCGATCAGTGCCACATCCGGATTGGGCGATACCAGGTCCTCGACGTCGGTCACCAGCTGATCGCGCAGCACATCGAAGCCGATCTCGTTCACCGAGGCGTAGGTGATGTCGCAGCCGTAGGCGGTCCGGCGCTCCTCGCTCGTCGACTCGCCGGTGATCCAGCCGACGGTCAGGCCCATGGCCTCCACGAGCGGCCCCATCCATTCGGCGTCGCGGCGAGCCAGATAGTCGTTGATGGTCACGACGTGCACGTGCCGCCCGGCGAGGGCATAGCCCGCGGCCGCGATGGCGCCGGCCAGGGTTTTGCCTTCACCAGTGGCCATCTCGATCACGTCGCCGGCGAGCATCCGTAGGGCGCCCAGCAGCTGCACGTCAAAAGGCCGGAGCCCGGTGGTCCGGTCGGCCGCTTCGCGAGCGATGGCGAGGAACTGCGGGATGTCCGGGGATTCCGCGAGATCGTCGAGTTTCAGCAGCCCGGCCGCTTTGCGCAGTTTCTCGTCGTTGAGGTCGGCGGCTTCTTCGTCGTACTCCGCGGAAGCGGTTACCTCGGCGAGGGAACGGGTTTTGTTCTTTTCCGTACTGGCACCGAGCAGTCGCCAGAATCGGCTGCTGACTCTGCCAGGTTGGCTTTGGGTGGTCTTCGGCACAGGTCAACGGTACGCGAGCCCTCGGAGAGACACGGACGCCACGAGCGTGCATGTTTGTCCGCGACACGCCGGGGACTGGCGTACAAGTGCGCACGCTCGCGGATTTGAGCGAAACCGCTAGGCCAAGTTGGATCGGCGTGGATAGGCGACGCTGGGATCGGTGAGCACGTTGACGACGGCGGGCAGGCCACTGGCAAACGCGCGTTCCAGCGCGGGCCGGAGCTCGCCCGGCGCGGACACCAGCTCGCCATGGCCACCCAGGGCGCGCACCACCTCGTCGTAGCGGGTGCCAGGGCGCAACTCGGCTACCACCGAATAGCCGTACAACGCCTCCATCGGGTGTTTCTCCAGCCCCCAGATGCCGTTGTTGCCGATGACCGACACGACCGGCACGTTGTGCCGGACCAGCGTGTCCCACTCCATGCCGCTGAACCCGAATGCCCCGTCGCCTTGCAGCAGCACGACCTGGCGGTCCGGATGGGCCAGTTTGGCGGCCAGGGCGTAACCAGGTCCGGAACCGAGGCAGCCGAACGGCCCGCTGTCCAGCCAGCAGCCGGGCTGATAGCTGTCGATCACCCGGCCGGCATAGGAGCCGAAATCGCCGGCGTCGATGACGACGACGGCGTCGCGGTCCAGCATCGGGGCCAGCTCGGCATACACCCGCATCGGATGCAGCGGGGTCCGGTCGTCGGCCAGCTCGGCCTTCTCGTGGTCACGCGCCGCGGTCTCCACTGTGCGCAGCTCGCCGATCCAGTCCTGGTGATCGGTTCCGCCTGCGCCGGCTAACGCAGCGAGGATTGTCGTCAAATCCCCGTACAGGCCGGCCGCGATCGATCGCGGGTGCTCACGCTGCGGCCCGACACGGTCTATCACGACGATCTCGGTTTCCGCCCCGAACACCTTGCCGAAGCCGAGGCGGAAATCCATGGGCACGCCCACGACGAGCGCCACATCCGCCTCGCCCAGCGCTTTGCCGCGGGCCCGCGAAAAGGCCATCGGGTGGTCGGCGGCGACGACACCCCTGGCCATGCCATTCATCAGCACCGGGATCCGCTGCTCTTCGGCGAGGCGCAGCAGCGCCGCCTCCGCGTGTCCCCACCAGACGTTGGTTCCGGCCATGATCACCGGTCGCCGCGCCGTCGACAGCAGGCCGGCGGCGCGCTCCACGGCCTGGGCGTCGGGCGCGGGTGCGGCGGGGAGCTCGGTGAGCGCGCCGGGGCCGCCATCGTCGTCAGCCATAGAGAAGACGTGATCCATTGGGAAGTCGACGAATCCCACACCGGACGGCGCAGTGACCGCCGCCCGTAGCGCTTCGTCGATCAACCGGCCCGCCGCTTCCGCCGACTCTGCGGTGGCGGCGAACCGGGTCAGCGGCGCCACGAACGGCACGTGGTCGATCTCCTGCAGCGAGCCCATCCCCCAGCGCAGCGCCGGGGCGCGGCCGCCCAGCACCACCAGCGGCGACTGGTTCTGCTGCGCGGCAGCCATCGCGCTCATCCCGTTGGTAACCCCAGGCCCCGCGGTCAGCGCGGCCACCCCGGGCACCCGGGTCACCTTCGACCAACCTTCGGCGGCAAAGGTCGCGGTCTGTTCGTGGCGGGTGTCGATCAGGCGGACACCCTCGTCGCGGCAGCCGTCGTAAATGGAGAACAGATGACCCCCCGACAGGGTGAACATCGTGTCGATGCCGTTGGCGCGCAGTCGACGGGCGATAAGCCGGCCGGCGTGGACTGTCTGGCTGGGAGCCTCGGTGCTCATATCCGCAGCCTATCGCCGCCCTCAGGTACCTTCGCGGGGAAGTACGCCCGACCAGATACCTCGGCAGCAAGGAGACGTCATCCATGGACCACAGGCTCTTCAAGCCGTCCATTGACTGGTCCGCGGCGACCCTGGATTCCCTCAGGTGGCTCGCGATCGCGTGGGTGATCAGCGCGGTCTCTGTCGTGGTGCTGCTGGCCGTGTTGCGGTATTTCACAGTCTGGGGCCGGCAGTTCTGGCGGATCAGCGGAGGCTACTTCACTGGCCGGCATTCCGTGCGGGTCTGGGCGATGCTCGGTGTCTTGTTGCTGTTGGTCCTGTTCTCGGTGCATCTCAACGTGCTCTTCAGCTACTTCCACAACGACCTCTATACGTCGCTGCAGTACGCGGTCCGAGGCATGGCATTGGGTAACGCTGAGGTCAAACAATCTGGCGTGCAGGGCTTTTGGATGTCGATGCTGCATTTCAGCGTGCTGGCAGCCATCTACATTGGCCTGGTGGTGCTCGACATCTATCTGACTCAGCGATTCATCATCGCCTGGCGCATCTGGCTGACCGGCCACCTCACCGACGACTGGCTGGACGGTAAGGCCTACTACCGGGACCTGTTCGTCGACAAGCCGATCGACAACCCCGACCAGCGCATTCAGCAGGACATCGACATCTTCACCGCCGGAGCCGGAAACACCCCGAACATTCCACGTAACGGGACGCAGAACATTCTGCTGCTAGGCGGTGTGCATGCCATCGCCTCGGTGATTGCTTTCGCCGATATTCTGTGGAACCTCTCCGGACAACTGGGCATCCTGCCGCGTGCCATGTTTTGGATCGCACTGGTCTATGTGCTGCTCGCGACTGTCGTCGCATTCTGGCTCGGTAGGCCCTTGATCTGGCTCAGCTTCAACAACGAAAAGTTCAACGCCGCATTCCGTTATGCATTGGTGCGGCTGCGCGACGCCGCCGAAGCCGTCGGTTTCTATCGTGGTGAGCGCGTCGAGCGAACGCAATTGTGGCGGCGTTTCATGCCGATCATCGTCAACTACCGCAGGTATGTTCGCCGGACTCTCGGGTTTGAGGGATGGAACTGGTCGATGTCCCAGGCGCTTGTCCCGTTGCCGTGGGTGGTCCAGGCGCCTCGGCTGTTTTCGAGTCAAATCCAGTTGGGCGACGTCACGCAGACAGCGTCGGCGTTCGGTGAGATCACGAATTCGCTGTCGTTCTTCCGCAATTCATACGACCAGTTCGCGGCCTACCGCGCGGCGATCATCCGATTGCACGGGCTGGTGGACGCGAACGAAAGGGGCCGCGCGCTGCCCTCGATCCTGGTCAAGCCCAGCCGGGAGGTGGCCGTTGAGCTCGCCAACGTCGAGGTGCGCACCCCGGCCGGAGACCGATTGATCGACCCGCTCGACGTACAGCTGGAAAGGGGTTCGTCGCTGGTGATCGTCGGTCAGTCAGGAACGGGTAAGACGACGCTGCTGCGGAGTCTGGCCGAATTGTGGCCGTACGCATCGGGAACCCTGACCTGCCCGGAGGGCGACAACGCGACGATGTTCCTGTCGCAGTTGCCGTACGTGCCCCTGGGCACGCTGCGCAGCGTGGTGTGTTACCCGAACTCACCGGACGCCATTGCCGAAAACACGCTGCGGGAAACGCTCGGTCAAGTCGCGCTTGCGCCGTTGTGCGAGCGGCTGGACGAGGAGCGCGACTGGGCCAAGGTGCTTTCCCCGGGCGAACAGCAGCGGATCGCCTTTGCCCGTATCCTGCTCACCAAACCGAAGGCGGTCTTCCTCGACGAAAGCACGTCCGCGCTCGACGAAGGGCTGGAATTCGCGCTCTACCAATTGCTTCGGAGCGAATTGCCGGACTGCGTGGTGGTCAGCGTCAGCCATCGCCATGCCGTCGAGTTGCTCCACGATCACCAACTGGAGTTGCTGGGTGGGGGCCAATGGCGGCTCAGCCCGGTGGACCGGGAGGCGGCGCAGGTCTAGGCACCGCCGCGCGCCGAGCCTGCACTCATGGCATCGAGCCTGCGTCCACGGCCCGGTTTTCGCGAGTTTTCACGCCCTGGGCGCAGGCTCGGCCGAACGTCACCGCGTGGCGGCGTGCGTGCCGGCGCGGCGGCCGAAGAAGGAACCCTCACCGAGCTGCGTGCCGCTGGCGTAGCCCTTGCCGTCCTGGGCGAGGTTGGACGCGCATGCACCCACGGCATACAGCCCTGGGATGACGCTGCCGTCGGCGCGTTGCACCTCGCCGTCGACGGTGACCGCCAGGCCGCCGATGGTGAATCCCGAGTACATAGCCCGCCCGAGTGACAGATCGAACACCGCCCACGGGCCATGGTCTTGTGGCGCAAGGAATTCCGGCTGCTTGTGAAAATCTGGATCCTCTCCGTTGGCAGCCAGATCGTTGTAGTGGTCCAGCGTTGCCGCGAGGTTGCCCGCGGGAATACCCAGCGCGGTCTCCATTTCGGCGATCGTCTCGTAACCGTCGAGGAACCGGATCAGCGCCATCCCGGGCATCTCGGTGTGTGCTTCGTCGACGATCAGGTAAGCGGTCTGTTCCGGCTGCTCCAGCACGAAAGCCGAGGTGCGCGAGTGGTAGGAGTCCTCGGCGACGAAGCGTTTGCCCTCGTTATTGACGATCACGCCGGTCAACAGAATTTCCGGCGGATAGGCCGCCGCGGTGATGAACAACTCGTCCATGTGCTCGGTGGCCCCTCCCGCCGAGACACCCAACCGGATGCCCAGCCCGTCGTCGTGGGGGTTGCCCAGGATGTAGGGCGCCACCAGGCCATGGTGTTTGGTGCGCCGCGGCTGGCCCAGTGCGGGCGTGTGCTCGGCGACCATGTCCGCGTTCATCGCGAAACCGCCCGCGGCGATGACCACCGCTTTGGCCTTGACCGCGCCGGTTTCGGTGAAGTGCTTCCACGCGACGCCGGCCACCGCGCCGTCGTCGTTCAGGATCAGGTTGGTTGCGCCGGTCTCGTAGCGGATGTCCACCCCCAGCTCGTCGGCGCGTTTGACCAGCAGGTCGATCACCATCGCCGCGCCGCCCAGCTCGCCGGGTACCGGCACCGAGTGTCCACGCGGCGCCGGGATGGCCTGCTCGCAGAAGGGCCACACCTTTTCGTTGCCGGTGTAGCTCAGGCCCTCGGTGCCCGGCGGGACGACCACTTTGCCCGGGAAGTAACTGCGCTCGAACTGGAACCCGAGGTCTTCCAGCCAGTTGAAATGCTCGACGCTGCCGTCGCAGTACGCGCGAATTTTTTCGTGGTCCGGCTCCCGCGACACGGCGACCAGGTATTTGTACATTTCCTCCGGCGAGTCGGGGTGGCCCGTGGCCTGCTGTACCGCGGTGCCGCCGCCCAGGTAGAAGTGCCCTCCGGCAAGCGAAGTGGTGCCGCCGGCCGCGGCGGCGCGCTCGAGCACCAGGACCCGCGCGCCGCCGGCCGCCGCGCTGACCGCAGCGCAACCGCCGCCGATGCCGAAGCCGATCACCACCACATCGACGTCATCCGACCAGGACGTCACCGTGTCCGCATTGACCGTCGCTGGGATCTGGGTGCTCACCGCTGCTCCTGTTTGATCTGCTCGTGTTTGATGTAGTCGTAGAACGCCCTCATCTCCGGCGAGATGTGGGCGATCTCTATGAACGGCACTCCGGCCTGTGGCGCTGACACGTAGGCGAATTGGATTCCGCCCGGCATCATGCCCTGCTGGACAACCGGCGCGCCGCTAGCCGCCGCTGTCGCCAGCGCCGCGTCGAATTGCTCCGCGCTTTCGGCCTCCATGCAGATGTGGTGCAAACCGGGCCCGTTGTCGCGCAGAAAGTCACTATAGATGTTCTCGCCGCCGACCGGCGAGATCAGTTCCAGCTGCATGTCGCCGAGATAGCTCAGCGAAATACTCGCGACGAAGTCCGCGGGCTTTCCGTGGTAGCTGCAGCTGTCCGGAGCGAAATGGACGTCCGGGATGCGCACCCACTTCCGCACGCCTAACAAGCCGGTGAGGGCCGTTTCGGTGGCGTCCAGGTCGGGGGTGACCCATGCGATCTGCATCGGCGATTGAACGGGCAGGTTCATCGTCTCGCAGGATAGCCCAGCCCGTGCGTCGTCAAAAAGGGTCAGGACGCACTTTGCCGCCGTCGGCAACGAGCGTCGTCCGAAGCCTGGGTGAACACGTTCTAATTCCGGCCGGTGCCCAAGTTGCCGAGCAGACACAAAATCGCCCCAATTCGTGCCGAAATGGGCGATTTTGCGTCTGCTCGGCAGTGGTACGTCAGTGCTCGGCCAGCACGCCGGTCAGCAGCCGTACCTGCGTATCGAATACCGGCTCGGGGTCGGTGAGGGTGTCGGCGCCGTACTGTCCGAAAACCTCCAGGCTGATCGCGCCCACCACGCCCGCCCATAGCAGAAAGCATTTCGCAATGACCTGATCGTCGCCCGGAAAGCCGAATTCTTGGCGAATCCGCTCAAAGTCCGATGCCATCGGTTGGGCGGCAACGTCATTGGTCAGCCTGATGTCGCCGGTGGCGATTCCGGCGGCTATGGCGTCGAAGAACGCGCCGACGACGCGGGTGCCGACACCGACGGTGCGTTCGGGCGGTGCATGATAGCCGGGTACCGGGCTGCCGTAGAGCAAGGCCCAGCGGGCCGGGTGCGCAACCGCCCATCGCCGCGCCGCCCGCGCGATCGCGAGGACGTCGTCACTCCACACATCGGCCGGGGCTTCGCGCGCCGCATCCACGGCGTCGGCCAGGTCGGAGTATGCATCGACGAGCAGCAATGTCAGCAATTCATCGCGACTGGACACGTACCGGTACACCGCCGAGGACACCATGCCCAAATCCCGCGCGATCGCGCGCAGCGACAAGCCCGCCGCGCCGTGCTCGACCAGGTGGCGGCGACCGAGTTCGATGATTCTCCCCTCGATCTGCTCCCGCGATTCCTGGCGTTTGCCCATCCGGTCAGTCTCGCACAATCGAGATCACTGCTCTTGCATTTCCCCCGGGCGTGTGGCACCGTATGCGGTTGAAAGAGAGCACTGCTCTCGAATGCTACGGATGCGGCGGAGAGGATTACATCATGCCCACGCGATACGACGAACCCAACCGGGCCGCCCGAGCCGCCAACAATGTGATCCGCTGGCTCGCCGAACTCGGGATCAGCATTGCCGGAACCCGGGCGCTGCGTGTCCGGGGCCGCAAGACCGGCAAACAGCGCGGTGTGGTGATCAACCTGCTGACCGTCGACGGTGTGGACTATGTCGTCTCACCGCGCGGCAACACCCAGTGGGCGCGCAACGTAAGGGCCGCGGGGTTCGTCGACGTTGGACCGCGCTGGCGCAGCCGGCGTGCCGGCATCAGCGAGGTGCCCGACGACGCCAAACCCGAATTGTTGCGGCGCTATCTGGCCCGGTGGTACTGGCAGGTCAAGGATTACGTTCTCGGCGTGACCCCAGAATCCGGAGACGACGAATTGCGCGCTGTCGCGCCGTCCATCCCGGTATTCGCGCTGGTCGCCGCAGCCCACTGAGGTGAGCCGCGGCTACCCCGCGCCGCCGAGGTCGGCGTTGGATTGCTCGGAAATGTTCCGCCAGGACACCGCCGCCGGAAAATCTCCCCAGACGCTGTTGAAGATTCCGACGATTTGGGCCGCGCCCCCGCCGGACAGATAGACCGGTCCTCCCGAGTCGCCCTTCTGACTGACGACGCCGTGGGACATGGTGAACCAGCCGTTGTTGACGCTTTCGACGGTTCCGCAGGTTTCACCGGTGGTCACGCCGAAATGACAGATCGGTTCGCCGGGAGCAACCGAAACTCCCCTGCCTTCCAGCGGCCGACCGCCAGGCAGGACGTTGCTCACCGCGACGTTGTCGGCTAACACGATCGCCTCGTAGTCGGAGATCATCTGGTCGGTGGCCACCGTCGTGCCGGTCGGCGTGTTGTCCCGGAAAGCCGCAAGATGACCGATGACGTTGTTCGCCCAGTCGGTGACCACGCCCCCTCCGCGGCAATGGCCGGCGGTATAGGCAATCCTGCGGCCCGGGTCGACGTAGCCCAGGGTGCAGAGTTTGCTGTCCTGATGGATCTCCATGCCCGGGAATACCGTCGGGGGGTCTGCGCTGGCCGTCACCGGTGACACCCCGAACGCAATTGCCGATCCGGCCGCGGCCGAGGCGCATACGCGCATAGCCCGGTGACGCATCAAAGGCCTCCGATCCATCAGGGCCGGCGCCAACGGCCGACCACAGGTCGAGGTTACGCGTAACCCCCCTCGACGTAGCTTTTCGCGCCGTCGGACGCCAGCGTTACCGCGACTTGGCCAGCGCGGCCGCGTCGTCGGCCTGACGTGCGGCGCGTGGCTCCCAGCCGGGCGGCCCGAAGACATAGCCGAGGCGATCACGCAGTCGGGTGGCCGAGCGCCAGTCACGAGCGATCGCCACGTACTCGCGGGTCTGCAGCTTCCAGATGTTGAACGTGTCGACTTGCTTGGTCAGCCCGTAATGCGGGCGGAACAACTCGGGCTGGAACGACCCGAACAGCCGGTCCCAGATGATCAGGATGCCGCCGTAGTTCTTGTCCAGGTACAGCTGGTCCATGCCGTGGTGCACCCGATGGTGCGACGGGGTATTCAAGACGAATTCGAGTGGCCGCGGCAGCTTGCCGACTCGCTCGGTGTGCACCCAAAACTGGTAGATCAGGTTCAACGACCAGCTGAAGTACACCATCCACGGGGGAAGTCCCAGCAGCGGCAACGGGATCCACATTAAGACCTCGCCGCTGTTGTTCCACTTCTGGCGCAACGCGGTGGCAAAGTTGAAGTATTCGCTGGAGTGGTGCGCCTGGTGTGTGGCCCAGATCAGCCGGACCCGGTGTGCGATGCGGTGGTAGCCGTAGTAGAGCAGGTCGACGCCGAGCAGCGCGATGACCCAGGTGTACCACCGGCTCGGCGATAGATGCCACGGCGCAAGGTACGCATAGATCGCGGCGTAGCCGAGCAGGGCCAGAGCCTTCCAGGCGGCCGAGGTGGCGATGGAAACCAGCCCCATATAGATGCTGGCCATGGAGTCGCGGACGAGGTATGCGCCGGAGGCCGGTCGCGACTGCGTTGAGTTCTGCGTCTGCTCGGCGGCGATGTGCTCGAGCTTGCGGGCCGCTGTCCACTCCAGGATCAGCAGCAACAGGAAGAAGGGAATGGCGAACAGGACCGGTTCCCGCATTTGCTCGGGTAGCCCGAACCAGAATCCGGTCAGCGCATTCACAGCACCTAGATTACGGCTCCTTGTTCTCGCCACGTGAGCACCTGACGGAACCGCGGACGGTGGGTACACACTGTGCGTGATGAGACCGACAAATCACGGGATGCTCAACAGAGGCTTCACCCAGCGTCTGCTCCGCGCCACCGGTGTGCGAAATCGGCTCTTTCCGGCCGCGAAGCTGGATCAGTGGGCGGCCAACCCCCGACTGCCCTACGCCGGCCAGCCGTCCAAGCGCGTGCTGAAGAGGGTCGAGGTCACTCGGGAAGTCCTCAACGACCGGTCGGTATATCGGGTCACCCCGCGGTTGGCCGACGGCGAGACGCCCAGCGATCACGTGCTCTATCTGCACGGCGGGGCTTACGTGCTCGATTTGATGCCGCACTTCCACTGGCCCGCGATCGCCAAGCTGGCGAACCTGCTGCGGCGCACGATGATCGTGCCGATCTACCCCATCGCCCCCGAGCACAGCTACCGCGAGGTGTTCCCCTTCCTGCTGCAGGTGTACCGGCGCATGCTGGACGGCTGTGACCCGAGTTCGGTTGCCTTCATGGGTGATTCGGCGGGCGGCGGTATGGCCTTCGCACTGTGCCATGCGGTGCGAGACGCTGGTCTCCCGCCGCCCAGCGACGCCGTGTTGCTCTCCCCGTGGATGCACGTCGGCCTGCCGGACCCGGATGTGCCGGCCCTCGCCAAGCGCGACCCGTTTCTCAACCTGGACGACCTGCGCGCGGCCGGTATCCGCTATGCCGACGGCGACCCGCTGGACACTCCCCTGGTCAGTCCCAGCGTGGGACCGCTGACTGAACTGCCGCGCCTGACGATATTCACCGGGACCCACGACGTGCTCAACCCCGACGCCAGGGCCTTTCGCAAGCGGGCGGCAAACGAAGGTCTCGATGTCGGCTGGCACGAACTCGAGGGAGGCCTGCACACCTGGATGCTGCTGCCGGGTCGCGACGCCGTGACCGCGCTGGACCAGATCCGTCAGGTGTTGAGCCGTTGACCGACGTGATAGTGATCGGCTCGGGGTTCGCCGGCCTGTGGGCTGCGCTCGGGGCCGCCCGGCGACTCGACGACCTCGCCGTCCCGCCGGGCACGGTCGACATCACGGTGCTGAGCGCCAAGCCATTTCACGACATCCGGGTTCGCAATTACGAAGCTGACCTGAGCGAGTGCCGAATTCGGCTCGCCGATGTGCTCGACCCCGCCGGAATTGCGCACGTCGCCACCGAGGTGACCGCGATCGACACCGACGCGCGCACCGCGACGACGTCGAACGGAACGACACACCGCTACGATCGGCTGGTTCTGGCCGCCGGCAGTCAGGTGCTCAAGCCCGACGTTCCGGGTCTGCGCGACTTCGGCTTTGACGTCGACACCTATGACGCCGCTGTCTTACTGCAGCACCACTTGTGCGGCCTGGCCGACGGACCGCCGAGTACGGCGTCCGCCACGGTGGTGGTGGTCGGAGCCGGCCTGACCGGTATCGAAGCGGCCTGCGAGCTGCCCGATCGGCTGCGGGCAATGTTCGGGCGCAACGGTGTCCCACCCCGGGTGGTGCTGGTCGACCACAACGCCTTCGTCGGCTCCGATATGGGCGCGTCAGCGCGGCCGGTGATCGAACAGGCCTTGTCGGACAACGGCGTGGAGACCAGGACGGGCGTGCGCGTCGCCGCGGTCGGCAAAGACCGCGTATCGCTGTCCTCGGGTGAGCAGATCGAGGCGGCCACCGTGGTGTGGTGTGCCGGTATGCGGGCCAGCCCGCTGACCGAACAGCTGCCGGTGGCCCGCGACCGGTTGGGGCGAGTGCAGGTCGACGATCACCTGCGGGTGATCGGTATCCCAGCGGTATTCGCCGCGGGCGACGTCGCCGTTGCCCGCATGGACGACGAGCACGTCTCGGTGATGTCGTGCCAGCACGGGCGCCCGATGGGCCGCTACGCCGGCTACAACGTCATCAGCGACCTGTTCGGCGAGCCGTTGCTCACGCTGCGGATCCCTTGGTATGTAACGGTTCTCGATCTCGGGCCGGCGGGCGCGGTGTACACCGAAGGCTGGGACCGCACAGTGGTGGCCCAAGGGGCGCAGGCCAAGACGACCAAACAGACCATCAATACCGTGCGGATCTATCCGCCGTTGTCGGGCGACCGGGGCGATCTGCTGGCCGCGGCCGCGCCCGAGCTGCAGGCCCGTCCGTAGGTCAGATGGTGGCGACCCGCAGCGCCCGGCTACGCCGCGCTTGCGATCGCCACGTAGGTCAGATGGTGGCGACCCGCAGCGCGCGGCTACGCCGCGCTTGCGATCGCCACGTAGGTCACTCGGCTTGAGCTTGCTCGCCGGCGTACCAGTGCACCGCGTAGACGCCCGGCTGCAACGACAGTTCGGCCACCAGCCGCTCGAGCTTGGCAGGCGTATGGCCGTCCATGAGCAGGTGCGCGGTCAAGGTGAGGTTGTCCTCGTCGTCGGCCCGCCCGGTGTGGATGCCGCGCAGAATGAGGTCGTTGCTGGCGGTGTGCTGCACGATCTGGGCGCGCGCGTACTTTGCCGATTTGGGGCGGCAGATCACCTGGACCTGGTAGGGCTGCAGGCCTTCGTCTTCCTCGACGGCGCTGTCGTGGTCGATGAGGCGCCCCAGCGGACGTCCGAACAAATGGATGGCCACGACGGCACCGGTCGCGATCAATGCGAACACCAGATGTCCCGAGGCGGCCAGCACACCAACGGCTGCCGAGCACCACAAGGTGGCGGCGGTGTTGAGTCCGCGGACGTTGAACCCCTCGCGCAGGATCACCCCACCGCCGAGAAACCCGATCCCGGAAACCACGTACGACGCGACCCGGGTGGCGCTGCTGTCCTCGGTGACGACGGAGTAGAGGACGAACAAGGTGGCGCCCGTGGCCACTAGTGCATTGGTGCGCAGGCCGGCCATCCGCGCTCGCCATTGCCGCTCGAGACCGATGAGGGCGCCACAGCCCATGCCGACGGCCAGTCGGAGCGCGAAATCGGCGATGGTCAGCGTATGCATGACGCCGCACTTCCTTCCGCTTCCACGACGGCGACGGCAGCTAAGCAGATGCGGGTTAACAGCAAGTGGAGCCGAGGCGAACCGGTGGTTGCTGCGGTCAGCGGGATTTCGGTGTCAGATGTTCGGGGCAGTACGTGTTCGACGCGATGGCCGCGAATCGGGCGGCGGCGTCCATCGTCATTCCGGGATTTTCGTTCTTGATGTCATGGACGACCTGCAAGCCCGTTTCGCCTCTGCTCATCATCCCGCACACGGCTTTGGCGGACGTGATGACTTGGCCTGGGCTGCTGTAGGTGAACCCGGCGTTCTCCAGCGCGAACAGGAAAGCGGCATCCTCGCCTTCCGGCTCGCCGTACGCGGGTGCCGCGAGAGCGATCGCCGAACCTGCGATGACAAGTGCTAATAGCCGTTTCATGGCACTCAACTCGATTGCGTGTCGGGCAATGTGACTTTGGGCTTGTCTCCGCTGGAGACGTGCACCGTGTGGATGCCGGGCTTTTTCGACAATCGATCTAGCAGAGCGTCGAGGCCGGCCTTGTCGACGTTCCAGTGCTGCACCGCGTCGGGGTCCTTTTGCAGCTTCGCGATGACATGGTCGAGTTTGACGGGCTCGACCGGCCCGCCGCGGCCAGTCGCGCGGGCGCGCGCACCACTTCCGCTGAGGACTCGAGGAGCTGCACTTGCCAGAGCACCCCCGGTCATGGCGCCCATTGCCATTTGGCCGACCAGACTGCCCGGGATTCCCGCGGCGGGCGCCGCGGCTAGGCTGGTAGCCGGCAACACGTTGCTGGCCAGCCTGATCGCCGGAGTCGCCGACGCCCAGGCCGGTGGCACCGACAAGCTGCCCACCACGTTCGCGTCGCCGACGCCGGCCGAGACCGCACTGGCCAGGCCCGCCGACCGTAGCCCCAGCCCCGCTCCCAGCGACGATTTCGGGATATCAGGCCCGGCCGAAGGGTTATAAAAATATTTGAACTCGGTCATGCCCAGGTTGGGGACGCTCATGCCGTCGTTGGCCACCGTGCTGAAACGGCTGATGTCGGCGAAAATCCCGAAAGTGTTCTGCCACAGCGGTCCGGCCAAGGGTGACCCCGTCAGGCTATTGAGGATCCCGTCCCCGAAAGCTATATAGGCGCGGGCAGCATCGCCGAAAGGTCGCAGGAAGTCCGCGATGGGGTTGGAGGAGAGCGCTGCCGCCGCGGGCAGCGCATTCGTCACAGCACTGGTGCCGCTTGCCGCACCGCCGGCCTCACCTACCGCGGCCGCCTGACTGGCGAGCCCAGCCGCATTGGTGGTCGGCGGCGGCTGGGTGAATGGCGTGAGTTGAGACGCGGCTGCCGACGAGCTGGCGTAGCTGACCATCGCGGCGGCGTCTTGTGCCCACATTTCGCCGTACTCGGCCTCGGTAGCGGCGATCGCGGCGGTGTTCTGCCCGAAAACGTTCGTTCCCACCAGCATTGCCAGCTGGGCGCGGTTCGCCGCGATCTCCGGCGGCGGTACGACGGCCGCAAAAGCGGTCTCATAGGCGCTCGCGGCCGCACCGGCCTGGCCGGCCGCGGTTTTGGCCTGCACCGAGGTGGCCGACAGCCAGGCCACGTACGGCGCCGCCGCGCTCGCCATGGCCACTGACGACGGCCCGCTCCACGCATCGTTGGCCAGGCCTTCGACGATCGTGCCGTAGGAAACCGCTGTGGACTGCAACTCACTCGCCAACGCATCCCAAGCGGCGGCGGCCGCCAGCATCGGGCCGGCACCCGGCCCGGTATACATCTCGGCGGAGGTGATCTCCGGTGGCTGGAATGCGAAACTCATTGCCGTACCGTTCCTTTGGCCGCTAGCCGGCAGCTGCTGCGTTGGCGGCCTCAGTGGCCGCATACGATGCGGCACTGGTCGCCAGGGTGTTCACAAACATCTCGTGAATCGCCGCTGCCTGGGCGCTGACCGCCTGGTACATCTGCGCGTGTGCGGCGAACTGCGCTGCGGTGAGCGCCGAAACCTCGTCGGCTGCGGCCGGAACCACGCCAGTCGTCGGAGGTGCTGCGGCAGCGTTCTCGGCCGTCATTAACGAGCCGAGAGCCTGCAGGTTGCCGGCCGCGGCCGCCAGCATCTCCGGTTGTGCCGTAACAAAACTCATGTCTCTAACTCCATCTCCACTAGTAGTCCCCGTACTGCTGCGCCCAAGTCAGATGCCACGCCGAAATCCCTCGTTCTAGTCCGCCGGAACCACGATGATGGTGGCCGTCGTAGCCGTGTCAGTGGGCTCCAATGTTCCCGCGCCGCCCGTGGCCCGGACGCCATTACTGACCGTGCTCACACCGGCGCCCGCCAAGATGCGTCCGCCCAGACTCGCCGCGGCCATTTCGCCGAACAGCGCGCCCGGCGAGGCTGCCGGAATCGCCGGGCCCGCACTCAAAGTCGTGCCGGGCAGGACCGACGCGACCGTTCTCATCACCGGTGCTTCCGTGGCCCACCCCGGCGGGACCGACAGCGACCCGACCAGGGTCGACCGGCCCATGGATCCTGCCACTGATCCCGCCCCGGGGTTCGGCGTAACCGAAGACACGTAGCCGCCCCGTAGCGGCGAAAGCGCCCCGACGGCACCCTTGTCGTTGAGAAGTGCAGCAACGCCAGGCGCGTTCTGCGACAGGCCCAGGAACTGAAGTGCAAAAAGCCACCAGCCGCCGCCCAAGACGAACGGAACGATGGGGCTGTAAGCACCGGTGATGGCTTGAAAAATGGAGCGGAATTCCACTGAGATTGGATAGAGGAAGTCGATGATCGACGCTGCCGGGGTCGCTGCCAGCGGGGCTGTCGCGCCGAGGCTTTGCAGCATGTTGGGCACCAGGTTGATCAGCTGAGGTACCTGTGCCGTTAGTTCCGACGCTTCCGAGGCGGCGGCTTGTGTGACGGCGGCGGATTGACGGGCCACCCCCGATGGGTCGGTGGTTTGCGGCGGCTCAGTGAACGGTGTCAGCTGCGTGGCGGCCGCCGACGAGCTGGCGTAGGCGTACATCGCCGCGGCGTCCTGGGCCCACATTTCGGCGTAGTGCGCTTCGGTGGCGGCGATCGCCGCGGTGTTCTGGCCGAGAATGTTGGTGGCAATCAGTGTCATCAACAGGCTGCGGTTAGCTGCGATCACCGGCGGGGGCACCGTCGCGGCGAATGCGGTCTCGTATGCGACCGCGGCGACTTTGGCCTGTACGGCCGACTGCTCTGCCTGGGTTGCCGTCGTTGTCATCCACCCCACGTAGGGCACCGCCGCGGTCATCATCGCGGTCGACGCCGGGCCCTGCCAGGGCCCGACTGTCATCCCCTGGATCGTCGAGCCGAATGACGCTGCGCTGGAATGTAATCCGGCGGCCAATGCGTCCCAACCCGCCGCAGCGGCCAACATCGGCCCCGGTCCTGGGCCGGCGTACATCCGCGCAGAGTTGATCTCGGGCGGAAGAGCCCCGAAATCCACAAACACCCCCGCTACCTCCGGTTCCTTACGACGCCGCGAGCGCCGGGGCGGCCACCGGCTGCTCGTGAACGATCCTGGTCTGTACGCTTGCTGATGCCGAAAGTGATTCGGCAGCAACATATTTCAGCTCACCCGTCGGAGCGGACGCGGGCGGGACCTCCGAATGCACGGTCACAAACGACATGAACTACCTCCTCGATGACCAGTGTTAGGAACCTGTGGACGGCGTTGTTTGGCCGTCTTACGTATTCCTCTGGTCCCTTAGATGGCCGCCATGGTAATCACGCACCGTTGGGCATGCTGTTGACGCAGTGCGGTTCATAGGAAACACATCAGATTGGCTGATGATTCGATCCGGTGAGGCCGCAGTGCGCTAATACAGCGGCGTTGGACCGGGAACTCGCGCGCGGCGCGTTCGGGACACCCGGCCGGTGAGATGTGCGACGTGAGCTCGACTGTGTAGCTAACGATATTATTACTGTTCTCTAGCAGTAGAGCTGGTTTCAGCAAACTAGCTCTGGTGGATCTCAAGCATTTTCAGGGTTGCAGCGCGGTATCCGGCAAATTGCTGCACACCGGCACCGTTGGCGAATGTTGATATGTGCTATTAAGCACGTCGTCATCTATGTCGCGCAGCCGAATTCACGGCAGTCGCTGTGTGCCTGCCGAATTATTTGAATTTGGCAGGTATCGGATCCGGTTTGGCTCGTGGCACATCGAATTTACAAGTCAGTTTGTGTATTTTGGCGAAAATAGTCGCGTCCGCAATGCTACTCCCTTCGAACGTGACGCTGCAGTCACGTTCGGTGCCCAACGTGACTGCAGCGTCACGCTCGGCGGGATACGGTTCGCCGCTGCATGTCAGTCGACGCGTTTCGAATCCTTTGGTAAGCAACACTTCTCAACCCCCAGACCAGGCCGAACAAGACTGCTATGCCCTGGAGAGTTGGTGGGGGCAGTAGAACTTCGCCGCGAGTACGGCGAACCTGCTTGCGTGTTCCAACGTGATCGCCGGGTTGCGGACCTTCAGGTCATGGATCAACTCGAGGCCGGATTCGCCGTTGTCCAAACACGTGCACACCGCTTTAGCCGACATGATGGCTTGATCCGGGCTGTTGAAGCCTATGTCGCTGTCCCGCAGAGCTCCGATGAAGCCGGCGTCGTCACCGAAGCCGTATTCCTGCGGTTCGGCATATGCCGGCGCGGCGAGGCCGATCACCATAGAGACGCCCAGGAGTGCCAGCAGCATTCTCATGATTCACCATCCTGTCCGGGCCGTTGCAATTGTTTTTTCTTAAATTGCTTGGTAGGTACTGCTTTTCGCGTGACGAGCACTTAACTCACCTGCTCATCCGGCGGCGCGACTCTGGATTTGGCTTTGGTCAGATGCACCGCGTGGACACCGGGTTTCTTCGACAGTTGCTCGAGCAGGCTGTCCAGGCCCTCTGGGTCGACGTTGTGGTGCTGCACGCTTTCGGGTTTTTCCGCGATCTGTGCGACCAGGCGTTTCAGTTTGTCCGGCGAGGCGTTGTCTTTGAGGTCTTTGAGCGGGGTAAGACGGCCTCGAACGCCCGTGGTCGCAACCTTGCTCGGAGCCCCGGCGCCCAGGGCACTGCCGAGCATGCCCGCCATAGACATCGAACTGAGCAGGCTCGCCTCGCCAAGCGCGGCCGCCGGAACCGCGTCCGGGCCGGCGGCCGACAACGCGGCGGCGACCATCCTGATGCCTGGGGTGGCAGTCGCCCAGCTCGGCGGGACGGTCAACTTTCCGACCAGAACTCCGCGTCCCCAATCCGCCTGCGCCGGGTTGGTGGCGCTGGTCAGCCAGCCTCGGCCCCAGTGCGGCGTGAGCCCGCCCCCGAGTGCGTCTTTCGGGAGGTCGCCGAACGCGGTCGCGTGCGGGGCGAACTTCAAGAACTGCGATGCGGGAAAGTTGACCAGTAGCCCGATGTCGTTGAACCCGGTGGTAAAGCCAAGCGGTCCCTTGATGGCCGAATACAGGGCTTCGAACGTCGATGCCCCGGACGGCCCGAAGAGGGCGTTCAACATCTGACGGGCCGTTTGCGTGTAAGAGGTGCTGAAGTTTGCTCCCACTTGCAAGAGCCACGACCCTGGATTGGAAATCGACGACAGCGACGACGCCGTCGACTGCACACTGCCGGCCGAGGTGCCGGCGGCTTGACCCGCGGCGAGGGCTTGGCCGGCCAGCCCGCTGGCATTTGCAACCTGCGGCGGCTCGGTGAAAGGTGTCACCTGGCTGGCGGCCGCCGAGGATGCGGCGTAGCTGTCCATCGCCACGGCGTCCTGGGCCCACATTTCGCCGTATTCGGCTTCGGTGGCCGCGATGGCCGCGGTGTTCTGCCCAAAGATGTTGGTCGCCAACAGCATCGCGAGTTGGCTCCGGTTGACCTCGATCGCTTCCGGCGGGACGTGAGCGGCGAACGCCGTCTCATAGGCGCTGGCAGCCGCGGTGGCCTGGCTCGCCGCTTCCGCGGCCTGGGTGGCGGTGGCGCTCATCCAGGTCAGGTAGGGCGCGACCGCGGCGGCCATGGCCACCGCGGACGGACCGACCCACGGCCCGCCGGTCAGGCTGGCGATCACTGCCGAATAGGAGCTCGCTGCGGACTGCAATTCGCTGGCCAGCCCGTCCCACGCTGCCGCAGCGGCCAGCATCGAGCCCGACCCCGGGCCGCTGTACATCCGGCCAGAGTTGAATTCCGGTGGAAACGCCGCATAGAACATGTCGATGCCCCCGTCAGTCCTCGAGCGCCGGTATCACGAAGATGGTGGCCGCGGCGGGATCAGCCTCGACGGCAAGGCTCAGCGACCGGGCCGTCGCAGTGCCACCCGACCCGAATGCGGTGGCGCCGAGGGCCCGTCCCGCCAGGCTCGCCAGACCCATTTCGCCGAAGACGCCGCCCTCGCCCGCCAGGGCGGCCTCCGGCGGGGCTGCGGGATGGATGGGCAGCACCGAGGCGAGCGTTCTGATCGCCGGGGCGGCTTGGGTCCAGCCTTGGGGCACCGACAGACTGCCGACCAGGGCCGCGCGGCCCATGGATCCAGACACCGAGGCGTTCGTTAAGCCCGCGGGCGCCATCTGCGCCGGCAGTTCGGTCGTCAAGGGCGCCAACGCCCCGGTGAAGGGCTTGGGTGGGGTGAAATACGCCTGGAGACCCTGAGCATTCTGCACGTAGGCGTACATCTGCCCGAACGACAGGAACGGGCCACCGGGTATCGAAGTGAGCCCCTGCAACGAGTAAGGCCCGGAGGCGATGGTGGACATGATGGTGTTCCAGTTGTTGATGTCGGTCATGAGTCCGCCCGACTGTCCAACTGATCCGGCGGTCGAGCCCAGGTTGTGCAGCCAAGTCGGCACCGAGTTGATCAGCTGCGATAGCTGCGTGCCGTTCTCCGAGCCGGCCGCGCTGCCGGCTTGAGACACCGCCGCGGATTGCAGGGTGTTCCCCGCGGCGTTGGTGGTCTGGGGCGGCTCGGTGAATGGCGTCAGCCGCGACGCGGACGCCGAGGTGCCGGCATAGGCATACATCGCGGCGGCGTCTTGCGCCCACATCTCCATATAGGCGGCTTCGGTGGCCATGATCGCCGGGGTGTTCTGCCCGAGGATGTTGGTGGCGATCAACGTCGCCAATAACGCGCGGTTGGCCGCGATCACCGGCGGCGGCACCGTGGCCGCGAATGCGGTCTCATAGGCGGCGGCGGCGAGTTTGGCCTGGGTGCCGGCCAGCTCGGCCTGAGCGCCCGTCGTATTGATCCACGCCACATACGGCGTGGCCGCGGCCGCCATTGTCATCGAGCTGGGACCGGTCCACGGTCCTCCCGTCAGGCTTTCGATCGTCGCGCGGTACGAGGCGGCCGTGGACTCCAACTCCGCGGCCAATTCATCCCAGGCCGCGGCGGCGGCCAGCATCGGTCCCGACCCTGCGCCGACATACATCCGAGCCGAGTTAATCTCTGGCGGAAGCGCCCCGAAGTCGACAAACAACCCCGTTACCCCCGGCCCTCACGTCACCGCGACGTCGGTAGCGGCCCATACCAAGTCCTCCGGCTGTGCGATCACAAAAGACATGGAGTACCTCGCTTATAACCGTGTCATCAGGAAACTGTTGACGGCGTTAGATATATGTGGCCGACGTATTGCTTCTGGTTCCTTAGATGGCCGCCATGGCCATCCGGTTCCCCTAACCTTGCCGGCGAATCTGCGCACCATGTACAAAAAATGCACCAGATTGGCCACTCTTTGTGCTGGTCCAGGACCGCCCTTAATACAGTGACCAGGGTGATTGGAACTTATGCACAGAGCGTTCCCGCCAGGTAATCACAATGTAAAAAAGACCTGCAGGCGCCGGGACAAAGCATGTGAGATTCGCTCGGCGGCTAATCCGATCCTGAATAAAAACACAGCTTATGACCTCGCAAGGCAAGATCTAGCAATGCACCGGAAGGGCGTCGCATGCGCCAGTTCCGGGCAGGTAAATCAGCCGATCGGCGTTGTCGATGAGATATTCGTCACCGTGTCGACCGCAAAATTGATGGCACCTATGGCACCATTACAAATACTTGTACAACGACGACGCGACCGTGCCGCGTCGCACATCGCAGTGTGCGCGCGCTCTAAATAAGTCTGCTCGCAATATTGTCGTCTTTTGTGTCATGAATGCTCGGTTCGCGCGTGAATCGGACATATTATCCGGCGGCGGGCGGACGTGCGACAAAAGTGGGACGGAAGCCGTATTGGGGCACGGCCCGACCAAACCCTTGGCCGCCGAAGTTGCCGAAGGGTACCGGCGGCATGCCCGCTGCCACCGCCGGCGGGCCGATCATCGGTGTGCCCCCCAGCGCTGAGGACAGCGGGCCCGCGAGGGGTGCAGGGGAGGTCCAGCTGGGCGGCACCGACAGCGGGCCGACCAACGAGGCGCGGCCCAAGCCCGCGGCTACGGAGTTGCCCACTGCTCCGATGTTGCCCAGCGGGGCTCCTGCGACACCCTCGGCCGCAGCGACCGCTTCTGGGGCGGCGCCGGCGACGTCCGCGGCCGCCTGTTGGCCGGACAATGCCATGAAGTCGACGGCGTTGCCCAAGTAGTTGCCTGGCATGTAGAAGCCCGACGAGAAGATGGTGTTCCAGATGTTGGCGTTGGGTCCCCAAGTGTTCCAGAAGTTGTTGAGCGCGGTATTCCCAGAAGAACCTCCTAGCAGCAGGTTGAGGAATCCCCCGGCGCCCGTCCCCGTCGTCGATGTGGACGACATTGGCGAGGCCATTCCCTGCAGCGTATTGGGCAGCGCCGACATCATCTGGGACAGCGTCGATTGCTGGGTGCCGGCCGGAGTGGCCGCCGCCTTGGCAACCGCAGCAGACTGCGCGGTCAGCCCGCTTGGGGTGGTGGCCTGTTGGGGCGGGGCGAATGGGCTGAGCTGGGTGGCCACCGCCGAGGAACCCGCGTAGCCGTACATCGCGGCGGCGTCTTGGGCCCACATTTCGGTGTACTGGGCCTCGGTGGCCGCGATCGCCGCGGTGTTTTGGCCCAGGACGTTGGTGGCGACCAGCGCCGCCAGCTGAGCGCGGTTGGCCGCGATCACCGGCGGCGGCACCGTGGCAGCAAACGCGGCCTCGAAGGACGCCGCGGCGGCGTCGGCCTGCGCGCCGGTCTGCTCAGCCTGCGCGGCCGTGGTGCTCATCCACGTCACATACGGCATAGCCGCGGCCGTCATCGACGCCGACGCCGGACCATGCCAATCTTCGCCGGTAAGGCCGGTCAGGACCGAGTCGTAAACCAGTGCGGTCGAACGCAACTCGGCCGCCAGCCCTTTCCAGGCCGACGCGGCGGCCAGCATCGGGGCCGAACCCGGTCCCATGTACATCCGCGCCGAGTTGACTTCGGGCGGAAGCATTGCGAAATCCAGTGTCATGGTGAATCTTCCCTTCAGCGGGTGGCAATGGCGTTAGTGGCTTCGGTGGCGGCGTATGAAATGCCGCTGGAGCGCAGCATTTCGACCAACATCTCGTGGATCGCCGCCGCTTGGGTGCTGACGGCCTGATACATCGCGCCGTGAGCGCTGAATTGCGTTGCGGTCAAGGCTGATACCTCATCAGCGGCGGCGGGGAACACTCCCGTCGTCACCGCTGCCGCGGCTGTGTTCTGCGCGGCCATCATGGTTCCAACAGCATTCAAGTGACCGGCGGCCGTAGCCAGTGCTTCTGGATGCGCAATTACAAAGGACATCGGGCTTCTCCTCATCGAAAGGGATCGAACCCGGACGTGGTGGCTAGGTTTTCACGTCTTCACGTTTTCCGCAGTCCGCCAGCACGTCTCCGCGCAGCGGAGACGTGCGGTCTTTGCGGCGTAAGCCGAGTCAGACTGCCGAGAAGGTGCCGGGGTCGGATCGCAACGAAATGGTCATCGATCTGGAATACGGACTCTCACCGGGACTCATTTCGCTCTCACCTCCTCGCGGCCAGGGCATACGGGGATGCCACGTGCTGCACACAAGGATGAGGGCCCGACAAAGACGGCGGGCGCGGCACCCCTCTCGTCAGAGCTTCGGCACCACACGGCGTATCCAACTCAATCGGAGCCGGAAGCCACTTGGGCTCAACCCTTAAGCCGGGAAGAGCTGTCCTGACCCTGGGCGTCTTTCGACGTTCGAGGTCAGTGGCCTGTATCCATGTAGACGCCTCACCTAGCGAGGTGCGTACAAAGGAAATGGTGGCACTCACAACGGTGTGAGTCAACCCAACTGCCACCCAATTGCAATAAAGCCGCAATTGGCTTCGTCGTGGGCGGGCGCGGCGGGCCCGAAAAGCGGCTAGTCCGGGCTCTTCTTCTCGGCTACCGCCGCACTGAGCCCTTCGGCCAGGTCCTCATGCGTCAGCTCCTTGAACCGGAGCAGCTGGTCCTCGCTGAACTCCGTCAAATCGCTGGCCAGCACCGCGTCCAGGTCCTCGTCGTCCAGGCGGGCGCTGCGGTGATCACGCGCTTTTTCGACGACATTGCGCACAAAGCCGGCATTGCCGAGCAGATCGATCCCGCGGATCAGGTCGCCGTCCTCGGAGTAGCTCTGTTCGTTGTAGAACTTTGTGTACGACGGCAACAGCACCTGCGCCTCTTCGTCGGTGATGACGTCTTCGTTCTCCCGGCCCATCAACTTGGTCAGCGCGATCAGCTCGTCGGGCGTGTAGCTGTAGAACTCGATCACCGTCGAAAAGCGCCGTCGCAGACCCTGATTCACCTCGAGCATCTTTTCCATCGCCTTGGCATAGCCGGCGCCGAACACCACCAGCTCGTCGCGATGATTCTCCATGTAGAGCAGCAGCGTGTTGATGATCGCATTGCCGTAGGGGTCGCCCTGGGAGTAGCCCTTCTCGTGCAGGGTGTGCATCTCGTCGAAAAAGACCGCACCGCCTAGTGCCGCCTCGAGCAATTCCTCGGTGTTCTTCTCGGCATCGGCCATGTAGCGGCCCAGCAGCTTGGTGCGGCTGGTCTCCACCACCAGCGGCTTGCGCAGCACGGTCAGCCCGCACAGCTGCTTGGTGAACGCGCGGGCCACCGACGTCTTCCCGGTACCCGGTGGGCCCAGCAACAGGGTGTGGCGCGACGTCACGGGGACCGGAAGCCCCATTTTGGCGCGGGCCAAGTTCACCTTGGTCGTGGACTTGATGAGTTTGATTTCTTTCTTGGCCAGCTCCATCCCGAGCATCGCGTTGAGCTCGGCATCGCCTTCGCCCAGGTACTTCGCGGCGGCCTCAGCGTGCCGGGCGGCCTCAGTCTCCGCGCGGGTAGGTGCGCTGTCCGGGTCCCAGGGATCGGTGCGGGCCTCGATGGTCTCCGGGTCGCTCAGCACCAGCCGGAAGGTGGGGTTGTCCAATGCTTCCCGGGCCGGGGTGAACTTCGGGTCGCGCGAATACACCCGCCGCAGCACCTCGACGGCCTCGTCTTCGCGACCCATGTGCCGCAAGCACATTCCTTGGGTGTACAGGGCGATGTTGGCCCCGCCCGGCACCCGGTCTCCTTCGATAGCGTCCTGCGCGCGACGGTAGGCCTCCTCGAAGACCCCCAGCGACGCCAGCGCCGTGGTGGCCATAGCGGCGCCCGCGGCCTTCAGCTCGGGATGGCGCCACGTCGTGGCCTCCGGAAACTGGACGAGCACATCCGGCCAGCGCTTGGTGCGGAAGTACAGCACGCCACGGACATAGGTGACCAGCTCGGCATCGAAGGGATGGCGTGGCTCGATGTTGTCGAGCAGGTCTGCCGCCTCCTGGTACCGCTTGGCTTCGGCCAGAGTGGCGGCGTAAGCACAGGCCAACGAATCGACGCTGGTAACCGCCAGCCGCAGGAACAACCCATCGGAGACCTCGGGGCGGAACTGCAGGTCCGTGACACCCAGACGACGGGTCTCCCAGCCGAATGTCCTTACCGCCGCCCATGCGCCGGCGAGCACTTCGATGCCCTGCTCGCCGGCCAGCACCCGCGCCAGCCAGGCGTCGCACATCCCGGGATCAAGGTGGGTGGCGGTAGTGAACATCTGCAACGCCACCTGCGGGTTGTGGCTCGGCTGCAACCCATTGACCGAGATCCCAGATGCCAGCAAACCGGCGACCATCGCATTGCGGGCGTCTTCCGCGGTTGACTGCGGGCGGCTCATCGCCCTGCAGGCAAGCTCGTTGAGCTTTCCTGGGGCTGACCAAGCTCGAACATCAATTCGTCGTCATGGTCGTACAAGCCCCGGCTGGGCAGGGACAGCCGGGCCCGCAGCGAAGGGGTGGGGAGGCTGGCGCGTACCGCGGCCAGCTGACGGCCGGTGAGCCGGTTGAGTCCGGCCGCCAGCTTTCTGGGCAGCTTGCCGTCGGTGTGATAGCGCACCCACGCCGAGACCCGAGGCCGACCGCCGCGACTGGTGAGCCGGATCGTGACCACCGTCGCGTCGGTGTCGGCCTCCCAGAGATGGTCCAGTGTCTCGGCGTTGATGTCCGACGGCGTCACCCAGAAGCTGGTGGTATAGCCGTTGAAATGCTTGAGGCGCCGCCACCCCGGCCGGCTCCAGGTCGGTTCCAGGTCGGCCAGCACAGCGCTGTCGACCTCCGCGAGCTCGTCAGCGGTGAGGGGGCGGGCGGCGCAAGTTTGCCCGTCCAGATCCTGGGTGAGCCGCTCGGTGGCCGCTACCAACGTCGAGGCCAGCGAATCGCGAACCGCGACAGCGGCCACGTTGCGCTGCGGGTTCATCCGCAACACGAGCCAGGTGCGGCGCTGATAGGAGTAGGGGCGGTCGTTGAGCTCCTCCCATTCCTCGGGGCCCCAGTCGTCGAGCTTCGACAACTCGTCCGCGGTGCCCCCGCGGCGTACCTTCAGCGAGACGATGTCGATGCCGTCGAGGTAGATATCGAACTGACGCAAGCCATCGGCAACCGCGTCCACCGGCAGGGCGGCCGACGACGACGTCCGGTGCCGATGCCGCCCCGACGCTTCCTCCTCACCGGCGTCCACCGCGATCACGGTGACCAGCCGGCCTTGATATTCACGCACTCCGACCCGGTCGCGCCCGAAGCGGCGCTGGTGGTCGATCGCGGGTGTACACCCCACCGCTAGCGCGGTGCCGGGGTCGGCGGACCAGTCCCACACCCAGCTGGCCAATCCGGACCCCACCGTGATGCCGTGGTAGGTGACCAGCGAAATCAGCGCCACTAACGCGGCCAGGCCAACTCCGACCCACCACGCGACATGATGTTCGCCCTGCCACGCCTTAGGGCAATGGCTGGCCAGCACCAAGATGAAAACGTCGACCAGAAAAACCGAGGTGACCCGCGGCCACGACAACGCCAATCCCAACCTGCGCTGAGCTTTCATTGCTGCTCCGCCCCTACTGCTGCTTACGCGATCGCCGCATCAACGTCGCCGTACCGAATACCGCGCCACCTATCAGTAGCGCACCGGTCAATCCACCGGCAGCCACCCACACCGGCACCATATCGCGACGAGCGGGCGGTGTCGGCACGTTCAGCGGCGACGACAGCCGGGTCGGCGGCTTTGCCGGCCCTTCGGGTACATCCCAGGTCAGTGCCGCCACCGGATCGACGACTCCGTGCCCGACTTGATTGTCGACCCCTCGAGCCGGCGGCCTGGCGGTGTGAATCAACCGGTTGACGACTTGGTATGCCGACAGCTGGGGGAATCTGGCGCGGACCAGCGCAACCACCCCAGACACGATGGCGGCCGAGAAGCTGGTGCCGGACGGCACCAGCAACGAGTTGTCCGGACCGTCGATCGCGTTGATCAGGCCGTCGTCCCGAGGTGAAAGCCCGATGACATCGGTTCCCGGCGCGGCGATCGAGACCCACGGCCCGGCGATACTGGATTGGCTCATCGGCGAGCCACTGGCATCCACCGCGCCGACCGTGAGGACGTAGTCGCTGAACCACGACGGCGTGACCACGGTGGTGACGCCGCTCCAGCCGCGGGGATCTTTGGGCTGCAACGGGTCGTACGGCGGGTTCTGTTTGCAATCCTTCTTGTTGCTGTCACCGGCGGCCGCCACGATGACGACGTTTTTATCGACCGCCGCGTAGTGCAGCGCGGCCCCCAGCGTGCGCTGGTCGACGATGTTGCGCGCACTCATGCAGGTCACGTCGGAGACGTTGATGACCGAGGCGCCCATGTTCGCCGCGTGCACGATCGCGCGCGCCAAGGTCTCGACGGTGTCGACCTTGTGCACCGTCTGCGGATCCTCGTCGCCGGTATAGGGATCCTTCAGGCCAAAAGCGTTGCTGGACTGGCGAATCGCGATGATGTCGACATCGGGGGCGATTCCGCTGAACGCGTCCGGCGGTTTGGGCGCTGGGTCGAGCGGGCGGGGTCCGTTGACGCTGACCACTCGTCCGCCGCCGGAGTAGCTGGGGACCGTCATCGTGCCGCCACCATGATTGGCGGACGGAGCCTGGCCCGGCGCCGGTCCTGCCGGAGCTGGCGGGCCTCCCGGCGCACCTCCCGCGCCGCCTTCCTGCGGCGGCGGGGCGGGCACCACTGTCACGGTCTGAGGCAGCGGTGACAACGTTACCGTCTGTGGCGGTGGGGCTTTCGGGGGCGGCTCGGTGGTGGGAATCGTGACGGGCTTGCGTGGCGCCGCCGGCGGCCCGGCCGCGCCGTTCGCCGGCGCCGCGCCGATCATCGACGCCACGATGGTGCCGTGGGCGTCGCAGTCGGACAATCCGTCGCCGCCTGCCATCACGTAGTCGCCGCCGGGAATCAGGTGCGGGAATCTGGGGTGCGGTGTCACGCCGGTGTCGATCACGGCGACCTTCACCCCGGCGCCGCGGCCGAACGCCCAGGCTTCGGACAGGTTGAGCATGTCCATGTACTTGGGCTGCAGCCGAAAGTCCGAGCCCGGCAACACCCCGACCTCGGTGCAGTAAGAGTTCTGCTTCATCGGTGCTGCGGGTCCGGGCGGACTGTCCGGTGGGACCGCGCCCGGGTCAAACGGCGGCGGCGTCACCGCATAGACGGGGGGCAGGCCCGCTAATGCACCTGAAGTGAGCAGGATTGCGGCGGTGATCGCTCGGGACGCCCGTCCCCGCCATATCCGCCCGTCAGCGGTACCGAATCGCCGCATAAGCGTTCATCAACCACAGTGCCAACGGGAAAATCGGCATCAGGCACAGGTATTCAATCCATTCCACGAATTTGCGGAACAGCGGGCTGTAAATGGTGTTGGGCACTACCGCCGCGGCAGTCAATCCCGCCGTGGGCAGCAGGACCAGGATCGAAACCCCGATCGACAACGACAACGGCGACGCCAGCACCAAGATGTACCGAGTGACCACCGCAGCCACAACCAGCACTGCCGTTCCGGCCAAGGTGATCGCCTGCCACCGGTCGACGTAGGAACGGCCGCGCAACAACAGGAAGCCGGCGATGAAGCCGGTGAGTATGAGCGGGAGCCAGCGCTGGAAGGTGTGCGGATCGCACAACGCGGTCAGCGACACCACCGTCAACACGCCCAGCCCCGCCAGCAAGCCCGTCAGGAACGACCGCGCGCGTTCCGCCTGGAGCAGCACATCGCGCACCGACGCCGGCCCCTCCAAGACCGGCGGTCCGCCGCCGGAGCGCACCACCGTGGTGGGCAGGTCGGGCCGTGCCTCGAAAACCCACCGACTGGTGGCCGACGGAAACACCGGAAGCCGTATGCCGGCCAACCGGCGGGCCAGCGCCGGTGCCGCGTGATAGGCCACCACGCAGGCCAGCGTCACGGAGCACAACAGGGTGACGGCGCCGGTCATCGCGACCATCCGCGCCAGGCTCGCGATCATCGTCACCATGCTGACGGTGACGATCGCCGTGTAAATCCCAAGCCGGCGACCGGTGAACCGCAGGGCCAGCATCGCGGCCACGGTCAGCACTCCGGAGCCCAGCAGTGCGTGGGGGGACCCCAGCGGCCCGGGCGGCGCGGCGGTCGCGGCCACCGTCAGCGACGCGAGCGAGCTCATCAGCAGGACGTCGCCGACGCGCCGATCCTGGTCGCTCTTGGCCCGAATCAACAGCAGCACCGAAACCACCAGCACAAGCACGGCGACCGCAGCGGCGAAAATGGTTGGCAGCCAGGAGTGGTGGTGCCAGCGATACCAGCCCAGCAGCGCTGCGGAAAGGAACACCCCGATCGCCACCATGGAGGCGCCGACCTGCACCGCCATCACCGGGTCGATCGCGGCGAATCGCTTGCTGAGATTGGTCGAAACCGCGGTGGAGATGTGCTCGATGACATGCGACCGATGCTCGGTGTCTGCGATGAACCGAATCCACAGCCGGTCGCCGTCGTAAATGTCTTGCTCGGTCAGCGATTGAGCGGGCCGCAGCGGCGTGCCGTCCACCAGACACAAGGCCCACCTGCCACGTCCGGTGGTCTCCAGCGGGGCCTCGCCAAGCTCCCTGAGCCGACTGTTGACGACCTTCAGCAACGGGTCGGTCATCAGCGAAACCGGTGCGTTGGCATCCAGCAGAACGCCTATCTGGACACCCTCGCCGGCCATGAGGCCGACCACGACGGCCCGAGGCTGTGCAACACCCTCGATGTCAGTGTGTGGCGCGTCAGCTACCGCAGTCATCGCCGTGCACCCCCTGCCAATTCCGAATCATGTGGCTCGCCTCGCGGTGAGTAGTTGTGGTGACTTGTGTCAGTTCAAGGTCAATGTCAGTGTGAGTTTTGCTGCTGATTCTAGAGAAGTATCCCGCGTTCGCATCTCGGGAGCACTTTATGTTCGATCCCGTGGTTTCGCTCTGTATCTAGTTACGCGGCTGTTAAACCCGACTGTGAGTTTTCCACTCGCCGTACGGCAGTGTGTCTAATACCGTCTTCACGCCGACCTGCACCAGCTGCGGGGTCGCCGGGCAAATGGCCAGCCAGGCCTCCCCGGATCCGGCTGTTCGGGCTTGCTGATAGAGCGCGATGCGGCCGCCTGAGCCGTCCTTGAGCGACAACACCGACGCACTGGGTCCCTTGGCGTCGTCCCGGTACTGCCGCGCGTACACAGCGACCTCGGCCGCGGGGTCCGACAACGCCTGCCCCAACGCGGCCACGGTGGCGGCGCTGATGCCCATCCGCCGCAGATCGCCTCCGGAGAACACATTGAATCCCGACTCTTGCCACGATTTCGTAGCCTCGAGCATTTCTTCCAGCGGCACGTTGACCGCGTTGATCGCTGCGGGTTCGGCATGGTGGATCGATTCAAGGCCGTCCATCACCAGTGCCGCGATCGAGGCGCTGTCCGACACCGCGACGTCGTCGACCGTGATGTCGCTGCCGACTCGAACCGCAGACACCCAGTGCTGACCCCGGCGGGCCAGTACCACCCGGAACTCGTTGTCGGGAATGTCGCGCGAACCCGGCGGCTGGTCTTCGTCGTCGAGGACGCCATAGAGCAGTTTGCCGCGCGACAGCAGGGCGATGACCTCGAGGTCGGGTGCGGCAAGGACCCGCATCCGGGCGGCGACCTGCTCGTTCACCTCGTCTTTGACGACGATGCCCTGCTCGCGCATGACCGCCATCCCGGGATGGTCGTTCAGCCAGTCATTGGAATCGGTAGACACATATGGCCGGCACCGAAGCTCCGGCGCGACGTGGCGAATGTCCAGCAACGCCTGGAGCATCCAGAAACCGTCGACGTTGACGGTGATATCAGTGCGGGTGCTCTGCTGATCCATCAGTTACCTCAAAGGGTTGACGTGCTGAGACGATGCAGGACGCGGCAGCACACCGGGGTGGTGTGCTGCCGCGCCTGATGTGGTTGTTAGGCCCAGCTGGAGCCGACGGCACTGTCCGTGCTGGCCATGTTGCTGCCGGCCGCTTGGACTTTTTGGCCGTGGGCGTTGGCCTGCTCGTAAATCACCTGGAAGTTGCGTCCCAACTGGGTGATGAACTCCTGGCAGGCCACCGAACCGGCACCACCCCAGAAGTCACCGGCAGCAAGCACATCGCTGACGATGGCCTGGTGCTCGGACTCCAACGAGGCAGCCTGGGCACGGATCAACGCGCCATGCGCGTCGACGTCGCCGAACTGGTAGTTAATGGTCATCTCGGTGTTCTCCTATCGTCAGAAAAGGGGTCGGCAGCTAGCTGCTCAGGATGTGCTGGGAGGCCTGCTCTTGCTGCTCGTAGTTGTTGGCGTCACGGATCAAGCCATCGCGCACCCCGTGCAGCATGTTCACGATGTTGCGAAACGCCGTATTCATCTGACCCATGGTGTCGTAGGAGGTCGCCTCGGCGGCACCACTCCAACCCGCACCCGAGATGTTCTGCGACGACGCCCACATCCGGCGGGCCTCGTCCTCAACGGTCTGGGCGTGGGTCTCAAAACGCCCCGCCATCGCCCGCATCGCGTGCGGGTCGGTCATAAAGCGCGTTGCCATATGAATCTTCTCCTCAGTGGATTAGTTACTTGAATTGTCGTGCTGGAAGGCGATGGCCGGACTGGCTACGCGATGACGCGCCCGTCCAGCCGCTAACTAACTACGCTCCCCTTTCCGTCAGTCGCCGGTGCCACCGGCCGTTCCAACACGGTCAAGCAGATGCCGAATCCGCACAGTCGCGTTCGACGAACTACTCACACCGTCCCGGGCGCTTACGGCCCAGCCGTCGATCCCCGGGATCACCGACTGCTGGGGGGTTGCGGTAGAGCCCACGTACGAATCCATCTCGGTGGTGCTCCGTCACAACCCGTGCCCTTGCCAGCCTGTCAGCCGGCAGCGGCTGCGTTGGCGGCCTCCGTGGCCGCGTATGAACCGGAACTGGTCGTCAGAGTGTTCACGAACATCTCGTGAATCGCCGCGGCCTGAGCGCTGACCGCCTGATACATCTGCGCGTGCGCGGCAAACTGAGCTGCCGTCAGCGCCGACACCTCGTCGGCGGCGGCGGGAATCACCCCGGTCGTCGGGGCGGCCGCAGCCGCGTTCTGGGAGTTCATGGCGGAGCCGATGCCTTGCAGGCTTCCGGCCGCCGCAGCCAAGGCTTCTGGCTGCGTGGTCACGAACGACATGTTGCTTCCTCCTCAATAGACCCTCAGCAACTGCTCTGCACGAGAGTAGATGACTCCGCTGTCCAAGGTTGTTTTCGGCGCCGCCTGTTGGCAACTGTTCACCAAGCGGTACGACAAATTCACTTTCTGTAACGACACAGTAACAGTCTCCGGCCCGTTCTGCGCCTGCTCGCAGCGGTGAACCCCAGGCAGGTGGGCGAACCATGCCACGCCGTCAAACACCTGTTGAACAGCGTGTACGGCAGGCGGCCCGAGCGCGAGTCCGATAAAAATCGTGCCGTCGATGAATTCGCGCCGGCCGGGCTCGGTAGCGACCGAGCCGCATCCCGGGTCCGTTGCCGGCCCGACGTATGGCGGCTCAGCGCAGGCGCGCAACTCTCCGGCCGCGCGACACCGCTCATTGGACACCGCAGCAACTCCCGGTGCGTGGCTATCCGGCGAAGGGCGGGCGCGCCATAACGGTGGGGCGGAAGCCGTATCGGGGACCGGTGTTGGCCCCGGCGCCACCGCCAACGCCGGCGAGCGGCATGCCGCCCAGCAGGTTTCCGGCACCCGATTCGGGGGCCGCGCTGATGGTGCTAATCGGTAGCGGTGCGGCATGGCTCAGCGCAGGGCTGGGCATTGACCAGGTGGTCGGGACCGATAGCTTGCCGACCGACGCCGCTTGGCCCAATCCCGCAGCTACTCCCGGACCGCCGCCACCTCCGCCCAGCAGTCCACCCAGACCACCCAGGCCTTTGGCGGCCCCTGCCGCCGCCGCTGCGCCGGCACCTGCCCCCAGGCCTTTGCTGATGGACATCATCGAATTTGCCATACCGAATGAGAAGTATGGCAACCCCTCGAGGTTGTAAAGCGGACCGACAAAGTTCCTGAATGCGGTAATGAACCACTGCGGGCTTATTGTGCTGCTTCCACCTATCCCGGTGAGGATAGAGCCAAGGATCGAATTCGGGTCGACAGCTAGCCCGGTCGCGGTCGTCGTCACCCCGGACCCGGCAACCGACAGACTCTGTAGCTGGCTGTTCATCGAGGTCATCAGATTTGCAGTCGACTGCGCGGACGTGCCCGCTGATGTGCCGGTGGCTTGAGCGACCGCGGCAGATTGAAGGCCCTGTCCGGCCGGGTTGGTCGTTTCTGCCGGCGCGTTGAACAACGTCAGCTTGGTCGCGGTCGCCGAGTTGCCGGCGTAGCTGTACATGGCTGAAGCGTCTTGAGCCCACATTTCGCCGTATTGCGCCTCAAGGGCCGCAATGGCGTTGGTGTTTTGACCCAAAACATTGGTACTCAGCAATTGGGCCACCTCGGCGCGGTTTGCCGCAATCAGCGGTGGTGGCACCGTTGCCGCGAACGCGGTCTCATATGCCGCCGCTGCGGCGGTGGCCTGGCTGGCCGTCTCCTGGGCTTGCGCGGCGGTCGTGCTCATCCACGAGATATATGAGTTGGCCGCCTCTGCCATTGCCCCAGATGCGAAACCCTGCCATTCTTCGCCGGTCAGCGTGGTAACCGCTGCTTCGTAGCCGGACGCGGCCGAAGACAGCTCCGCGGCCAATCCGTTCCACGCGGCGGCCGCGGCCACCATCGGGGCCGATCCCGGCCCCGAATACATCAGCACGGAGTTGACCTCCGGCGGTAGTGCCCCGAAATCCATTTCCCGTCCCTTACCTGGCCGCCACCGCGTTGGCCGCCTCAGTGACCGCATACGACCCTGCGCTGGTGCGCAATGTGCTGACGAACATCTCGTGGATGGCCTGCGCCTGGGCGCTGACCGCTTGGAACATCTGTCCGTGTGCGGCGAACTGGGCCGCGGTCAGCGCCGACACCTCGTCAGCCGCCGCCGGAATCACCCCTGTCGTCGGCATTGCCGCAGCCGCGTTCTGGGCGCTTACCGCCGAGCCGATACTTTGCAAATTCGCCGCGGCTGCCGCCAATGCTTCCGGTTGCGCCGTCACAAACGACATTTTGTTTTCCTCCTCGATAGCTTTGTAACTCGATCACCTTCAGCGGAAGTCATTCCGTGGTCACGCTACTTCGCTTGCACCAAACGGTGCTGCCCGCAATGCCAACAATTCATTCCTGGCCAACCAGTGTTCATGTATTGGCAAGGAGAATTCACTTGTAGTTCGCTTACGAATTCCGTGGATACTGCGAGGTCCCACGTACTCCTCGCGTACCGCTGGGCAAAAAAATTCGGCTGAAGTTAACCTCCTA
>NZ_JCALDF010000038.1:0-46851 GCF_059812725.1 Mycobacterium sp. NGS41
TCTTAAATGATGTTAAACTACCCCCATGTCGGGTCGGAAATCCACTGCTCAGCGGGTCGGGGTTCAGTCGGCGGCGATCTACGCGCGTATCTCGGCGGATGTGGAGGGCACCGGATTAGGGGTGGCGCGTCAGTTGGAGGATTGCCGCAAGCTGGCCGCCGATCGGGGCTGGCCGGTCGGGGACGAGTATGTCGACAACGATGTGTCGGCCTTCTCCGGTAAACCGCGCCGGGAGTATGCACGGATGCTGGCCGACCTGAAGTCGGGCGCTCGGGATGCGGTGATCGTCTACAACTTGGACCGGTTGCATCGCCGCCCGGTTGAGTTGGAAGAGTTCGTCGCGTTGTGTGAATCGGTGGGAGTGCGCGATGTCGCCACGGTGACCGCCGACATCGATCTGGGCAATGATGACGGATTGTTCATGGCCCGGATTTTCGCCGCGTTCGCCGCCAAAGAGTCCGGCCGCAAATCCGCACGCATCCGGCGCAAGATGTTGCAGAACGCCGAACAAGGGTTGCCGCACGGTTCGGTGCGCCCGTTCGGCTACGAGCCCGACAAGGTCACAGTGCGTTGCGATGAGGCCGCGGTGGTGCGTGAGATGGTGGACCGGTATCTGGCGGGGGCCTCGATTCGGTCATTGACGATGTGGCTCAACGATTCCGGGATTGCGCCGGCGGCATCGAAGTCGTGGCGGACCTCGGCGGTGCGCCAAATCCTGTCCTCAGGCCGTATCGCGGGACTGCGTGAGCATCATGGCCAGGTGATTGGTGCGGCGGCGTGGCCCGCGATCATCACCCCGGCACAGCGCGATCAGGTGTTGGCCCGCATGACGGCTCGCGCGCTGACGAAGACTCGTGCGCCGCGCACCTATCTGCTGTCGGGGTTGTTGCGCTGCGGGCGGTGCGGCAACCGGTTGTATTCCCAAGCCCGCCATGTCAATCCCGAGAATCGGGTGCGTCGCTATGTGTGTTTGAGCGGGCCGGATCAGAGCGGCTGCGGGCGGCTGACGGTGGTGGCCCAACCCGTCGAGGAGCTGTTGACCGACGCGGTGCTAATCCGGCTCGACTCGCCAGCACTGGCCGATGCGCTGGCGGGCAAGTCCAGCGTCGATGCCGATGTGGCGGCGTTGTCGGCCCAGCTCGACGCCGACACCACCCGCTTGGACGAGCTGGCCGCGCTCTATGCGAACGGCACCGTGACCGCGCGCGAGTGGATCACCGCCCGCGACCCCATCACCGCCCGCCTGGCCGAAACGCGCCGAGCGATCGCGACAGCCACCGACACCACCGACGTCCAAGAGTTGGCCGGCACCGGGCATCTGCTCCGCGAGCAGTGGGACGGCTTGGACATCGACCGCCAACAAGCCGTCATCAAATCCGTGCTCGATCACGCCGTCATCGCTCCGGGGACCCCTGGGTCGCGCAGCCTGGACATCGGCCGGGTGGCACCGGTGTGGCGGGTCTGAACCGAGGACCGCGCCTGGCGGTCCGTCCCGAGCAGGGTGGCGATGCGTGCGATGACGGTCGGATCGGACACGGTGACTGGCACGTTCTGGCGTTCACATGAGGCGGTCAGCCACGCGATGAACTCGGGCCGCTCATGGGGCGGGACCGCGCCAGCGCCGGGGTTGGCGGCGGTGCCGTCCGCGGGTGTCGTGGCCATCACCCGGCTCCTGGTGGCGCTGGCGGGATGCGGTTGGCGACAGTCCGGGATTCGGTGATACCGGTGATGCGGGCGCCGATGTGGCGCAAGGCCGCTGAGATGATCAGGACGCGGTCCCCGGCGCTGGCGTGTCCGGCGCGGTCGAACTCCCACAGCATCTCATCGGTGTCGATCGGTTGGTGTCGCCCGCCTGTGCTCGCCGTCACGTCGTCAGCGGAATGGGCGGATTGTGTATCGTCGTGTCGCCCTGAATGTTTGGTGATCTGGTGGCGGGTCCAGGTGGCGCGGGCAGTGCGCAGGGCACCCATGGTGGTCGAGTAGTGCCGCGATTTGGTAGTGATGTGGCCGCGGTAGCCCAGGGTGTGCAGCCAGCGCCCGATCCCCGCCAACGACGGGCCTGCTGGCGCGGTGTGTTCGGCGAGTTGGGCGATGGTAGCCAGGATGGCGCGCACGTGTTCAGTAACGTCCAGGTCACCGATCGCTTCGGCGGTGAGGCGTCGGGCGGTGATGCCGAAGTCGTGCAGGGATTTGGTGACGTATTTCGCCAGGTATGCCGCGACGCGACGCGGCGACAACCGCGATACCGTCGTTCCAGCGGTGTCGTCGCCTTCGGAATCGCTTGCGGCTGTAGTGGTTTCTGGTGTCAATGGTTGGGTGTCGATCTGCGTGCCGAACCGCACCGCCCGCACTACCTGCTGGTCGGAGCCGCCGTCGCCGGTAGCAACGTCGATGCGGACGTGACGGGCGGCGCGCTGAACCAGGGCGGCCAGCTCGGCGGCGGTGATCGGCGACGACCAGCCGGTGTGCTGGTCGGCTGTCGGACGGTTCTCCCCACCACCCCACGGGGCGGCGGGGCCGTGACAATGCGGCTCACGCGATCCTGGGGTGTCGTCGTTGGCCGGTGGTGGGTCGAGACGGATCAGCGCATGGATATGGGGGATCGCCCGGGCTTGTAGTTCCACGACTTTGACGAAGCTGACCCGCACCGAACCCGCCTTCACCCCAATCGCTTTGAGGTGTGTTGAGACGGCTCGCCGTAGTGCGATGGTGAACCGCCGCCACAACTCGGGCAGATGCCAGGTGAACAAGACATGCCCCAGGTAGTCGTAGCACTGTCGGCATAGCGGCTGGCCCACGACGGGGTCATCGACATGATGGGTTGTGGTGCAGCGCTGGGGCTTTCCGTGCCGGCAGCAGGCCACCAAGCTGGTAGGTGTGGCGTGGCACGCTGTACCGGTGGCGTTGTGCACGGCCCCGTAACTGGGCGCGGTCAAGGTGGCGAACACTTGCGGACGGGCCGCGACCTCAACGGGTATGTCATGGTGGCCGCCGGCGGCTCCGGCGTGCACGAGTTGCCAGGTGTCGCGGGCGTAGAGGTCTGAACACGATGGGCACACCGCGGCGCGGCGGTTGTTGCAGCGTGTCCACACGGTGTGCCGACGCCCGGCGGTATCAGCACCGGCCAGCTGGATCGGGTGGGCGCAAAACCCGACCGATTCGGCGCGATGCCACCACGACCCGAAACCCGGCAAGGAGGCGCGGCGCAGCATCTGGGCGATCACCGGCCCGGCATCCACGGTGGGCGGCAGCCCCGGCAACACGATCACCGGGCCGTCCGCCGCGACGGTGCTCACCGCTGCACCTGGCCGTCTCGGTAGTCCGGGCGGTCTGTTCCGTTTCCCGTCGTGTCCGGTGTGCGGGGGCGGGGCGCGGGAAAGGTGCGGGCCAGGACGGTGATGTCGCGGTCGGTGACGTGAAACGCCCGCACCCGCATCGGGTCGGCGGTGCCGTCGATCATCACATACCCGACACCGGGGGTGGCATCAGCGATCAGGTCGCATTCGGCGCCGGCATCCCGTGCTCCTTGGCCCAAGACCATCGTAGTTTGGGTGGTTTCGGTCATGCGCAGCCCGATCCGCACGGTGAACAGCTGCCGCACCGGCAGGGTGTCTTTGGCGGGGTCTTGCACCGCGGCCACCACCGAGATCCCCACCGCGCGGCCTTGGGAGAGCAGCAGCCCGAGCAGTTGTTCGGTCTCGGCGCGCAGTTTGCGGTCGGTGACGTAGGCGGTCAGCGCGGCGATCTCGTCGATGACGACCACGATCAGCGGTTCGGCCGGGGTGGGGGTGTGCAGGCGGGTGTGTCCCCGCAGCCGGTTGGCCCGCGCCTGCATCAATGCCACCAGTTGGCGCAGTAGTCCGATGGTGGATTGGCCGGAGTGGTGGCAGAACACCGAGAACATGGGTGCGCCGGCGCCCAGTTCCATCCCGCCTTTGGGGTCGATCACGCATAGCCGCACCCGCCCGGTCGTGACGTGTGGTGCCAGACCAGCGATCAGCGACCACAGCACCGAGCCTTTGCCCGCCCCGGTGGCACCGGCGACCAGGATGTGCTGCCCCACAACGGGTAGCTGCCACCAGCTCCGGGATTCGGTGATCCCGACCCGCACCGCAGCCAGATCGACCGGGGTTGCTCGCGTCGGCATGGGCAGGCTGATCGGTTGGGCCAGCACGTCACCGCGACTGATGATGATCCGCAGCTCGCCGGGGGTAGTGGTGCGGATCGTGAGCCGATTAGCGCACCACGCCGCTGCCAGCGCGTCGCCGCGTTTGTGCCAGTCGTTGATCGATTGGCCGGCCACCACCCGCGCGATCAGCACGTCGGTGTGGCTGCCGATCTGCACCGACCGCAGCGCTGGGACCAGGGTGCGGTCACCCAGCCGGGCGGTCAAACCGTGCAAGCTGCACACCGACGCCCAATTGCGGTGATACCGCCACCACGACAACCAGCGCTGGCGCACGGGGGCGGTCACCCACGCGGTGAACGACGACGGTTCCACGACTGCCCAGCCGATATAGGCAGCGACCGCCAGGGCGGTGGTCAGCAGGCCCGCGCGCGGGCCGTGGGCGATGGCGATCCAGATTGCGAGGATCACCGGGACACTGAGTGTGGGGAACAGGATTGCCCACCACAGCAGCTGTCCGGCGGCTTTGAGCAGCGCCCAGATCAGCTCGCCGATCCAATCATCATCGGTCGACTGATTATTGTTGTGGTTCTTACGATTTGGGGTGTTCGACATGACGGCCTGCTTTCACTTGCGGCGGATAGACGGTCAGGGGTGCTGGCCCGGCAGCCACACACGCTGTTGTGGTGACTGCCGGGCCAGCCCTCAGTTACCGGGCCTGCTGGCTCGTCTTGACGGTCGTGCCGGGGTCGGCGGCGGTGATGGTTTCAGCGCGGTACGCGATGCCGGAGCGGCCGTCTTGCGACCACGGCAACGCCACCAGGCCCGCCACCGCCACCGGCTGCCCGACCGTGACCTTCGGCTCACCGACCACGGTGACCGCCAGCACCTCGCCGCCGGTGGCGTCCAGGGCGATCAACTGCACCTGCCACAACACCTGCCCGGTCGCCTTGTCGGTGCGTGGTGCACCGGTGTCGAAATTGGTGCGCTGCTCGGGAATCCGGGTGCAGAGGAACGTCACGCCGGCCGTGTCGATTCGTAATTTCATGATGGGTATGTCCTCTTTTCGGTGAGCGGCCCAACGGTGTTGTTGGACGCATCACCCAGTGCAGCCCGACACTCGCCGCGGCCGGCAACGGCGGACTAAAACACACAGCGCGGGTGTGCAAAACTGTGCGCTCACCAAACCCGCGGCAGGCCGCCACCGCCCTATCAGTGCCTGCTCTTGTCGGCACTACCGTCGGAGAGGAAGCCGGGTAGGGTGTGCGCCAAGCCGCGCATGTGAGGCGACACCGGTGCGCCAGGCCGGCGTCGCACCTTGGGGGGACAGATGTTCGCACTGCTGGTCAGGTTCAGCGTTCGCGCTGGCCACGAGGACGCCTTCGACACACTCGTCACCGAAACACTGACCGCGATCACCACCGACGAACCCGACACGGTCGTCTATGCCAGCCACACCCAGGACGGCGAGCCCGGCGTGCGGGTGTTCTACGAGTGCTACCGCAACCACGACGCGTTCCAGGCGCACGAGGCCGCGCCGCACACCCGCCGGTTTTTGACCGAGCGGACCCAGCACCTGGCCGGCCCGCCCGAGGTGTGGACACTGACCCCGGTTGCCGGTGCCATCAGCGGCAGGCCGCTTCGAGGCGACGGTGCCTCGCGCTGACCCCACGCCCGGCGAGCTGGTCGCCCGTTACCGAAAAGAGCGGAACTGGTCACGCGAGCGCCTGGCCGGCCAGATGCACAAGTCGGTCAGCTGGGTCGCCCAGATCGAACGCAACGAACTGCCGCTGGTCGACATCACCGTGCTGGGTCAGCTTGCCGCGCTGCTGGGCGCCCCGCTACAGGAGTTCATCGACGCCGCGCTGGGACCCGACACCGAAACCGTCCGCAATCGGCCCTATGTGGAGCAGCTGCGTCGTGCGATCGCTGGCCACCCCGCCCCGGACAACATCATCACGCCGGTAGCCGACGGCCCGCCCTGCGATGTGCAGTCACTGCGGCAGCGCACCCTGAATATCTGGCAGCGCATCCATGCCAGCGCTTACCGTGAAATGGGGCCAGCAATCGCCGCCCTTATCGGCGAGCTGGAAAACGTCAGCCGCACCGCTGCGAAAACCCAACGGCCTGAGCTGCTTCCGCTGCTGGCCCAGACTTACCAAGCCGCCGCGGCGATGCTGGTCAAAGTCGGTGACCGCGGTGCCGGATGGGTGGCCGCCGACCGCGCCATCGCCGCTGCTGAACAAGCCAACGACCCCGCCCTGATCCTGGCCGGGCAACTGCGTATGGCCCGCACTCTGCTCGACTCCAGCGAACAAGCCCTGGCCCGCCACGTCTTGACCCAAGCAACACGGCACCACGGCACGATCATCGCCGGCGGCGACCCCGCACTGATCTCACTGGTGGGCTCCAGCGCCCTGCTGCTGGCGATTCTGCACGCCCGTGACGCCAACACCGACGCCGCCGAGCAGTGCCTGACGGTGGCACGTCGGCTGGCGGGTGTCCTGGGCGGCGACCGCAACCACCACGACACCGAATTCGGCCCCACCAACGTGGCCATGCACGCCGTGGGCGTCGCCGTCGAACTCGGCAACGGACAACAAGCCCTTGACCACGCCGCCGCCGTCCGCAACCCCGAGCACCTGTCTCTTGAACGGCAAGCCCGCTACCTGATCGACATCGCTCGCGCTCACCTGCTGACCCGCTCCGGGCATAACGCACTGCGAGCCCTGATCAAAGCCGAGCAGATTGCCCCGGAAGAACTTGCCGAATCCCCCCGCGTCGCCGAACTCATCGACGACATCGAAGCCCTCAACCGACGCCCACGCCTGCCCGGCCTGCGTGAACTCCGGCAACGCCTCTACGGGTGACCGCCACCCGATCCGGCCAGGTCCCGACCACACCAGCCACGTGCCCGCCGGCACCGTGCGTCGCCACCGCAGTTTCAGCCGCCCCAGCACGCTGCTCGGGCGAGTTGATCGTGACTACCGTTGGCGGGCGCCTACCTCCGGGCTTCGCTACGCTCCCTCCGCTGCCGTCCGCTGGCGCTCCCGTCCGCGCCGGTCGCTGCACTACGCCCTGCGTCCGCCGCCCGCCAACCAGTCGGCAGCCAGCCGTGCACTAATGCCGCGCTACCAGCGGCAACAACCCCGTCGACCGTGCACCCGCCGGAGGAAGCCCTGGCCGTTGGGCCGCCCCGGAGCAGGTCGCGAACCACATCGAACGCCATCTCTGGCCCAGCACGTGAGAACTTTCTTTACTGCTATTAAAGATTTACCGGCGTTTCCACGGCTTCGCGCAGTGGGCCGTCGGTAGGGTCCGCGTCCGGACCGGTGTGGTCTGACTCGTTTCTTTACCGGCCACGTGTGTTTGGTGTGCCTTCAATTGTCAGATCCGTCGGCTGCATCGGTTCGGCGCGGAACCGGCGGACGGAGTGACCTGATAGGAGCGCGACCAAGCATCCCGTAGCAGTATCGTCCCCGCCCGACGGCTCTGCCCTTCACCTAATCCCGTAATCCTGGTCATAGGAAGGGCCGCAATGGAATCCACCATCGTCGCATCCACACAACCACAGGTGATTGTCGGTGTTGACACGCACAAGCAGTTCCATGTCGCCCATGCTGTCGATCAGCTCGGTCGGCCGTTGGGCACCCATCGCCTGGCGGCCACGCCCGCCGGTTACCGCGGCTTCGTGTCCTGGGCCCACGAGTTGGGCCAGCTTGTTGCGGTCGGTATTGAAGGCCCTGGTCATTTCGGTGCGGGTCTGGCCCGCCACCTTCGCGCGGAGGGCATCGCGGTCAGCGAAGTCGGGCGTCCCAAACGGCAGCGCCGTGCCCGCTTTGGCAAATCGGACGACGCTGACGCGGCCGGAGCCGCCGCGATGGTATTGGCCGGCGACGCCCTTGGCGAGCCTAAAAGCGCCGATGGTGCCGCGGAAATGGTGCGGGTGCTGCGAGTCGCTCGCACCAGCGTGGTGCGCGCCCGGGCCAAGGCCTACAACGCCCTCCAAGACCTCGTAGTGACGGCTCCAGCTGCACTTCGTGAACAGCTGGCCGGCCTGTACAAAGACCGCCTTATTTTCGCGTGTGAACAGTTACCCGAACCCGAAAAGCTAATCACCCCAAACGATGCCGTGACCGTGGCGATCAAGTCGCTGGCCGCGCGTTGCCGCGAGCTCGACACCGAAGCCGCCCGTCTGGAACGCCACGTCGACACCATCACCGCCACCGCCGCACCCGAGCTGCGCGCTATCTACGGCGTCGGGCCCGACACCGCTGCCACGTTACTGACCGCCCTCGGCGACAACCCCAGCCGGATCAGTACCGACGCCGCTTTCGCCAAACTCTGCGGAGTCAGCCCACTGGAAGCATCCAGCGGCAAAACCATCCGCCACCGACTCAACCGGGGAGGCAACCGTGACGCCAACCGTGCGCTGCACGTCATCCGGGTGGTGCGCATGCGTCGTCATCAGCCCACCCGCGACTACTTCGCTCGCCGCCTGGCCGAAGGCAAAACCAAGAACGAGATCATGCGCTGCGTCAAGCGCTACATCGCCCGCGAGATCTACCACGCCCTCCGCGAACCCAGCAGAAGAACCAACGAACTCATTGCCTGAAGATAGGAGCATCTGCTATCAAGTCGTCGTCGTTACGCTCCACACGTTCAACTACCGCGTCGAAGTCACCGGCAAGGCTGCCGGTGTCCGGGCATCGTCGTCAACGAGGTCCGGCCGCCAGTACACAAGCGCATCGGCGATCAAGGCGGCCTTCGACGCCCAGCGGCGGTATATCGCAGCTTTACCCACACCCGCTCGCGCGGCGACGTCGTTCATGTTTGTGTGGTTGTAGCCTTTCTCGGTCTCGGTGAGTGCGGCCAGCGCGGCGTTGAGTATCGCGGGATCGCGGGATCGATCGAGCCGGCCTTGGGTGCGTTGGCGCTGTTTTGATTGCGTGTCTGACACGCATTCCGCTTGAGCGACCGACTTTGTCACCAGCTTGCCAGGCCCGGTCACGACGCTCACGCCTTCGTTGCCGGAATGGGCGCGGTGTCGTCCTCCGCCCGCTGTGGTTCGGGTTCGCTACGGCTGCGCCCGGTAATTTCAAAGGTGTTGAGCGGCCACCAGAACCAGCGGCCCAGCGCCGCAGCGATCGATGGCGTCATGAACGAACGCACGATCAACGTGTCGACAACCAGGCCGATACCGATGGTCATGCCGAGCTGACCGACCACGCGCAGGTCGCTGACAATCATCGCCATCATGGTGAACGCGAACACCAAGCCGGCCGCGGTGACGACGCGACCGGTGGCCCCGATGCCCCGGATGATGCCCGTGTTGAGGCCGGCGTGGATCTCTTCTCTGAAGCGTGAGACCACCAGGAGGTTGTAGTCCGAACCGACTGCCAGCAGGATCACTATCGACAACGGGATCACGATCCACTGCACGCCCAGGCCCAGGATGTCCTGCCAGAGCAGCACCGACAAACCACACGCGGTACCCAAGGATGCGGCCACGGTTCCGACGATCACGAGGGCAGCCACCACGCTGCGGGTGATCAACAACATGATCGCGAAAATGAGGATCATCGCTGCGATCATCGTCATCGTCAGGTCGGTGACGACGCCGTCCTGCATATCGGCATACAGCGATGCGGTGCCGGCGAGTGAGACCTTCGCATTGCTCAGCGGGGTGCCCTTGAGGGCGTCCGCGACGACACCTTTGAGGCCCCGGACATGGTCGATACCCTCCACCGAGGCCGGGTCGCCCTGGTGGGTGATGATCATCCGGACCGCCTTGCCATCGGGCGACATGAACATCTTCATGCCACGTTTGAAGTCGGGATTGTCGAATACGTCCGGTGGCAGGTAGAACAAGTCGTCATTCTTGGCCTGATCGAAGTACAGGCCGATCTCCGTCGCGCCTTTGGCCAGTTCCTGTTGCTGGGCCTGGGTGCCGGCCTGGGTGCTATGGGTCGCGATCATGAAGTCGCGCATCTTTGTCATCGAGGTGATGGTGTTCTGCAGCACTGGCAACATCTGCGGCAGCAAATGATCCAACCGATCCAAATCGGTGGTGAGGCCTTGTATTTGGTCGGCGAGGGCGTCGATTCCGTCCAGGGTGTCGAAGACTGACCGCAGTGAAAAGCAGATCGGGATGTCGTAGCAGTGCTTTTCCCAGTAGAAGTAGCTGCGAATGGGTCTGAAGAAATCCTCGAAATCGGCGAGGCTTTGCCGCAATTCGTTGGTGGTGTCCGCCATCTCGTGGGTCCTGCCAACCATGCTGTGCGTGGTTTCGGTCATCTCCTTGGTGATGGCGTACATGCGTTGCATGTTGGCGATGGTCTTACTCATCTCGTCGGCCTGTTCGAGCATCTGCGCCGAGTTGTCGTTGTTGAACTTCGCGGCCTGCAGAGTGCCGGCGTTTTGCGCACCGAGCAGGAAGGGGATCGAGCTGTGCTCGATCGGTGCGCCCAGCGGGCGGGTGATGGTCTGCACCCGATCGATGCCCCGCATGCGAAAGACGTTTTTGGCGACCTTTTCGATCACGAGCATGTCGGCGGGGGTACGCAGGTCGTGATCGGCCTCGAGCATCAACAGCTCGGGGTTCATGCGGGCCTGGGAGAAATGCCGGTCCGCGACGCCCATGGCCTGGTTGGCGGGCATATCGGCGGGGGTGAACTTCTGGTCGTTGTACTGCGGCACGTAGGTCATCAGGGCTACGAAACCCACGATGGCGATCACGCAGGTCACCAGGACGATCGGGATGGGCCAGCGCACCACGGAGGTGCCGACCTTGCGCCAACCCGGCGAGGAGACCACGTTGTGCTTGGGGTCGAGCCGACCGAACTTCGAGGCGACCGTCAGGATCGCCGGCGCCAGCGTCAGGGCTGCGGCGATGATCACCCCAACCGCGATCGCGCAGGGCAGACCCATGGTCTGGAAGTAGGGCAGCGTGGTCATGGTGAGGCACAAGCAGGCACCGACGATGGTCAGCCCGGAACCCAGGATGACGTGCGAGACACCGCTGTAGGCGACATAGAACGCCTCTTCGGAATCGAGGCCTTTCGATCTCTCCTCGTGATATCGCCCGAGTAGGAAGATCACATAGTCCGTCCCGGCGGCCAAGGCCAGCATGGTCACCATGCTCACCGCGTACGGGGTTAAGCCGATGATGTTCAGGTTGCCCGCTGTGGCCGTAATACCCTGTGCGGCAAATAGTTCCAGGCCGATGATGACCATGGACACCAGCATCGTCACGACGGAGCGGTAGACGATGAGCAGCATCAGAATGATGACGGCGACCGAGACCACCTCCATGGTCGCCATGCTTTGGTGCCCTGCCACGCTGGTGTCGGCGTTGAGCACGGTATTGCCGGCGACATGGGCCTTGATACCTGGCGGCGCTGGTACCGACGCAACGATGTCACGCACCGCTGCCACCGACTCGTGGCTCGGTGTCGTGCCCTGGGGGCCATTGAGGAAGATCTGCACGTAGGCGGATTTGCCGTCCACGCTCTGAGAGCCCGCGGCGGTCAGCGGATCGCTCCAGAAGTCCTGGACGTTCTGCACATGCTTGTGATCGGCTTCCAGTTTGGCGACGATCTTGTCGTAGAACTTGTGCGCGGCATCGCCGAGCTTGTCCTTGCCCTCCAGCACGACCATCGCTGTGGAGTCGGAATCGTACTGCTGAAACACCTTGCCGATGTGCAGCATCGCCCGATACGACTCGGAATTGGTGGGGCTGATTGGCACTGAACGCGTCGCCGCGACGGCATCGAGCGACGGGGTCAAGATGCCCAGGCCCACCGCGACGAGCACCCAGAACACGATGATCGGTAACGAGAAGATCCGGACCATCCGACCAACGAACGGACGATGGGGCTTCGTGTGCATGTTGCTCATACGGATTTCACCAAGCAGTAGATGAACGGTTTGATGGTGTCAGTGCTCGCCCTGCTGTCACGCACCTGACCGTCGACGGTCACCTGACACCGAAGATCGTGGGTGCCCCGATCTCCCTGGGCCATGATGTTGGCCGACATCGACGGCAGCGTCGTCACGATCGTGAAAGACCAGGGCAGCGGGGCGTTTTCGATGAGATGGGGTTGTCCGTTCTCGTCGAGATAATTGAGGTTCGCGGTCCCACCCGTCCCGGTGATTTCGTACCTGATGTGCTTCGGATTGAAGTTTTCGGTAATTCCGGATCCCTCCGCCAGATTCGGGCCGTGATGCCCGGTGGACTCGCGGATGCGGGTGATCGCGTACGCGCCTAGTGCCACGACCACCACAAGCAGCAGCGGGATCCAGAACCGTCTCAACACTCGAAACACCGCGTGCGTTCCCCCAGCTTTCGTTGCGTTCAGTCAGACGCCGGACAGCCCGGGTTGACGCGAGAAGATGGCTGCCAACCGATGCGAAACTCAGTTTCCGAGTCACCGACGGTCGCGGCGATACACGGTCGCGCCAACCAGGCCAACCGACACAGAGACGGCATCCACACCTTTTTGAAAATGCGGAACACCGCCTGCCTCCTTATCTTTCGGCCACTTCTAACCCATGGCACCACAACACACCTCAGCTACCCGCACGCCCTACCTACGCGCCCGACCTCGGGCCACGATAGCAAGCAGGCACTTTGTATGGCAATGTAGTTTCTCGTATCCCGGAGGCTTCCCGAACGTCGGCCGCCACGGCGATTGGCGCAGTTCAACCGCCGGCCCATGCGATCATTCTTTGAGCCGACTCCGGGGGTGGTTGACCGGAGCTTACTGTATTACAGGCAGCGGTGTCCCGCTCATCCCCACGTGACGCCATCGCAAGCGATCGGGACGCGCCAATGCGGGTTCGGTGCGCTGTGAAGCCTGTCGGGTACAACTCAGGTGGCTTCCTACTTACATCACGGGACTATATTATGTGGGCGTGCAAGAGTCACTACACGGCAACAGCCCAGGGCGCATCGCTGAAGCGCTGGAACAGGCGGCGCGTCTTATAACGCGGCACCTCGTCGACCGCGCCGGATTAACCATGAGCGCCCTCTATGTGCTCGGCAGGCTGGACCGGGAGGGTGCGTTGAGGCTGACCGCATTGGCCACGGCCGAAGGCTTGAGCCAGCCGTCGATGACCCAGCTCGTCCAGCGCCTGGAGCGGCAAGGTCTGACCGCCCGGGTCGACGACCCTCAAGACGGGCGGGCGGCTCTGATCTACCTTGCCGACGCCGGGCAGGCGCTGCTGGCTCGCCAAAGGCAGGACCGCCGCAATCGTTTGGGCCAGCTGCTGGCAACCTTATCCCCAGACGACCATGCCGCCCTGAGCCTGGCCGCCCATGTCGCCCTTCCCATCCTTCAGCGACTCATCGACACCGCCACCAGTGGGGTGTCTGGCACGACAGCCGTATCCAGCGGGACATATATTTGATGTCTGCAGCCGACGTATCTCTGCGATGGCGTGGTATCTGTTCTCCGGGGTCCGTGGTGTGCGGTGCACTGTTTGCAACTGATCGGCGTTTTGAGTCTGGGCACACCACGCAGCTCGCGCTGTTGTATAGGTCGCGCGTCGAGACCTCGAAATCGCTTCCCGCCGGCCAGCGAGCATTCGACTTAGCCTTAGCCGCTAGGCCCTCAGCCTGCAGTTGCAACATTTTCGTGCACAGCGAAAAAATCACTGGATGAAGAGAGGAGCGGCCTCTGAGTGTCAATCCCGAAACAGGGTGGACGAAGCCGACCTGGCTTGGGCGCTCGCGCAAGCCGCCCACCCGCACCTCGACGCCGTGGAACGCCATGACATCTATATCAGAATCGGTGTGGGCGAGACCTTCTCGGCGATTTCCTCTCTGATCGCGACAGTCGTGGGCAGACGACTCACGCTTCCTGCCGAGCTTGTCAACAGGCTCGTAATCTGGCTGGACGCCTACGTCGGAAATGACGGTGAGACCCAACTTCGTCGACTCATCGCGCAGGTGGTGTCTCACCCGCTCGATCAGGCATCGCCCGGACCGGACTCAGAGACCAACTGACTGCCGAATCACGACAAACCACTGAACGGAGGACGTCACGTATGACACCAGTGGATCGCTGCTCGTCCAGAGCTTCGAAGGCCCGTCTCCGGGGTATAGAGATCTCACCCCAACATTTGGTGAAACCACAGGCCGCACAGGCGATCTGGCTGGCATCGGTGAGATGAAGCCCTTCGGTCCCTTTCGCACATGCTACGCGGACGCAAATACAGACACCGTCGGCGCGCCACTTGCCCAGCATCGCATCGCACCGTCGGATCACGCTGTGCCCGAAACCGTCGCGACCACCAACGCCGAACTGGCCGCACGCTTCCAACGCGACGCCATCCCGCTGCTCGAGCCGCTCTACCGCCGGGCCCTACGCATGACCCGCCATCGCCCGGACGCCGAAGATCTGCTGCAGGACACCCTGCTAAGCGCCTACACCGGCTTCGGTTCATTCCGGGAAGGAACCAACCTGAACGCTTGGCTGCACCGGGTACTTACCAACACCTACATCGACAACTATCGCAGAAAACAGCGCCAACCGGAGCAGTACCCGACCGAGCAGATCACCGACCAGCAACTGGCAGCCCATGCTGACCACTGCCCGACCGGGCTGCGCTCGGCTGAGGACCAAGCGCTGGAAATCCTGCCCGACACCCGGATCGCTGTGGCGATGCAGACCCTGCCCGAACAACTCCGCATGAGCGTGTACTACGCCGATGTCGAAGGTTTCCCGTACCACGAGGTCGCCCAAATCATGAACACCTCAGCAGGAACCGTCAGATCCCGGCTCCACCGCGGACGCCGCCAACTGCGCCGCCTACTCCTCGACATCACAGCAACAACGAATCGTCATGCTGATCCCGGGCGCAACTCCGATCGATAGATAGGGATTGCAGTTGAGTCGAAATCATCGTCTTTGTGGCCAACGGAACCTAATTGTGGGCAAAGTCTATTTGCGAGCTAAACTCCACTCGCAGTTCGGATTCCGAGTATACGCACGATTGTTTCACCCAGCGAATCGTCGCGTGCAAGCATCGCCTGGTCCGCGTGCAATTCCTGATGTCATGGCACGAGGTAGCAAGGGCTAACGATCGAGTCGCGCACCCAGCCATGGAATGGAATCGCGAAGGAGTGGCACCGACCACACGCTTGGCAAATCGCCACTTGGCTCGGCTGACCGCGGACGCAAGAAGCACGGAGCGAGGCGAAAGGATGCACCGATGAAGACCTTGTCATCCTCAAGTCGGGGCCGAACGCAGGGAATAACGTGGCACCGGCGCTCATTTGGGAGCACGGTCGGCGCAACCTCGGGCTGCGCCACGCCGGCATCCTGGTGGCGGCATTCACGGTGCTCGACGACCCCGGCGTCAGGGGCGGCATTTTTAAGTTCGACGTACACCCGTGCCGCGGATTCGCCGAAGACCGACCGCCCTAACGAGAGATCCCTTGGACACCCAGGGAAATTCGCGCATCCTGAACCCCATTGCCGTTCAGTAGGCGTGAAATGAATGACCGGTACGCGCTAACCGGTCCTCAGACGCATACATTGCCTGTATAGGTGCAGAAGACCATCGAGAACCGCGCCACTTCGGCAGCGGTCAAACTGCTGCTATGGTTGACCATCCGCCGCACCGAAGACAAACGCGCCCGCACGCGAAAAAGACCGTGGCAAATCGAACAACTTTCGCTACGTTGAACGACATGGCGCTGCATCGCAAGCCAAGCCAAAGCGAACCCAAGATGAGGGTAGATCAACAACTTGTCAGCAACCTGAAGTGTTATTGCCGTACCCATCATTTGGTGAAGACCTTCTGGGGCTGGACGGAAAAGCAACTGCCCGACGGCACCCTGATCCTGACCTCACCGGCCGGGCAGACCCACGTCACCACCCCGGGCAGTGCGCTGCTGTTCCCCAGCCTGTGCCACGCCGTCGGTGGGATGCCCACCCCCGAAACCGACACCGCGCCACCTGAGCCGTGCCCGGCACGCACCGCCATGATGCCCAAACGTCGACGCACCCGCGCCAAAGAACGCGCCTACCGGGTAGCCACCGAACGCCACCAAAACCACCAAGCCCGCCAAGCTCAAGCCCAAGCCGACACCCAACGCCTGCGGGCCAACCCACCACCGGGCTACAACCCCGACCCAGACGCACCCCCGCCATTCTGATTGCCGGACAGCGGTTGAAAACCTGTGGGGCGCCCGAGTTAGCCCTCCAGCTTGTAGCCCAGCCCCCGCACCGTCACCAAGTGCACCGGGTTGGCCGGGTCGGCCTCGATCTTGGACCGCAGCCGCTTGACGTGGACATCGAGCGTCTTGGTGTCGCCGACGTAGTCCGAACCCCACACGCGATCGATCAGCTGGCCCCGCGTCAGCACCCGGCCGCTGTTGCGCATCAGGTACTCGAGCAGGTCGAACTCCTTGAGCGGCAAGGTAATTGTGTCGCCGTTCACCGAGACGACGTGGCGTTCGACGTCCATCCGTACCGGGCCGGACTCCAGCACTCCGTCGCTGAAATCCGTGTCGTCCTCACCGCCGCGGCGCAGCACTGCCCGGATCCGGGCGATCAGCTCGCGCGCCGAATATGGCTTGGTCACATAGTCGTCGGCGCCCAGCTCCAGGCCGACCACCTTGTCGATTTCGCTGTCGCGCGCAGTCACCATGATCACCGGCACGCCGGACCGGGCCCGCAACTGCTTGCACACGTCGGTGCCCGACATTCCGGGCAGCATCAAATCGAGCAGCACGATGTCCGCGCCCGAGCGGTCGAACTCGGCGAGCGCTGAGGGCCCGTCGTTGACCACTGTGGCCTCGAAGCCCTCCTTGCGCAGCAGAAACGCCAGCGGGTCAGCCAGCGACTCCTCGTCCTCCACGATCAAAACGCTCGTCATCGGCGCCGCTCCTCCTGATAGCGGGTCATCGACTCAGCTCTTCCTCTCGTTGTGACCGATTGGGCCGCACCTCGCGGCCCCGTGGTTGCTCGACTTGTTCATTGTCGGGCGGCGTCGAGACGGCCGGGATGGACAATGTGAACGTCGATCCGGTTCCCGGCTTGCTCCACACGCCGATGCTGCCGTTGTGGTTGGCGGCGACATGCTTGACGATGGCCAGCCCCAGCCCGCTGCCGCCGGTGGCCCGGGAGCGCGCCTTGTCACCGCGGAAGAACCGCTCGAAGACCCGCTCCTGGTCTTCGAGAGCGATCCCGATGCCCCGGTCGGTGACCGCGATCTCGACGTTGTCACCGCGCAGGCGACGACTGATCGTCACCGGCGACCCGCTGGGCGAATACGCGATCGCATTGGACATCAGGTTGGCCAGCGCGGTAACCAGCAGAGTCTCGTCACCCAGTACCCGCAGGCCGCTCGGCGCGTCGGTCCGGACCTCGATATCGGCGTTGTCGGCGGCCACCTTGTGCCGCGAAATCGCCTCCGACACAATCGTGTCGACGTCGACATCGATCATGTTGGGCAACCTTTCGGCGCCCTGCAGGCGGGACAGCTCGATCAGCGACGCGACCATGTCCCCCAGTCTGTTGGCTTCGACCAGCACCTTCTCGGCGAACCGGCGCACGGTTTCGGGGTCGTCGTGCGACGCCAACAAGGCCTCCGCGAGCAGGGCCATCGCGCCGACGGGGGTCTTGAGCTCGTGGCTGACGTTGGCCACGAAATCGCGCCTGACCGCCTCCATGCGCGCATAGTCCGACTGGTCGTGCACGAACACCACAGCGAACCGGCGGTCTTCCTCGCTCAGCAGGCGCGCGTAGCCGTGCACAGACAGCCGGTTCCCGGTTGGGCGTTTGCTCGGCGCCAGGTCGAATTCGACGTCGTCGCCGCCCAGCGCCTGCAGCGCCGACCGCCACGCCTGGTCGTCGAGCTGGCGGTCGCGCACCAGACCCAGCTCCTTGGCGCGTTCATTGAGGTAGACCACGTCGCGGTGGCTGTCGACCACCGCGACACCCAGCGGCATCAGCGCGATGATGCGCTGCAGCATCTGCGCGACGGTGATGCCGGCCCATTCGTTGGCATCTCGTTGCCGGCGCTCGCCGCGCCGGGCTGCCAGGCGGACGCCGATCGCCACGCCTGCGGCCAGTGCCAGCGCGGACAAAACCCCCGCCAGCAACAGTGCCGAGAACACAGTCACAACCGAAATCCTACAAATCTGGTGAACGCCGCCCTAGCGCAGCGAGGCCAAAATCGGACAAGTCACATATTGCGCCACAGGTGTTCGGCCCCCGTTCACGTGCTGTTTGGCAAATGGCCCTGTTCGCTTGACCCTCGAAAGGTCAGTCAAGCCTTGGCCGCGCCCTGGCTGGCTACCGCCGCAGCACCCGCGGCGGCCGCCTCCGGATCCAGATAGGTGCCGCCGGCCACCGCCGGCCGCAAATCCGGATCCAGGTCGTAGCGCAGCGGAATGCCGGTCGGGATGTTCAGCCCGACGACTTCGTCGTCGGACATCTGGTCCAGGTGCTTGACCAGGGCCCGCAACGAGTTGCCGTGCGCGACGATCAGCACCGTCTTGCCGAACCGCAGATCCGGCACGATGACGTCGGTGAAGTACGGCAGGAACCGGGCCACCACGTCGGCCAGGCATTCGGTCAGCGGGCCGCCGCCGATGTCGGCGTAGCGGGGGTCGGCGTCCTGGCTGAACTCACTGCCTCGCTCAATCGGCGGCGGCGGTGTGTCGTAGCTGCGCCGCCAGGCCATGAACTGCTCTTCGCCGTAGCGGGCCTTGGTCTCGGCTTTATCCAGACCCTGCAGCGCGCCGTAGTGACGTTCGTTGAGCCGCCAGTTGCGCCGCACCGGAATCCACAGCCGGTCGGCGATGTCCAGCGTCAGGTGCGCGGTGGTGATCGCGCGCCGCAACAGCGAGGTGTAGAGGATGTCGGGCAACAGGTTCTGTTCGGCCAGGAACTCGCCGGCCCGAATCGCTTCTGCCCGGCCCTTTTCGGTCAGCCCGACGTCGACCCAGCCGGTGAACAGGTTGAGGGCATTCCAGTCGCTCTCGCCGTGGCGGAGCAGCACCAGCGTGGCAGTGTCTCCCATGCCGGTCAGTCTCTCACGCACGACCCAAAGCGGCGCTAAACGCTAATCCTCGTCGTCATCGTCCTCGATGAGGTGCGCGAATGCTTCCAGGTTCTTCAGCGACTCCCCGCGCGACACCCGCCACTCCCACTCTTTCTGGATCGACGACCGAAAACCCAACTCCAGCAACGTGTTGAAGTCCGAGTCCACCGCTTCGAGGACCTGCCCGAGCACCCTGTCGATCTCGTCGGAGTCGACCGAGGCCAGCGACATCCGGCCGACCAGATAGATGTCGCCGACGTTGTCCAGCGTGTAGGCCACCCCGTAAAGCCGGCGATTGCGTTTGAGCAGGAACCGGTAGACACCCTCGTGGTTTTCGTCGGGCTTGCGGCAGACGAACGCCTCGACGCGCACCGAATGCTCGCCGATGCTCAGGATGGTGTTCGTCTTGAGTTTGCGCTCGCCGGGCAGCTCCACGACCAGGCCAGGCGGACCGCCATGCGCGCCCCCGTGTTCCGAGTACGTCAGCTGGCTGGCCTGCAGCGCCCGCTCGATCAGCTGTTGCGTGGCCTGCGGCACGGATGATGTCATGCGCCCACGCCGCGACGCGGCGCCCAGCGACGGCCAACGCGCACCGATACCAACTCGCGTACCTGGCGCTGAGCTCGGAAGTCTCCGATCGCCCGCTGATAGCTGGCCAGCAGCGCGTCGGTGGTGTTTTCCCAGGAGAAATTGGCCGCGTGTGCGACCGCGGCGCGGCTCATCGCCGCGGCCTGCGGTTCGGCGGTGAGCCGCAGCAGGTGATCCAGGGCATCGGCCCACCGATCGACGTCGTGGCCGGACACCAGGGTGCCGGTGATCCCATCGCGCACGGCGACCGGCAGTCCGCCCACCGCGGCCGCGGCCACCGGGGTGCCGCAAGCCTGCGCCTCGAGGGCGACCAGACCGAACGACTCCGAGTAGCTCGGCACCGCCACCAGGTCCGCGCCCTGGAACAGGGTAGCCAGATCGGCCCGCGACTGCGGGGGCAGGAAGGTCACGCGATCGGTGATGCCCAGTTCGTCGGCCAGCCGAACCAGCCCGTCCGGTGAGGCCAGACCGCTGCCCGACGGCCCGCCGGCCACGACGATGCGCACCCGCGGCAACTTCGCCGCGGCGCGCAGCACAATGTCGGGTGCCTTCAACGGCTGAATCCGGCCCACGAAGGCGACCACGCGCTCGTCGGGCGGCAGGCCCAGCACGGCCCGGGCGGCCCGCCGGTCACCCGGCCGGAAGACATCCAGATCGACGCCGGGATGGACCACGTCGATGCGGGTCGGGTCCGCGTGATGAATCGAAATCAGTTGTCTGGCTTCATCATCGGTGTTGACGATCAGCCGGTCCGCCTCGTCCACCACCTGCTGTTCGCCGACCGTGCGCAGCGGTGGCTCGGGCGTGTCTCCGTCGGCCAGCGCCGCGTTCTTCACCGCGGCCAGTGTGTGCGCGGTGTGCACCAGCGGCACCGCCCACCGGTCGCGAGCCAGCCAGCCGACCTGACCGGACAGCCAATAGTGCGAATGCACGATGTCGTAGTGCCCCGGCTCGTGGTCCGCTTCGGCGCGCAATACGCCCGCCGCGAACGCGCACAACTGGGTCGGCAGGTCGTATTTGTCCAGGCCCTCGAACGGGCCGGCCACGACGTTGCGGACTAGCACGCCGGGCGCTACCCGGGCAACCGGCGGGTCGGCTGATGCGGTGGCGCGGGTGAAAATCTCCACCTCGATGCCCCGTCTGGCCAGGTGCAACGCGCTCTGCAGCACGTAGACATTCATGCCGCCGGCGTCGCCGGTGCCGGGCTGGGCCAGTGGTGAGGTGTGCACCGCCAATAGCGCCACCCGGCGCGGATAATTCACTGCCGAGTTGTCGTGGCGCACGCTTTCATCTTTACAGCACGCTCCGCGACGGCCTGGCTACCGCATCAGGCCGACGACTCCGGGACAGCCTCCCGCAGCCGCGAGTCCAGCACCCCGGAGCGGCGCATCGCGCCCAACGGGTCGGCATAAAGCCCGCCCAGGGACACTATCCCCGCGCCGGCTTCCTGCACCCGGTTGCCGAAGGCCGTGACGCGGATATCGCGCGGCGCCAGCACCGAGCGTGCGGCAAATGCCGCCTCGACCTCCTCCATCCCCTCCGGATACTCGGTGAACGCGTGGCCACCGACCACCAGCTCGTCGGGATTGAGCAGGTCGCGCAGCAACGCGACCGCCTCGCCGAGGATGCAGGCGCGCTCCGCCAGCAGATCTTTGGCCAGCTGGTTGCCGGCCCGGGCCACCCGCAGCAGGTCCGTTATCGCGGCGGCGGACCCGACCGTACGGTTCGTGGGGGCGACACCGGGCAGGATGCGCAACCGCCGCGCAGCGGCCAAGACCGCTTCGTCGCTGACCGTCGACTCCAGCAGCCCGGTGCCGCCGAGCAGATCGGAGTGCGCCGGCAGGCCCGCGATGGTTCCGGGGCCGCTGGCCGGGCAGTGCACCCGACCGTCGATCACCAGCGCATAACCCACCGTCTCGCGGGCGTAGACGTAGAGCGTGGTCGCCGTGGTCGGCGCGAAGCGCCGCATGCCGAGCAGCAACTCGGCACCGGCCATGGCGTCGACGTGGGACGCCACCGACACCGGCAGGCCCAGCGCATCGGCCAGCACCGGCCCGACGGGCGCCTGTCGCCAGCCCAGCCGGGTGTGGTCGACATGGCCGGTAGCGCTGTCGACGGTGCCACCGATGGCCACCCCGACCCACAGCGGCCGGCGCCGGTGCCACCGCCTCAGGTACCGGTCCGCGCTGTCGGCCAGCGAGGACAGCGCGGGCCCAGCGGCGCTGCGCGGCGTCGGGGTCTCGACCGTGTCGAGTGTGCGGCCGAACAGGTCGGTGGCCACGATGCTGGTGGTTCGCGCACCGATGTGGATGCCCAACGTCACGAACGGTTCGTGATTGACCTCGACGGGCACTCGCGGGCGCCCGATGGCGCCGGAGACGGCCAGGTCCGCGCGCTCGCGCAGCAGCCCGGCCTCGAGCAGGGCGATGACTTGGCGGTTCACCGTCGCGATGCTCAGCGAGGTGACATTGGCGATGACGTCACGCCCGACCGGGCCGCGTAATCGCACCGCCCGGAAGACCGACGCAGCGGCCGAGTCAGACAGATGCAGCGACGGCGGCACGATCTGCCGGTGTGACCGCAGCTGGCCGCGGCGGGTGGGCGAATGGTGGGTGAAAGATGTTGAGCGCACGGGCGTCCTTAGTCCGAGTTGTGTTGGCCGGTCCCTGGCCACGCCGGCAAATCAGGCGTGGCAAAGCGAGCGGCGACAACACGAGCCCGCGCAAAGACACGCGGGGGAGGTGTTGAACACGGAGCTGCGGTGCACAACGAGAAATTTAGCACGTTTATTAGAGTTGTCCCGGTGATTACCGCAAACGCAGAAAATCGGGTGGCGGTGGTCACCGGTGCCAGCTCCGGAATCGGCGAGGCAACCGCCAGAACGCTTGCGGCGCAAGGGTTTCACGTCGTCGCGGTGGCACGTCGCACGGACCGGATCAACGCGCTGGCCGACGACATCGGCGGTACCGCCATTGTGGCCGATGTCACAGACGAAACGGCCGTCTCGGCGCTGGCCGGCGCGCTGGACCGGGTGGACGTGCTGGTCAACAACGCCGGCGGAGCCCGCGGGCTGGAACCCGTCGCCGAGGCCGACATCGAGCACTGGCGCTGGATGTGGGAGACCAACGTGATGGGCACGTTGCGGGTCACCCGCGCGCTGCTGCCCAAGCTGATCGACTCAGGCGACGGCCTGATCGTCACCGTCACCTCCATTGCCGCGATGGAGATTTACGACGGCGGAGCGGGCTACACGGCGGCGAAGCACGGCCAGGGTGCGCTGCACCGCACGCTGCGCGGTGAGCTGCTGGGAAAGCCGGTGCGGCTCACCGAGATCGCACCCGGGGCGGTCGAAACCGAGTTTTCGCTGGTCCGCTTCGACGGCGACCAGCAGCGCGCGGACGCCGTCTATACCGGGATGACGCCGTTGGTGGCCGCCGACGTCGCCGAGGTGATCGGGTTCGTGGCCTCGCGGCCTCCGCACGTCAATTTGGACCAGATCATCATCCGGCCTCGCGATCAGGCGTCAGCGACGCGGAGGGCTAACCACCTGGCCGGGAAGTAGTCGTCGGCGTGCCCGACAGGCTGGGCGCGTTCGACGGCGTGGCCGGCGCGGTCACCGGGATCTTCGTCGACGGCGGGCGCGCCGACGGCGGCGGCAGCGCCGACATCGAGACCCAGGTGTCCCAATCCACGGCCCAGTCCCAGATGTCGCCGTCGGAGTAGGACAGCTGGATCGAGCTTCCGGTCACCTCGACCGGGTCACCGTAGATTGCGGTCGCGTAGTACTCCGCCGCGTCGGATGTCGACAGGTTGATGCAGCCGTTGGTGACGTTGCTGTTGCCTTGCGCGCCGGCACTCATCGGGTTGGCGTGGATGAACTCTCCGTTGTTGGAGATCCGGACCGCCCAGCGTTCGTGCGCATTGCTGTAGCCGGCGGCCGGGTTGGACATGTAGAAGTCGGCGTATTTCTCGGTGACCACGTGGATGCCGTTGCGGGTGACGTTGCGCGCCTTGTCGGCCTCGCCGTAGCTACACGGGAAGTCCATGGTGACGCCGGCATCGGTGACCACCTGGATGCGGTGCGACGAAACCTCGGCCTTGACCACCTGCCGTCGACCGATCTGGATATTCAGCGAGAAATCCTGTGCGCCGTAGGCGCCCTCGCCGAACGGCAGCCCGTACAGCTTGGCGTCGACGTTGACGGTGGTGCCCGCCGGGTAGTACTCGCGGGAACGGTAGTGGATGCGGGCGCCCTTCGCCTCGTCGGGCAGCCAGGCCCAGCTGCCCTCGACGGGCGGATTGGTGGTGACGGTGAGCGCCCGCTCGACGGCCGCCTTGTCATGGATGGGCGCGTCGAACTGGATGATGATCGGCGCCGCGATCCCGACGGTCTGGCCGTCGGCCAGCTGGAATCCCCCGTCGATCTTCTTGGTGGGCGCGACGGTGGTGAACTTGCCCTTGACCGGAATCGCCTTGCCGTCGTGGCCGACCGCCGAACCGGTCCAGCTATAGGTCGAGTTGTAGCCCAGCGGCTCGGTGACGGTGTAGAGGGTCCGGTCCTGGTTGAAGGTTCCGGCAACGGCCTTGCCCGAGGAGTTCGTCAGGGCGACGTGCTGGAACCAGCCGTCGCCCACCTCGACGCTGATCGGCGCGATAGGCACCACGTCGTTGGTCGCGTCGGCCGGCTGGTATTTCAGGTGGGCCGCCGACGGCTGTTTCTTCTCGGCTTGTTGGCTCGACGGGCTGGCGCAGGCGGCCAGTACGTTGGGGGCGAACACGCCGACTCCAAGGGCCGCCAAAGCCAAGCGCCGATTGATCGGGCCCGGACTCTGGGGGGTGCTGGACGTGCTCACGACACCTAAAGATACCGGGCGAAACGGGCCCGGCCCCGCCACGAGGGGCGTGCCGCGGGGTGCTCGAACGCTTTCGGCGCGCGAAAATACCTGCTACAACACGCACCCAACCAGCACCGGCTCAGGTTTGAGTGTGATACCGAACACATCCTGTACCCCGTCCCGGATGATGCGGGCCAGCCGCAACACGTCTTCGCTGGTCGCGGCCCCGCGATTGGTCAGCGCCAGCGCGTGTTTGGTGGACAACCGGCACCGGGCCGCCACCCCGCTCGCATCGGGGTCCGGGTAGCCCTTGGCGAAGCCCGCCCGCTCCACCAGCCAGCCGGCGGCCAGCTTGACGCCGTCCGGTGCGGGATAGTGCGGCACCGGCCCGTCGATGCTGCCGGCCAGCCGCTCGTAGACATCGGGTGCCACCACCGGGTTGGTGAAGAACGACCCCACGCTCCAGGTGTCATGGTCGGCGGCGTCGAGCACCATGCCCTTGCGGCCACGCAGCGCCAGCACGGCCTCCCGGACCGCTCGCGGGTCGGCGCGCTCGCCGCTGCTCGCCCCCAGGGCAGCCGTCAGCTCCCCGTAGCGCAGCGGCGCGCTGCGGCCCGACGCATCGAGCACAAACTCCACTTCCAGCACCACATCGTGGCTCTGAAGGGCCGTCTGACCCCCGTCGCCCAGAGCTCGCTTGAGCACGCTGGTGCGGTAGCCGAACCGCAGCTCGGTTGCGGGTACCCAGCGCACCTCGCCGCTGCTTCGGTTTAGCAGCCGAACCCGTGTGATGGTCTCGGACACCTCGGCGCCGTAGGCACCGACGTTCTGCACGGGGGTCGCCCCGGCCGATCCCGGGATACCCGACAGGCATTCCAGCCCGCCCAGCCCCTGCTCGATAGTCTTGACTACCACGTCGTCCCAGACCGCGCCCGCCTCCGCGCGCACCACGTTGCCGTCGATGGCGATGCCGTCGTTGGCCAGCCGCACCGCGGTGATGTCGGTCAGCGCGTCGGCGATCACCAGGTTCGAACCGCCGGCGAACACCAGCAGCGGACCAGCGGCCCCGCGCTGGGCGTCCGCATCCAGCTCCCGTAACACCGCCACCACCTGTTCCGTAGTGGCACAAGTGATTAGGCGCCGGGCGGCCGGTCCGACCCCCAACGTGGTCAGCGGGGCCAGCGGCACCGACTCGGCGACATGCGCACCGGCGAAGAGCGAACCGGCCCCCCGTTTCATAAGCCCCTTTTCATGGCCCGTAACGGTAGCCTGGCCTGCTATGCCGCGCTCATTCGACATGACCGCCGAATACCAGGGCACCGTCGAAGACGTTTATCGCGCTTTCACCGACAGGGAGTACTGGCTGGCCCGCCTGGCCGATTCCGGTGCCAGCGAAGCGACGCTGGAGTCGATGCGCGTCGGCGGTGAATCGGGAAACGACGGCACCGTGGAGGTCGTCATCCTGCAGGTGATCCACAGCCAACATCTGCCGGGCCTGATCACGCAGCTGCACCGGGGCGACCTCAGCGTCAGGCGCAAGGAAACCTGGGGGCCGATCACCGACGGCACCGCGACGGCAACCCTGGCCGGAGAGATCGTTGACGCGCCGGCAACGCTGTCCGGCACCGCCGTCCTGTCGCCCGTCGCCGAGTCGGGCTGGTCCCGGGTGGACTTCCAGGCCAGCGTCCAGGTGCGCGTTCCGCTTATCGGCGGCAAGATCGAGAAGATCATCGGCGCCCAACTGGCCGCTGTGGTGGAAGCAGAGCAGCGCTTTACCGCGAAGTGGATCGCGGCCCACGCCTGAGCCTTCGGCGAGCTTCTAGGCTGGGAAACATGCGAATCGCGCTGGCGCAGATACTCAGCGGCACCGACAAGGCCGCAAACCTGCAGCTGGTGCGCGAATACACCGACCGGGCCGCCGAGGCCGGCGCGACGCTGGTGGTCTTCCCTGAGGCGACCATGTGCCGGTTCGGCGTCCCGCTGGCACCGATCGCCGAGCCTGTGAACGGTCCCGACGGACCGTGGGCCGAGGGTCTCCGGCAGATCGCGACCCAGGCCGGCATCACCGTGATCGCCGGGATGTTCACGCCCGCCGGCGACGGGCGGGTGATGAACACGCTGATCGCCGCCGGCCCGGGCGCACCCAATCGGCCCGACGCGCACTACCACAAGATCCACCTGTACGACGCGTTCGGCTTCGCCGAGTCACGCACCGTCGCGGCGGGGGACGAACCGGTCGTAGTCGACGTCGACGACGTACGGGTGGGCCTGAGCGTTTGCTACGACATTCGTTTTCCGGCGCTCTACACCGAACTGGCCCGTCGCGGTGCCCAGCTGATCGTCGTCTGCGCGTCGTGGGGTTCGGGCCCCGGCAAACTCGAGCAGTGGACGTTACTGGCCCGCGCCCGGGCGCTGGACTCGATGAGTTACGTAGCGGCAGCCGGTCAGGCCGACCCCACACCGGGCCGGGAATCGAGCTCAAAAGCGCCAACCGGGGTGGGCGGCAGCCTGGTGGCGTCACCGTTGGGCGAGGTAGTGGCGTCGGCGGGCGCCGACCCGCAACTGGTGGTCGCCGACATCGACGTCGCCAAGGTGGCAGCCGCTCGGGAAAACATCGCGGTGCTGCGAAATCAGTCGCACTTTATTCAGCTTGATAGGGCAGAATCGCCAGGGTGACGAATCCGCAAGGACCGCCCAACGACCCATCGGCGTGGGGGCGTCCGGGCAACCAGGGTCCCTATGGCAATCCGCAGGCACCAACTGAGCGGCTCCGCGGCAGGCACCCTCAGGGTGGTGCTCCCGATCAAGGGCAAACGGTGCCCGGCAAGTTGCCGGGTCCGACCGAGCGGTTCGGCGCGCCCCGTGCAAACCCGCAACAGCCCGGCTACCCGCCGCCACCGGTGCCGCCTGGACCCGCCCGAGAGCAGGCGGCTGCGCCGAAGGAAGAGCCCGCCGCGCCGAAGAAGAAACGGCGTCTTCGCGGTCCGCTGTCCATCGTTTTGGTGCTCGTCATTGTGCTGGCGGTGGTGGTCGCAGGGGTGATCGGAGCGGAGCTGTACGTGCGCAATGAAGCGACCAGCAGAGTCGCCTCGGCCGCGGCATGCGAGTTCCAGGACAAAGCCACCGCGAAGTTCAGTGTGGCGCCGTTGGTGCTGTGGCAGGTGATCACCAAGCACTACACCAATATTTCCGTGGAGACGGCCGGCAACCAGGTCAAGAACGCCAAAGGGGCGACGCTGAACTTCAACATCCAGAACGTCCAGATCAACAACACCGCTGATTCCAAGGGGACCATCGGCTCGATCAATGCCACCTTCACGTGGACCGCGCAGGGCATCAAGGATTCGATCGCAACCAAGCTGCAGGGGCTGTCTAAATTCGTCAGCAACACCGTGACCACCCACCCCAACGACGGCACCATCGAACTGAAGGGCATGTTGGACAACATGGTGGTCAAGCCGGTGGTGTCCGGCGGCGGCATTGACCTGCAGATCATCACCTTCAACGCGCTGGGCTTTTCCCTGCCCAAGGATTCCGCGCAGTCGCAGCTGAACAAATACACGTCCGACGCGACCAAGAACCTGCCACTGGGCATTCACGCCGACAGTGTGGAGGTCACGTCGAACAGTGTGGTGGCCCATTTCTCTACCCAGAACGCCACCATCCCCGCGGGTGGGTCGAAAGACTCCTGCTTCTCTAACCTGTGACGGCCGGGCCGGCGGTCAGCTGAGCCCGTCGAGCACCGCTCGGGTGCCGGACAGGCCCAACCGGGTGGCTCCGGCGTCCAGCATCGCGATCGCGTCGGCCGCGGTGCGGATGCCGCCACTGGCTTTGACGCCGAGCCGCCCGCCGACCGCCTCCGCCATCAGCGCGACGGCCTGAACCGACGCGCCACCGGCGGGATGAAACCCGGTCGAGGTCTTGACGAAGTCCGCGCCCGCCGCCTCGGCGGCGCGACACACAGCTGCCACGGTGTGCGGGTCTGCCTGCCCGAGCAGCACCGCTGACTCGACGATCACCTTGAGTACGGCTCCGGCGGTGGCGGCACGGACCGCCTCGATGTCGGACCGCACTGCATCGAAGTCTTCGGCCAGCGCGGCGCCGACGTCGATGACCATGTCGACCTCACTGGCACCGGATGCGACGGCCGCGGCCGCCTCGTGCGCCTTGACCGCAGACAGGTGCTTGCCCGACGGAAACCCCGCCACCGCGGCCACCCGCACACCCCCTCCGGCTTGGACCGCGGTGGTGACCATCGGCGGCGAGACGCAAACCGCGTAGACGCCCAGCTCGGCGGCTTCGTCGACCAGCGCGGCGACGTCGGCAGCGGTGGCCTCTGGCTTGAGCAGCGTGTGGTCGACGAGCGCGGCCAGCTGCTCCCGAGTCAGTCGGCCCGGCATCAAGAAGGCTCTTCGGGGCCGCCCGGATTGCAGCCCGAGGCGATCATCTCGGAGTCGTCGACGACCGGACGCCACGGCTCGAGATTCCAGCTGGTCTTGCCGGGTTGCGCGAACTCGGCGAACTGCCAGTGGCAGATGAACTGGGCGCGCATGCCGGGGGTGTCGGCGTCCGGCGACAGGGCCAGCACCTCCGCCCACGCCTCGTCGGCGGCGGCAGTCGTGCCGGCCTGCCGGGCAGCCGCGCGCCCATGCGGCGTGGGGTATACCCGCAGGCTGGTCACATGTCCCCAGTGCGCCCATTGGGTGTGATCCACGAACGGCGGCGCATACGAGGTGCCCGGGGGGCCGGACGGATTGACTACTCCGGTGTCGGGATCGGCGGAAGCGGGGGCGGCGCCGAGCACGGTAACAAACACCACCACCGGCGCCAGCAGGGCTTTCATTCTTTAGCGCGACTTACCTTGAATCTCAAGAAGTTTGGGCCGTACGTCGACCAGATACACGCCGGCCGCGCAGGCGGCTATCACCATCCCGAGCACGCCGAAAATTGGATACAGGATGGAGGTCATCGCCACTGCACCGGCGAGGATCAATAACCACACCGGCTTGGTCAGCTTGTTGACGGCGGTGTAGGCGTCGGATCGCTGCATCGCCGCGTGGACAAATGCGTACACCGCCGTCACCAAGACGGCGACCAACAAGACCAACATGACGTCATACACGACCTGGTTCACGCATCAAGCGTATGCGGGCACCGCCCTAAACGTCGACTCCGAGCTGCCCTCAAGCAGGGCAACTCGGAGTCGAGTGGTGTTTTCGGTCGAACTACTTCTGGGTGACCTTCTTGGCCGGAGCCTTCTTGGCCGGGGCCTTCTTGGCGGCAGCCTTCTTGGCCGGAGCAGCCTTCTTGGCCGGAGCCTTCTTGGCCGGGGCCTTCTTGGCGGGCAGCTCGATGCCGACCAGCTTGGCGGCACGCTCGCCGACCGCGCGGGTCTGCTGCGCAACGGTGCCCAGCGCCTCCTGCGTCAGCTCGACGGCCTGGTCGACGTAGCCCTCGGCACGCGCCGAAGCGTCTTCGAAGCCGGACTGGCTGCGCAGCCGCTCCAGGGCGGCCTCGCCGCGCTCGACCAGCTCGTTGTACCGGTTGGTCGCAGCATCCAGGTAGCCCTCGGCCGCCTTGCGCAGCTCGTCGGAGGTGAACTTCTCACGAAGCTCGCGCAGCTGCTCCGGCAGGTTCTCCTGAAGCTTGGTCAAACGGGCGCGGCTCTCCTCAACCCGGCTGCGGGTGTCGGTGCGTCGCTCCCCTGCGCGCTCGCGCAGTTCCGCGACCAGGTCGTTGACAGTCGCCAGGGCCAAGTCGGCCGCGCCAAGCGCCGCCAGCAACGGAGCCCGCAGGTCCTCGATGTTCGCGTTTTCAGTTTTAGCCATGTTTCTTCCTTTCATGGGTTGTTACGTTCGGCCTTAGTGCGTATCTGGTCTGGTCTGGAAGTTAGGGCAAGCGTTGGCTCCTGCTGAAGGAGTAGTCAAGACCCGCGGATTGACATGGCACGCGGCTTGCGGAAAACCTCCTGATTTGTCGGGTCTACGAGTGGTCGAGTGTCACCCCTAGGCAGCATGGACGCTGCTCTTAGGCCCCTCCGATTACGGCCCACGACGTTGTGACGCCGTCCTGGCGACTAGCTCAATCGGCGGTGTCGGTTTGGCTCGGACACTCCTCATGGATCGTTTCGTTTTGGAAGGTGAACGACGCGTAGATGTCGAGCAGGACCTGCTTCTGACGCTCGGTTATCGCCGTATCGGTGATGATCGCGTCGCGCACCGGGCTCGGCTCGCTGGGCTCGAGGATGCCGGCCCGCACGTATAGGACCTCGGCGGAAAGCCGCAGCGCCTTTGCGATCTGGTTCAGGACGTCGGCGGACGGCTTGCGCAGTCCCCGCTCGACCTGACTCAAATACGGATTGCTGACACCGGACCGCTCCGCGAGCTGGCGCACCGACACATGAGCCGTCTCACGCTGGCTTCTGATGAAGCTGCCGATGTCTGAGGCCATATCGGAAGCAGCCGTGGACACCTTGGTGGTGAGCTTCTCCTCCGACATTGGTGCCTCCTCGGTGCACCAGAATACGGACGAATGCTTGCTATTGCAAGCAGCTTGTTAGCACTCGTCAGAACAGCACCTGCGCGACGGCGTAAATCACCAGACCCGCCAGCGCACCTACCACGGTGCCGTTGATCCGGATGAACTGCAAGTCGCGGCCGACGTGCAGCTCGATGCGCCGGCTGGCTTCCTCCGCGTCCCAACGCTCGATCGTCTCGGTGATGATCGCGGTGATTTCCACCCCATATTGCGAGACCAGATGCTGTGCGGCGCGCACCATCCAGTTGTCGACCTTGTCGCGCAAATCGGCGTCGTCACGCAGCGACTCACCAATTCGAACCACGGCGTCGGCAATCCGGGTGCGCAACGCACTCGATGGGTCGTCCACGCCCTCGAGCACCAGCCGCTTCAGCGTCTTCCACGCGGTCGCGGCCGCGTTGGCGATCTCGTCGCGCGCCATGAGCTGCTCTTTGATCGCATCCGCGCGCGCGATGGTGGCCGGGTCGTGTTGTAGGTCGTCGGCGAATTCGAACAGGAAGCGCGTCGCCGAACGCCGCAACTCGTGGTCCGGGTTGCGGCGCACCTTGTCGGTGAAGTCCATCAACTCACGGTGGATGCGATCGCCGACCATGTGGTCGACGAAGCGGGGCGACCAGCTCGGCGAGTCGCGCTCGACCACCCGCTGGATGACCTCGCCGGCATTGAGTGACCACTGGAACGCCCGGTCGGCCAGCAATTGGATCAGGGCTTCCTGCCGGTTCTCGGCCAACAGCGTCGCCAGCACCCGGCCCACCGGGGGACCCCACTGCGGCTCGGCGATGCGGCGCACGATCATGCGATCGATCACCTGTTGCACGTCGTCGTCGCGCAGCAGCTCCACCAGCACCCGCAACACCGTCGCCGTCTCGTTCGCCACCCGCTCGGCGTGGGAAATGTCGGACAGCCACTTACCGAGTCGTCCGGGCACCTGGGCGTCGCGCAGCTTGGTCTCCACCACCGCCGGCGACAGGAAGTTCTCCCGCACGAACGTGCCCAGGCCCTCGCCGAGCTGGTCCTTCTTGCGCTTGATGATCGCGGTGTGCGGGATCGGGATGCCCAGCGGGTGCTTGAACAGCGCGGTAACCGCGAACCAGTCCGCCAGCGCCCCCACCATGCCGGCCTCCGCGGCGGCACGGACGTAGCCAACCCAGGCGACGGTGCTGCCGTGCGCCTGAGCCCACCGACAGGCGAGGAACAAACCGGTGGCACCGATCAAGAAGCTCAGCGCCACCACTTTCATCCGGCGCAGCCCGCGCCGCCGTTCGGCGTCCGCCACCGGATCGGCCGCGGCGAACGACTCCGCGAAGGAGGCGCGGGCCGGACGCGTCACCTCCGGCGGCGCGTCTCCTGGATGTGGGGCTCTGTGTGCCACCACACCATCATCCACCAGCACGCGGCCGACACCGCTGTGCAGCGGTGAGCACCTCCCGCCCGACCGCCCTACCCGCCGTAGTATCGAGGGCGTCTAGTGAATGGGAAATCGGCGAAAGTGGCAGAGCATATCCCGGCGGTGACCGCTAAGACGGACGGCCGCAAGCGGCGCTGGCACCAACATAAGGTGGAGCGCCGAAACGAGTTGGTGGACGGCACGATCGAGGCGATTCGCCGGCAGGGCCGCAACCTCTCCATGGATGAAATCGCCGCCGAGATCGGCGTCTCCAAGACCGTGCTCTACCGCTACTTCGTCGACAAGAACGACCTGACCACCGCGGTGATGATGCGCTTCGCGCAAACCACGCTGATCCCCAACATGGCCGCCGCACTGTCGTCCAATCTCGACGGGTACGACCTGACCCGCGAGGTAATCCGGGTGTACGTCGAAACCGTGGCGAACGAACCGGAGCCGTACGGCTTCGTGATGGCGAACAGCTCGGGCAGCAAGAGCAAGGTGATCGCCGACTCCGAGCGGATCATCGCCCGCATGATCGCGGTGATGCTGCGCCGGCGCATGCTCGAGGCCGGGATGGACACCGGCGGGGTGGAGCCGTGGGCGTACCTGATTGTCGGCGGTGTGCAGTTGGCCACCCACTCGTGGATGTCGAATCCGCGCATGAGCACCGACGAGCTCATCGGCTACCTGACGATGCTGAGCTGGAGTGCACTGTGCGGGATCGTCGAGGCCGGCGGATCGCTGGAAAAATTCCGCGGGCAGCCGCACCCTTCGCCGATCGTGGGGCCGTGGGAGCAGGTCTAAGCTGGTTGAATGCCTGAGGTGAGCGCCGGCTCACGGCTGAAGTCGTGGGCATACGCATTGCGCACCACCAATCCGCCACCGGATGGGCCGATCGACGCGGTCACCCGCTGGCTTGTCGTCACCCGCGCCGCACTGCTACCGATGACGCTGTTCGCCGGGCTGGTCGCCGCGCTGCTGGCAATCGGGAAGCCCGGGCTGGACTGGCGCTGGCTGGTCCTGGCCGTAGTCGGCATCACGTTGGCGCACACCGCCAACAACCTGATGAACGACCTCTACGACACCCAGGTCGGCACCGACAGCGCGACTTACCCTCGCGCTCTCTACGCTCCGCACCCGGTACTGTCCGGGCTGGTCAGCCGGCGCACGCTGGGGCTGGCGATTCTCGCGGTCAACGTCGCCGACCTGGCGATCCTGGTCATCTTGACCTGGGCGCGCGGCTGGCCCGTCGTGTCCTTCGCGCTGAGCGGGTTTGTCCTGAGCTTTGCTTACACCGCGCCGCCGCTACGGCTGAAAAAGCGTGGCCTCGGCGAACCCGATGTTTTCGTCGTGTGGGGCCCGTTGATGGTCTGCGGCACCTACTACTCGGCGGTCGGTAGCGCGGGCTGGGTTGGCTGGAATATCGTTTTGGCGTCGCTGCCCTACGGCTTGTTGTGCACCACCGTGCTGATGGGCAAGCACATCGACAAGATCCCATACGACGAACCGCTGGGCATTCGGACGCTGCCGGTGATGCTCGGCGAAGCGCGTGCCCGCGTCGTCACGCTGGGCATGATGGTCGGGTTCTACGCGCTGGTCGCCGGCGCGGTGGCGGTGGGGGCGATGCCGTGGCCGGCGTTGGTCGTCGTATTGGCGCTGCCCCGGCTGGTGAAGGTGTGGCCGTATTTCCGCCGCCCGCCGCCCGAGGAGCCGCCGCCGAATTTTCCGGTGTGGCCGCTGTGGTACGCCGCGCTGGCCTGGTTGCACGTACGGCAGGCGGGTGCGCTGTTGGTGGTGGGCCTGGCCGCCGGCGCAATTATGCGTACGTTATGAGTTTTCTATGAAATAGGGGCCCCGGCCCGTTAAGGACTTTGACAGGTTTTGCGGCTAGCATGCACTGATTGCATCGGGGGCGTTTGGTGCGTTTGTTGCGCCATTAGAGCCTCTGTGACCACAGAAAGGCTCTACTCGTCATGGCCGCACAGCTGACGCCGCATTTCGGGAATGTGCAAGCTCACTACGACCTCTCCGACGACTTCTTCCGGCTGTTCCTCGACCCCACCCAGACATACAGCTGCGCCTATTTCGAGCGCGACGATATGACGCTGCAGGAGGCTCAACTCGCCAAGATCGACCTGGCGCTGGGCAAGCTGGGCCTGCAGCCCGGGATGACGCTGCTGGACATCGGCTGTGGCTGGGGCGCCACGCTTCGGCGTGCCGTCGAGAAGTACGACGTCAACGTCGTGGGCCTGACGTTGTCGGAGAATCAGGCCGCCCACGTCCAGAAGTCGTTCGACGAGTTGGACACCACCCGCAGCAGGCGAGTGTTACTGGAAGGTTGGGAGAAGTTCGACGAGCCCGTCGACCGGATTGTCTCAATCGGGGCGTTCGAGCACTTCGGCCGGCAGCGCTGGGGCCCGTTCTTCAAGATGGCCTACCGCGTGCTGCCGAGCGACGGCGCGATGCTGCTGCACACCATCGTGCGGCCCGCCTTCAGAGAAGCCCGCGCGAAGGGCATCCCGTTGACGCGCGAAGTCGTTCACTTCACCCAGTTCATCCTGGCCGAGATCTTCCCGGGTGGCTGGTTGCCGACTCCCGCGTCGGTCGAGGAGTACGCCGTCGCGGCCGGATTCAAGTTGACCCGGGTCCAGTCGCTGCAGCTGCACTATGCGCGAACCCTGGACCTGTGGGCCACCGCACTCGAGGCCAACCGCGAGCAAGCGATCGCGATCCAGTCGGAGACGGTCTACGACCGCTACATGAAGTACCTCACCGGCTGCGCGAAGCTGTTCCGCACGGGTTACACGGACGTCGATCAGTTCACGTTGGAAAAGTAGGCCCTACTTCACCAGGGTGAACTGCCCCACGTTGCTGATGCCTTTGCGGAAGAAGTTCTCGCAGCCGGTCAAATAGTGCATGTAACGGTCATAGACCTCTTCGGACTGGATCGCGATCGCTTGCTCGCGGTTGGCCTCCAGATTGGCTGCCCAAATGTTCAGCGTCCGCTCGTAATGCTCACGGAGCAGTTGCACCTTTTCGACCGAGAACCCCGCCTTCTGAGCAAACTTGAAAATGTCTTCCTGGGCCGGTAGCTGTCCGCCCGGGAAAATCTCTGTGCCAATGAATCGGGCGAATCGAATATCGCTCATTGTCAGCGTGATGCCGCGGGCGGGCATCTCTTGCCATTGATACGTCAGAATTGTGTGCAGCAACATCCGGCCATCGTCGGGGAGGATGTTGTAGGCGCGGTCGAAGAATGCGGCATAACGCTCCATCTTGAATGCCTCGAAGGCGCCGATGGTGACAATCCGGTCGACCTTGTCCTCGAACTCTTCCCAACCCTGCAGTCGCAGCTCGACGGTGCGGTCGGTCGGGATTGCGCTCAGTTTCGCTCTGCTGTACTCGAACTGGTTGCGGCTCAGGGTGATTCCGATGACGTTGACGTCGTACTTTTCGATCGCCCGTACCAGTGCCCCGCCCCAGCCGCAGCCGATGTCCAGCAGCGTCATCCCAGGCTCGAGGTTCAGCTTGCCCAGCGCCAAATCGAATTTGGCGTTTTGCGCTTCTTCGAGGGTCATGTCGTCACGCTCGAAGTATGCGCAGGTGTAACCCATCGTCGGGTCTAGGAATAATGCGAAAAACTCGTTCGAGATGTCATAAATCGATTGCGACTCTTCGTAGTACGGCCTTAACTGCGGCATGCCCGAGATGCCCCTTTCGTTGTCTGACGCGAGAATGGTACAGGGTTCAAACAACGGCTTTAACGCGACCCAGCCGAGTCGTCGCTGAAATTGCCTTAGTACGTGTAGAACCCCTGCCCGGACTTCTTGCCGAGCAGACCCGCCTCGACCATCCGCAGCAACAGCGACGGCGGCCCGTAATGCGGCTCCTTGAATTCCTCGTACAACTTGTCGGCGATCAGCTTGAGGGTGTCCAGGCCGACCAGGTCGGACAGCCGAAGCGGGCCCATCGGGTGCGACAGCCCGGCAACGACGGCCTTATCGACGTCCTCGACGGAGGCGAATCCCCCCTCGACCATCCGGATCGCCGAAAGCAGGTAGGGCACCAGCAGCGCGTTCACCACGAAGCCGGACCGGTCCGAACAGCGCACCACCTGCTTGCCCAGCACCGCGCCGGCAAACTCCTCTGTGCGAGCGGCGGCGGCCTCGTCGGTGACCAGCGTGCTGACCAGCTCGACCAGCGGCAAGACCGGTACCGGGTTGAAGAAGTGCAGGCCCAGCACGCGCTGCGGATTCTTGGTTGCCGCCGCGATCTTCATGATCGGGATGCTGGACGTGTTCGACGCGAGCACCGCGTCCGGATTGGTGACCACCCGGTCGAGGTCGGCGAAGATCGCGGCCTTGACGGCCTCGTCTTCGATGACGGCCTCGATCACCAGCTGGCAGTCGGCCAGGTCGTTCAGGTCGGTGGTGAAGGTGAGGTTGTCGAGCGCACGGTCCCGCTCGCGCTCGGTCACCTTGCCGGCGCTGACGCCCCGCTCCAGCGACTTGACGATGCGGTTGCGGCCCGCGGTGATCAGCGCGTCGGTGGTCTCGAACACCCGTACTTCCACGCCCGCGCGCACCGAGACCTCGGCGATGCCGGACCCCATCTGCCCTGCTCCGACAACCCCAACCCGCTCGATTGCCACGGATCACTCCTCTCATACGCGCGAGCAGACGCAGAATCGCATCAATTGGGCTGCAAGAGTGCGACTCCGCGTCTGCTCGGCAGACTAACTCAACCTAACTCAGTGGAATTGGCCCTCTTCGGTGGAACCAACCAGAGCGGTGGTCGACGACTTCGGGTCCACGGTCGTGGCGATCCGGTCGAAGTAACCGGCGCCGACCTCGCGCTGGTGCTTGGTCGCGGTGTAGCCACGCTCCTCGGCGGCGAACTCCTGCTCCTGCAGCTCGACGTAGGCGCTCATCTGGTTGCGGGCGTAGCCGTAGGCCAGGTCGAACATCGAGTAGTTCAGCGCGTGGAAGCCGGCCAGGGTGATGAACTGGAACTTGAATCCCATTGCGCCCAGCTCCTTCTGGAACCTTGCGATGGTCGCGTCGTCGAGGTGCTTCTTCCAGTTGAACGACGGCGAGCAGTTGTAGGCCAGCATCTGGTCGGGGAACTCGCTCTTCACGCCCTCGGCGAACTTGCGGGCCAGCTCCAGGTCCGGCGTGCCGGTCTCCATCCAGATCAGGTCGGAGTACGGCGCGTAGGCCTTGGCGCGGGCGATGCACGGCTCCAGGCCGTTCTTCACCCGGTAGAAACCTTCGGAGGTGCGGTCGCCGGTGATGAACGGACGGTCGCGCTCGTCGACGTCGGAGGTGATCAGCGTGGCGGCCTCGGCGTCCGTGCGGGCGATGACGACGGTCGGCACGCCGGCCACGTCAGCCGCGAGCCGGGCGGAGGTCAAAGTCCGGATGTGCTGCTGGGTGGGGATCAGCACCTTGCCGCCCAGGTGGCCGCACTTCTTCTCCGAAGCCAGCTGGTCCTCCCAATGCGAGCCGGCGACACCCGCGGCGATCATGGCCTTTTGCAGCTCGTAGACGTTGAGCGCGCCGCCGAAGCCGGCCTCGCCGTCGGCGACGATCGGAGCGAGCCAGTTCTCCACCGAGGTGTCGCCCTCGACCTTGGCGATCTCGTCGGCACGCAGCAGCGCATTGTTGATCCGGCGCACCACCTGCGGCACCGAGTTGGCCGGGTAGAGGCTCTGGTCCGGGTAGGTGTGGCCGGAGAGGTTGGCGTCACCGGCGACCTGCCAACCCGACAGATAGATGGCCTTCAACCCGGCACGCACCTGCTGCACGGCCATGTTGCCGGTGAGGGCGCCGAGTGCGTTAACGAACTCCAGGTCGTGCAATTGGCTCCAGAGCACCTCGGCGCCGCGGCGGGCCAGGGTGTGCTCCTCGACGACGCTGCCCTGCAGGGCCACGACATCCTGGGCGCGGTAGGTACGCGTGACGTCCTTCCAGCGCGGATTGGTGTCCCAGTCCTGCTGGATCTGCTCAGCGCTCTTCGGGGTGCCAACGACAGACATGTGGCTGCTCCTTATCGGTCATTTTGTTCGGTCAGGCATTGACTGAGTTGCTTGATGTGTCCAGCCCACCGCTAGGTCGGAAGCTTCGGACTGAACTTCACTTCGGGCTGAATTTCACTAACGTGCTAACCCGACCTTGGCACAGGCCATTCCCGCTGGTCCACCCATTTCACTTGCAAATTTTGGCTATGACCTGTGGTCATTTTGCAAATCTTGCGAAGCCACCTCGGAACTTAACCGTTTCAGAAACTACCGGCCAGTAACAAGAATCCGCAGGTCAACCGGTAAATAACAGGACGCTTGTCCGGTTAGAGCGAGAAGAGCGCGGCGACGGCTTTAGTCTCGTCGCCAACCGCGTATGTGAGCGTTGTAACACTGCGATCGGTCAGACCCGGACCGAACTTCTCGGTGGAGCCGGGCGGGTGGATGTGAGAGATGATTTCGAGCTTGTCGCCCAGCGCCACCGGCGCCTCGTGCTCGATGGTCACCCGGAGCGGTCCGGCCAGCAGCTCGGCGTGCGACGCCAGGTAGTCCTCGACCACACTCCAATAGACCGAGTTGTTCATGTGGTCGAACAAGTCGATGTCGGTGACCCGGACCGGGAACTCATGAATCTCCGACGCTTCGGAGATCGGGTCGCGGCTGCCCGGCTTCAGATAACCCTTCCACCGCAGCCGGTCGACCGAGGTGGTCTTGTGCAGGCCCGCCAGGAAGTCGTCGGCGATTCGGGCCGGCATCTCAGTCTCCCGGTTGACGTGAATCCAGAAGGCCTCGGACTCGATCAGGCCGCCCTTGCGACCATCGATGCGGACCCGCATCTCACACCACCGGTTCGAGGTGCCCGAGCACCAGCGCCGGCAGCGCAGCATGTCCTGGAACTCGATGGGACGTATCAGGTCGACCATGGTGCGACGCACGATCCACAGCGGATGGGTCTCCTCGAAGCCCATCTCGCGCAGCTGGTCCTGACCGATGTCTTGGATGTGCCGGCAGGCCGCGTCCAGCCGCAGCCGGCCGGTGCGGTCGATGTCGCCGACGCGCAGTGGCCATTCGCGATCGAACACGTCGGGGCTGCCGTCTGGAACCGGCATCATTGATTTGTCCAGGCTCAAGACTGCGCTCCCCGTTACTCTCCGTTTTCGTAGGCGGTATTCCCAGCCCTACCCGGGATCCCCGCTGCGAATCATGCCAACGCGATCGGCGAAATTCCAAAAAAACCGCCGCGCCTGCGGTGTGCAAACTCTGCAAATCTGACCTTAACAGTGCAGGGTAACATCGGTTCGGTGTCCAAAACGTTCGTCGGCTCACGGGTGCGCCAGCTGCGCAACGAGCGGGGCTTCAGTCAAGCCGCACTGGCCCAGATGCTGGAGATCTCGCCGAGTTACCTCAATCAGATCGAACACGACGTCCGCCCGTTGACGGTGGCGGTACTGCTCCGGATCAGCGAGGTGTTCGGGGTGGACGCCACGTTCTTCGCCCCGCAGGACGACACCCGGCTGGTTGCCGAACTACGTGAGGTGACGACGGACCGCGATCTGGACATCAACGTCGACCCGACCGAAGTCGCCGAGATGGTCAGCGCCCATCCCGCCCTGGCCCGCGCGGTCGTCAACCTGCACCGGCGTTACCGGATCACCACCGCGCAGCTGGCGGCGGCCACCGAAGAGCGCTTCTTCGACGGCAGCAGCGGCAGCGGGTCGATCACCATGCCCCACGAAGAGGTGCGCGACTACTTCTACGAGCGTCAGAACTATCTGCACGAGCTGGACACCGCTGCCGAAGACCTGACCATGCAGATGCGGATGCATCACGGCGACCTGGCCCGCGAGTTGACCCGCCGGCTCACCGAGGTGCACGGGGTGCGCATCACCAAGCGCATCGATCTCGGTGACAGCGTGCTGCACCGCTACGACCCCAAGGCCAACACGCTGGAGATCAGCAACCACCTCTCGTCGGGCCAGCAGGTGTTCAAGATGGCCGCCGAGTTGGCGTTTCTCGAGTTCGGCGAGCTGATCGACACCATGGTCGAGGACGGCAAGTTCACCAGCGCCGAGTCCCGCACCCTGGCCAGGCTCGGGCTGGCCAACTACTTCGCTGCGGCCGCGGTGCTGCCCTACCGCCAGTTCCACGACGTGGCGGAGAACTTCCGGTATGACGTCGAGCGGCTGTCGGCGTTCTACTCGGTGAGCTACGAGACCATCGCGCACCGGCTGTCCACGATGCAGCGGCCGTCGATGCGGGGCGTCCCGTTCTCGTTCGTCCGGGTGGACCGGGCAGGCAACATGTCAAAACGCCAGTCCGCCACGGGCTTTCACTTCTCCTCCAGCGGCGGCACCTGCCCGTTGTGGAACGTCTACGAAACCTTCGCCAACCCGGGCAAGATCCTGGTCCAGATCGCGCAGATGCCCGACGGCCGGAACTACCTGTGGGTGGCCCGCACCGTGGAACGCCGCGCCGCACGATATGGTCAGCCCGGTAAAACCTTCGCGATCGGGCTGGGCTGCGAGCTTCGCCACGCACACCGGCTCGTCTACTCGGAAGGACTCGACTTGTCGGGGGATGCGAACATTGTGGCCACGCCGATCGGCGCCGGTTGCCGCGTCTGCGAACGCGACCGGTGCCCGCAGCGGGCCTTCCCCGCGCTGGGCCGCGCGCTGGATCTCGACGAACACCGCAGCACCGTGTCCCCGTACTTGGTGAAACAACCGTGACCGGCCCGCAAGGCCGCATCCCCTCGGGCCGCTTCCGCGAGCTGGGACCGATCAACTGGGTCCTCGCCAAGCTGGCGGCACGCAAGGTGAAGGCGCCGGAGATGCATCTGTTCACCACGTTGGGACAGCGCCAGCTGCTGTTCTGGACGTGGTCGGCCTACAGCGGCCGACTGTTGCGGGGACGGCTGCCGGCAATCGACACCGAGTTGGTGATCCTGCGCGTCGCGCATCTGCGGTCTTGCGAATACGAGCTGCAGCATCACCGCAGCATGGCGCGCGCTCAGGGCCTGAACGCGGACTTACAGGCCACGATCTTCGCCTGGCCGGACGTGTCGGCAGATGCCCGCAACAGCCTGACCGCCCGCCAGCAGTCACTGCTGGCGGCCACCGACGAGTTCGTGATGGACCGCACGGTTACCGACGCGACCTGGCAGCGACTGGCGGACCACTTGGATCGGCGGCAACTGATCGAATTCTGCTTGCTGGCAAGCCAATACGACGGGCTGGCCGCGACCATGCACGCCCTTGACATCCCATTGGACAACCCGCGTTAAAGACCGGCCCGGCCGGGTACGGGGCCGGCATCGCAACCGAACGAATCTGGCTGCATTTTGCTCATCTGCATGACGGCGCACCGCTAGCCGTCTAGACTTCGGCTCTAAGCGATCCGGTTAACTCGTTCGACCGAGATGCGCGTTACCAGGGGTGGGGACAATGAGCGTCATTGCAGGTGTGTCTGGCGCGTTGCCGCCATATCGCTATTCACAGCGGGAACTGACCGATCTTTTTCTCAGCATCGGAGAGTTCGAGGGTTACGACGACCTCGTTCGACAGCTGCATGCCAGCGCTAAGGTCAACGGCCGTCACCTCGTCCTGCCGAAGGAAAAATATCGAGAACTGGCCGACTTCGGCCAGGCCAACCGGATCTTCATCGAAAACGCCGTTGATCTCGGGTGCGAGGCGCTGGTAGGCGCGCTGGACGAGGCGGGGCTGCAACCACAAGACCTCGACCTGCTCATTACCACGACGGTCACCGGACTCGCGGTGCCCTCGATCGACGCCCGGATCGCCGGGCGGCTGGGCTTGCGCGATGACGTGCGGCGGGTGCCGCTGTTTGGCCTTGGCTGCGTGGCCGGGGCGGCCGGGGTAGCGCGGCTGCACGACTTCCTGCGCGGTATGCCGGACAGCGTTGGGGCCCTGATCTCAGTCGAGCTCTGCTCACTCACCTACCCGGGATACAAGCCGTCGCTAGCCGGTTCGGTGGGCAGTGCGCTGTTTGCTGACGGAGCTGCAGCGGTGGTTGCCGTGGGCGAGCGTCGCGCCGAACACGTCGGCGCCAGCGGCCCGGATATCTGCGATTCGCGCAGTTGTCTTTATCCCGACACGCTGCACGAGATGGGCTACGACGTGGGCAGCGGAGGGTTTGAACTCGTGTTGTCCAAGGACGTGGCGAGTGCACTGGAGCAAAACATTGGCGAGGACGTCATTTCGTTTCTGGCCACGCACGGCCTGGCCACCACCGATATCGGCGGCTGGGTTGTCCATCCCGGCGGTCCCAAGATCATCGACGCGATCAACGCGGCGCTCGACCTGCCACCGGAGGCGCTGGAACTGACGTGGCGTTCGCTCGGTGAGGTGGGCAATCTGTCGTCGGCGTCGGTGCTGCATGTGCTGCGCGACACCCTCGCCAAACCGCCGCCCAGCGGAAGCCCGGGCCTGATGATCGCGATGGGTCCTGGCTTGTGTTCCGAACTCGTGTTGCTGCGCTGGCACTGATTCGCGCGCGCAAGACGATCAAAGGTAGATGTTGGCCAGCACCGCCAGCGCCAACACCACCGGCAGCACAGACACGCCGAACGCGAACGCGGCCGCGAAATACCTGCGGCGCCAATGCATCAGCAGGCCTCCCATGACCGCGCCGGCGGCCAGTGCGCCCGACAACAGCAGCACCGCCAAACTCCACTTGCCCACGGTGGTCAGGGAATCTCCAACCGAGATGGCCACCAGCCACAGCACGTAGCCGGCGACCAAACCGGCGATCGCGCCCACGATCGTTTCGGTGGATCGGCCCGCCCTTTGCTGCGGTGGGCCTGCGGTTCGGAGTTTCGCCACCCCGACATCGTATGTGACGGCCGCGACCTTGCTAAAAGCCGCCGAACGTCCACGCCGAATCCGCTGACACCACAAAGCCGCTGCGCTTGCCCTGCGGTCCGGCGTAGCAGGCCACGCCACCGTCACTGGTCGCCATGCAGGTGCAGTACCTCTCGTACGTGTAGTTGATCCGATGCTGGGCGGCCAGTTGCTGGACCTTCCCGGGATAGCGCGGCGTCCCAAACCTCACGCCGTCGGCCTTGCGCATGCCGACCTGACGACCGTTCAAGTCCACGTAGATCTCGTTTTCGCCGTGTTGCACGCCGGGCAGCGGCCCGTCGCAACCGAACGCACCGCCGCTGAAAATGACGATGTTGCAAGCCAATCCGGATGCGACGGTGAAGTAGGGAAACATGTTCTTGCCGCCGGACCCGACGGTGTAACTCCGGTCGTCGACGACGAAGTCGTGCGGTTCGGGGAACTTGTCCGGCAGGCCCGGAGTTCGAGGGCCGATGCCGCTGTGGTCCGGCGACAGCACGAACCAGACCGTCGCCGGTGAGCCGAGGGCACACATGGTTGTCTCCCCGGTCGCGATCGCACAGTGGAAGTCGCCGTAGCTGATCTGGTGTCCAACCGGCAGCGTCTTCGCATCACCCGGAGGCTTGACGCCGGGCGCCGGGCCCCATGGGCCGGACAGCTGGTGGAATGCGGAAAACTCGATGTCGCCGGCGATCTGACCATAGCCCGCCAGCTCGACCTCATTGGCAGGTGCAGGCGTCCCGCGCAGCGCACCGTGGCAACCGGCGGACCAACCAATCCAGCAGGTCAGCCCGTCTGGGGTGCGGAAGTACAGATACCGCAGCTGTCGGTACTGGTCGTCGACGAGGTAGTCGTCGGCCGAAACCTCCGGGTAGCCGCTCAGTTCGGGTGCCGGCGGCGGGGGGATCGGTGCCACGGAATTCGGGCGGGTCGGGGCATTCGGCGCCGCATGACGGACCGGATGCGGTTGATGACAGACGACGAACAGCACACCGCCCACCAGCGCGACCAAAGCCGCCACCAAGGTGAGCCGGCGCATTGCGTCAGAAGTTGATCATGTGGCCGACCAGGCCGTGGAAGCACTCCTGCAGCGCCTCCGACATCGTCGGATGGGTATGCACGTTGCGCGCCAACTCGTTTGCCGTGAGGTCCCACTTCTGCGCCAGCGTGAGCTCGGGCAGCAGCTCGGAGACGTCATGGCCAACCAGGTGCCCGCCAATCAGTTCGCCGTATTTGGCGTCGGCCACCAGCTTGACGAACCCGCTGGGGTCGCCCACGCCGTGCGCCTTGCCGTTGGCGGTGAACGGGAACTTGGCCACCACCACGTCGTAGCCTTCGTCGCGGGCCTGCTGCTCGGTGAGCCCGAAGCTGGCGACGTTGGGCTGACAGAACGTGGCGCGCGGCAGCATGCGGTAGTCGCCGAGCGCCAAAGTCTCTGCGCCGGCGATGGTTTCGGCCGCCACCACGCCTTGCGCCTCGGCAACATGGGCCAGCTGCAGCTTGCCGGTGACGTCACCGATCGCATAGATATGCGGCACGCTGGTCTGCATGTAGTCGGTGATGCCGATGGCCTTGCGGTCGGTCAGCTCGACGCCGGCCTTGTCCAGACCGTAGCCCTCGACGTTGGGCGCAAACCCGATGGCCTGCAACACCTTGTCGGTCTTGAGCTCGTCGGACTTGCCGTCCTTGCTGACCGACACCGTGACCTCGGAGCCATCGTCGGTGATGGACTCGACCTTGGTTCCGGTGAGGACCTTGACGCCCAGCTTCTTGAAGGCCTTCTCGATCTCCTTGGAGGCGTCGGGGTCCTCGTTGGGCAGCGCCCGCGGCAGGAACTCAACGATCGTCACGTCGACGCCGTAGTTCTTCAGCACGTAGCCGAACTCCATGCCGATGGCGCCGGCTCCGGCGATGACGATCGACTTCGGCAGCTCCCGGGACAGAATCAGTTCTTCGTAGGTCACCACGTTTTCCGACAGTGACGTGCCGGGCACCAGCCGGGTGCTGCTGCCGGTGGCGATGATGGCGTTGTCGAACGTGACCGTCTCGCTGCCACCGTCGTTGAGGTCGACCGACAGCGTGTGGGCGTCGGTGAATCGGCCGTAGCCGTGGATCTCGGTGATCTTGTTTTTCTTCATCAGGAAATGCACACCGGCGACGCGGCCATCGGCCACCTTTCGGCTGCGGTCGAAGGCGATCCCGTAGTCGAAGGTCGCCTCGCCGCTGATGCCGAAAGTCTTGGCTTCCTTGGTGACGATGTGGACGAGCTCGGCGTTGCGCAGCAGCGCTTTGGACGGGATACAGCCGACGTTGAGGCAGACGCCGCCCCAGTATTTGGGTTCGACGACTGCGGTGTTCAGACCGAGTTGCGCGGCACGGATGGCGGCCACATATCCGCCGGGACCGGCCCCGACGACGACGACGTCATAGTGAGTCACGGGCACTACCCTAACGTTTGCGCACGCCCGACAAGACCGTCAGTACGGAATGACGAAGTCAGTAGGGAATGACGAAGTCAGTAGGGAATAACACTGAGCAGACAGCGGCCGGTGCGCTCGCAGTAGTAATAGCCGTACAGCGGGGCCGCCGCGGCGACCGAGGCAAACGGCCCCGACAGCACCGCGAGCGACAGAGCCGCGATCAGCGGCCGGTCCTGGACCATCGCCAGCAGCACGCCGGCCACCGAGCACGCGACGACGTAGACCAGGACCATGAACACCGGCAACGTCTTGTCGATGGTGTGGAACCACCAATAGAACAGGCTCAGCCCGACGGGCGTCGCGGCGAGCCATACGCCGAGGACCACCAGAACGAACTTCCACCACCTCAGGTATTGGTATCGCCCCGGCACGGTGACCGGCGTGACAGCCGGCTCGGGCGCCTCGGGCGCGGAGTCCTCTGCTGAGACGGCGGCCGGCGCGGGAGGCTCTGCCGGGGGCTCCTCGGGTTGTGCGATCGGTAGGGGTTCGGAGTCGTCGTCGAAGTTCGGCACAAAGGGCACCGACGGTTCGCCGGTGTCGAAGTCCGGCGTGAACGGCTCGGTCCCGGGGTTGGACTCAGGCTCTTTGTCAGCCACCGGAGGCAACCTGGATAACGACGAGCACGCCGAACCAGCCCGGCGCCAGCGCCAGGATGAAGGCACCCAGCATCGTCGCCCACCGACGCCCGGACAGCAGGGTCACCAGCAACCCGATCACGCTGGGAATCCCGACCACCAACGCAATCACGACGTCCGGCCGGACCCGGGCATGGACCAACAAGGTAGACGCCACCCCCGCCAACTGCCCCACCGCGATGCCCATCAGCATGGCGCCAGCCAGCAGCCAAGGACGCGGAAGCGGGATCACGGTCTACGACCTTACTGGGGTTACGACGTGCTGACCGGGCATATTCCCGACGCTGCGTCGTTGTCGTCGAGACCGACGACCCCGCCCCGC
>NZ_JCALDF010000039.1:0-45008 GCF_059812725.1 Mycobacterium sp. NGS41
CATGCCGTCGATGAGCCGCCGTAGCACGAACCTGATCTCCTTGCGGGCGCGCTTCGGATCCTCGGCCGTCGCGATGGCCATGGCCGCCTCGTCGAGCGCGCCGATCATCACGGTGGCCAGCGGTCGCACCGGTTGACGAACCAGTTGGCCCGCGCGGATGGCCTCGGTGAGCAGTTGTTCGGTCATGCCCAGGCTGTAGCGCTGGGCCACGTCGCGGAAGCCGGCCCAGCCGAGCACGGCGGGCGCATCCAGCAGGATCAGCTGACGCACCTCGGGATCGCCGGACACATCAAGCCAGGCGTCGACTGCGGCCCGAATGGCGTCGGCGGGCGTCGTCGCGCCCGAGGAGGCGACCACAGTGGCCATCCGGGCCATCACATCCTGCTCCACCGCCTCGACGACCCCGCGGAATAGCGCTGCCTTGTCGGCGAATTGGTGATACATCGCGCCCCGCGTGACCCCAGCCTCCTTGGCGATCTCCGGGGTGCCCACCTCCGCATAACCCCGCTGTCCCCACAGCTTGCGAGCAGCCGAGATCAGCGCGTCGCGGGTCGCCGCGGAGCGCTCCTCCTGAGTGCGTCTCTTGATTTCCATACAACCTGTTGGTAACTTACGAACAGACAGCCTGTTTGTAACAATAACTCGAAGTAGGAGTCAATCCATGTCGACGATCGACATTAGTGCCGGAACCATCCACTACGAAGCAATCGGACCCGAAAACGGCAGGCCTGTGGTGTTCGTGCACGGGTACATGATGGGCCGAGAGATCTGGCGCGAGGTGAGCCAGCGCCTCGCCGGTCAGGGCCTGCGGTGCATCGCCCCGACCTGGCCGCTCGGCGCGCATCCACAACCGCTGCGCCCCGGCGCCGATCGAACCATCACCGGCGTCGCCAACATCGTCGCCGACACACTCGAAGCCTTCGACCTCGACGACGTGGTGCTGGTCGGTAATGACACCGGCGGGGTGGTCACCCAACTCGTCGCGGTGCATCATCCCGAGCGGATCGGTGCGCTGGTGCTGACGAGTTGCGATGCGTTCGAACACTTTCCACCGCCAATCCTCAAGCCGGTGATCGCGGCGGCCAAATCGAAGACGCTGTTCCGGAGCGCGATCCAGGTTATGCGGGCCCCGGTCGCGCGCAGGCGGGCCTATGGCGATCTCGCGTACCAGAACCTCGAGGATCTCGCAGCGGCCTGGGTGCGTCCGGCGATGTCCGACCCCGCGATCGCGGAGGACCTGCGCCAGTTCTCGCTGTCGCTGCGCACGGAAGTCACCACAGGTGTGGCGGCCCGGCTGCCGGAGTTCGACAAGCCCGCGCTCATCGCCTGGTCGGCCGACGACAAGTTCTTCGAGCTCGACGACGGCAAGCGACTGGCCGCGACCATCCCCAATGCCCGTCTCGAGGTCATCACAGGTGCGCGGACGTTCTCGATGCTGGACCGGCCGGACCGGCTGGCCGATCTGCTGTCGACGATCGCCGTGCGGGCCTAGCCGGCTCCACCCCAGCACGCGGCGTTTCCGCTCTGCCGAGGTATTTGCTGCGTAACGCTCCGAAGGCAGACGCGGCGAACTACAATCCCCCGTTGTGACGAGCCCGTCGAATCCCTGGGGCGATCAACGAAGGCGGCTGTCGCGGCAGCTAAACATACGAGGGCAGGTGCTGTGCCGCAGGAGAGCCCGGCGGTTGAGCCGGTGCTTCGCCCGTGTCGGGGTCCACACCTCGCCGGAGCGACTTCAGGAGATGCTCGCGGGCATGCCCGTCACAGACGACGAAATGACCGACGTCAATTTCGCTCTGATCGCGACGCGATTCAACCATGACACGCGCTCAGCGAGGGCCAGGCGCCTGCGCCGCCGCAGCACCCGCTCACTGGTGTTCGCGGGCTTGGTTCTGGTGGTGTTGAACTTTCTTGTCTGCGTCGCCTACCTGCTGTTCAGCCTGAGTCAGCAGACGCCGCTGCTGTAGTCGAGTCGGACGTCGGCAAGCGCCGTGCATTGGAGTTGTCTCCGATTGGGGCGCGGTTGTCCTCGGCATATACCGTTTCCGCTATGTCAGACGTGACGCCACCATTGCGGGGACGACGGATCTTGGTGACCGGTGCGGCGACCGGTATCGGCGCGGCCGCCGTCCGGGTCCTTAATGAGGCGGGTGCCGCGGTCGTTGCGACGTATCACCAGACTCCACCGCCGGATGATCTGGCGGCAACCTGGCTGCAGTGCGACGCGCGCGACGGCGAAGCCGTCTCGGCGACGGTGCGCCGCGCGACCGAGAAGCTCGGCGGGCTCGACGTCCTGGTGAACGCCGCCGGACTCTGGCAGCCGGGGGTTCCCGGATACATCAGCGCGGACGAGATTTCATTCCTGTTGGACACCAACGTGAAAGCGACGATCCTCACGAATCAGGCCGCATACACCGTCATGAAACAGCAGGATCCCAAAGGTGGCCGGATCATCAACTTCGGCTCCTCGGAAGCCGTTGTGGGCAGCCCGATCTCGGCTGTCTACGCCGCCACCAAGGGCGCAGTGCAGGCATGGACGCGATCGGCTGCCCGGGCCTGGGCCGCCGACAATGTCACCGTCAACGCACTGGCGCCCGCGGTGCAGACGCCCGGCGCCGACCGGTTGCGGGATTTTCTCGGTCCGCACGCCAGCCCGCTCATCGACCAACAGCTCAAGACGATGATTCCGCTCGGCGGGGCGTTGGGCGATCCCGCGCGGGACGTCGGCCCGATATTGGTTTTTCCGGCCGGATTTGGTTCGGGATTCATTACCGGGCAGCTGCTGGCGGTCGACGGTGGACTGATGATGGTGGGCGGCTAACCATGGCGAGCACACTTAGCGCGGCGCTCGGCGGCGGATCTGCCCCTTGGACCGACGCACCCGCTTGACCGGATCTCGGGTTGTGCCGCCGGCGATTTCGTCGCGCAACTGCGTGATGTTGGAGATCTCGGCGTAGAGGCCGCGGATCGCATAGTCGAGGACGGCGAAGGAGTAACGCTGCTGCGGGTCGTCGATGATGCCGACTTCGCGGGAACGCTGCCGTGACCAAAGCGCCTCGTCCAGCCGGGCCCGCGTCGCCTCGAGGTGGCGATCCAGGGTGTCGACGACACGCTCAGGATCGTCATCGTGGGCAAGCCAGGTCTTGAGGATCACCGGGTGCTTGATGACAACCTGCTCCTGGCCGGGAAAGTGCTGCACCCACCGGTGCAGCGCGTCGAGCCCGGCATCGGTGGTCTCGTACAACGTGATCGCGCGCTTGCCGGACTGCGCGCCGATCTCATTGACCATTCCCCGCGCGAGCAACCGGTTGAGTTCACGCCGCACATGACTGACCGACGGCGACCAGTAGAAGTGGCCGACGGACAGTTCGGCGCGCATCTTGATCTCGCCGGCCGTAAGCTGCTCGTCGTTGGCGGCCAGCACACCCAGAACGAGGTAGGCGGTTACCGGCAGGCCGTTGGCGGTGCGCTGCGGGCTCACGGTAAACCCGTGAAGTACGGCAGCACCACGTCGGGACCAACCGCATGAAACTGCACCTGCACCCGCATCCCGATCGCCAGCTCGTCCGGTGCCACGCCGACGACGTTAGTCAGCATCTGATAACCCTCGTCCAGCGTGACGATTGCGGGCGCATAGGGCGGTGTGAACTCGGCAGTCACGGGCCGGTAAACCACTGTCCAGCTGCAGATTTCGCCGACACCGCCGCTGCGGGCCCACACCAGCTCGTCCGAAAGACATTGGCGGCAGTGTTCGGTCGGCGGGAAGTTCGACAGGCCGCACACCTCGCAACGTTGGTAACGCAGCTCCCCCAATCGGCACGCCTCCCAAAACGGAGCGCTGACCTGGCTACTGGCATGGGGCACGGGTCCGGTTTGTGGTTTCAATGATGTCATGTCGGCTCATCTCCCAAGATCAGGACCGTGGTGAACAATGCTCCGGCGCCCCCGTTGCTGCATAGCGCGACGTGTGCGTCAGGCACCTGCAAATCGCCTGCCACACCACGCAATTGCTCGACGGCCCGGACGGCGCGCTGCATCATTTGCGGGTTGGCACCCGCGTGGCTGAAGGACATGGTTCCTCCGTCCGTGGTGATCGGATGGCTGCCGTCGATAGCGATGTGGCCATCGGCGACGAAAGGGCCGCCTTCGCCGTCACCGCAGAACCCGAACGCCTCGAGCTGGCGGATGATCTCGAACGAAAACGGGTCGTAGAGTTCCAGCACATCCACGTCGTCGCGGCGGACTCCGGCAAAGCTGAACGCACGGTCGGCCGCATGCCTGCCCACGACGCCATTGACGTAACCGCCGCGCCGGCCTGCGAGATCCCACGCCGGCGGGTGCTGATAGGACGGGCCGTGAAAGTCGGCGCCGCTGCCCAGGATATATATCGGCCGGCTGGCGATTTCGACTTTGCCGATGTTCGCGACGACCAGAGCGCACCCGCCCTCGGACGTGGTGGCGCAGTCGAGCAGATGAAACGGCTCAGCCACTAGACGTGATGCCGTGATGTCGTCGGGTGTGAACGGACCACGTTGGTAGTAAACGGCTTCCGGGTTCCGCGACCCGTTGTTGCGGATGGTCGCCGCGACGATGGACAGTTGTTCGCGCGTCGTGCCGTAGACGTGCATGTGGCGCCGGGCGATGAGCGCGAACTCGGCGGCGGTGAACATTCCCCACGGCGCTACGAATTCGTTCTCCGGCCTTGTCCATGGGGCGGTGGCCTCGTGATCGCGGTATTCGCCGGCCTGCGCGGCGACGAGCACCACCACGTCGGCCATGCCGTGCTCGATTGCCGCTGCCGCTTCGGTGATCATGCCGACCCCGAAGCCCAGCCCCTGCCACGCCGGTCCGATGCGCAAGTCGTAGATCAGCGCGGTGGACTGTGGGCCTGCGCTGATTCCGTCCACATCGTCAAGGCTCAGACCGGCGTCGTCCAGTGCTCCGCGAATGGCTTTGAGCGCAAGGCCGCGGGACGTTTCCCCGTCCAGCCGACGGCCCTGTCGGGTGTTGTGCACCCCGACTATGGCCGCGGTGCGCTTTGTGGCGCTCACTATTACCCCGCTCCCATTCAGTTCTCGTCCGCGACGATGCCGAGATACGTTCCCAGCACGTCAAACTGGCGACCATCGCGCACGATGTTGCCGATCATCCTGGTCCGCGGATCGCCGTGTGCCGTACCGGCTTCGACGACGTCGATGCGCACGTCGACGGGCCGAGCGGTTTGCGGGTCGGTGATCTCGACGACCATCACCACCGCGCGTTCAGGTTCATCCCACTCGACGCTGATAATCCGGTGACGAGCGGTCAACTCCATCACCAGCGAGACCTGCCGCACCAGGAACCGGACCGGTGCGCACAGCTCGCCGGCGCGGGGCGGCACGCAGAGGGTCACTGAGATACGTTGCGTCACAATCCCGCCGGTCGCATACTCGTAGAACCGGACTTTCGCAACGCGTTCAGGTCTTGTGGGCTGTGTCCCAGCAGACCCGTCAGCACCTCGTCGGTGTGCTGGCCATATAGCGGCGGCACCCGGCGGATCCAGCGGCGAGGTTTCCCGACGAACGAGAATGGCATTCCGGTGCACAGGAACGTACCCGCGACGGGGTGGTCGACGCTTTCCCAGAACCCGCGCGCGAGCAGTTGCGGATCACTCAGCAGGGAGGGCGGTGCCACTACCGGCGCCGCCGCCACCCCATGGGAGCGCAGTTCGTCAACCGCAGCACTCACCGAGCGTCGCACGGTCCAAGCCGAGATCAGCTTGTCCAGCTCGTCGGCCCGATCTCGCCAACCCGCCGACGGCAGCGGGGATTCGCCGATCAGTTCGGCCACCGCGCTGCGGGCGGCATCGTCCATCGCGGCAAGCGCAACCCACTGGTCATCACCCTGGCAGGGATACACACCCTGGGGACCTACACCGGATCCCCGATTCCCGTTGCGGTGCATCTCGATTCCGTTACCCGAGTACTCGACCAGCATCTCGGCCGCTACATTCAGCGCCGATTCCACCATCGTCGATTCGACGTGCACACCGATCCCGTCACGGTCACGCACCACCAGCGCCGCGACGGCGGCGAACGCCGCGTGCAGCCCCGCTATCGGGTCGCACACGCCACGCGGAATGATCGGCGGTCCATCCGAAAACCCGGTCATCCACGCCATTCCCGTTGCCTGCTCCATCGTCTGGGCGAAGCCCACCCGATCGCGCCACGGCCCGTCGAGGCCAAACGCCGGCATCCGAACCATGACAGCACGCGGGTTGGCAGCACTGACGACGTCCCATTCCAGACGAAAGTTCTGCATCACCCGTGGTGAGAAGTTCTCGATGACGAGATCGCTTGCGGCGATGAGCTCCAGAGCGACGCCACGTCCGGCTTCGTTACTGAGTTCCACGCTAATGTCGCGCTTATTGTTGTTGCTGCACAGGAATACCGGGCCCCACTCCCACCACTGGTCCCAGTCAGGTGGACGACCCGCGGAGAAGCGCATACCGTCGGGCCGGCGCACGCCTTCGAGCTTGATCACGTCGGCGCCTAGCGCACCCAGCAGCTGGGTGGCGACCGGTCCCGCCCAGAACGCGGTGAGGTCAATTATCCGTATGTCTGACAATGGAAGTTGGCCGACCTCGTGTGGGGGCGTGCGCTCCGGTCGAGGCGGCCAGTGCACGCGGCCGGTGTCGGCGCCCAGCGTGGGGGGTAGCCCGGGCGCCCTAGTCGTGATCGCGTCGCTGCGATACGGCACCCGCGGCGCAAGCTTTCCGGACTCCGCTTCGACGAATACACCGCGCTGCACGAACTGGTCGATCTCGGGAAGTGTGGCCGGGGTCGCTATGGGAGCTACCGGAATCCGGAACGCGGCGGCGAGGTCGACGATCTCTCCCGTGGTGCGGTTCTCTGTCCACTGGGTGACCATGCCGACAAATTCATCGCGACGTGCGATCCGGCCGGTCATCGATGCCAGGTCGGCGTCGTCGACCAGGTCGGCACGGTCGATCATCACCAGGAAATCCTGAAACTGCTGTGCGGTGATGGTGCAGAAACCGACCATGCCGTCAGCCGTCGGAACGATGGACGGGAGTTCCAGACTACGTAGGTGCATAAGGGAATCCCCACCAAGTACGCTGGCCGACATAGCGGACAGGCCGCCCATTCCGATCACCATCGCCTCGTATGTCGACAGGTCGATGACCTCGCCGCCGCCTCCTCGCAAGGCATGCCGCACCGACGCGACGGCCACAGCCGCGGCAAACGTGCCCGCGAGCCACTCGCCGAGCCGGCCACCGGCCTGCACGGGTTCGTCGTCCGGCCAGCCCCGGCCAGCGATCGAGCCGCACAACGCCTGCAGGATGAACTCGTTGGCCACCACCTGCTCGTCGACGTAGGGACCCGTTGTCCCGAAGGGCGTTACGGCGACAACTACCGCCGTTGGGCCGGTGTGGGCGGTGATGCCATCGAGAGTCCAGCCGTCGGTCAGGTCGGTGATGACGAGGTCGGCACCGACCAGCAGCGCCGTCGTCTCGGACCCGGTCACGACCGACTTCTTACCCGCAGCCAGATAACCGAATAACGCGCCGGGGGGTCCTCCGGCTGACCAGCCGCGTACCAAGTCGCCCTGCGGAGCTTCGACTTTCACCACGTCGGCGCCCGCGTCGGCGAACATCTTGCCGCAGTACGACACCGCGATGCCGTTGGACAACTCCACAACACGCCAGTCGGCGAACGGCGCCCGGTTGATCACCCTCAGTTGCCCAGCGTGGTGGCGCGGCCGGTAATCCCGGTGGCCTCCGCCGTTACCGGCGCCGATTCCTGTGCCTGCAGCGCGAATTGCGTCATCCTGGTCCACGCGTCACGGTCACGCTGGCTGGCTTGACGGCCGACATGAGTGACCACGTCGACATCGCCGGCCTGCGCACGGAGGTAGCCGGCGCGAGCGTGCTCCTTGGGGATGTGTCGGAACGGGTCGAACGAGTAAGCGGCCATGGCATTTTCGTGGGTGATCTTGTTGATGACCGAGTCGTCGAGATGTCCCATGTTCTCTATGACGTCCTCCGGCGCGAACGGCCAATTGCTGTCGGAATGCGGGAAGTCGGACTCCCAGCAGAGCATGTCCTCGTTGAACCAGTCCATGTTTCGCACGCCGACCTTGTCGCTGATGAAGCAGGTGTAGAAGTGCCGCTTGAACACGTCGGTGGGTCCGCTGTAGCCCGGTGGAAACTTCGCGAGCGTCCAACCCGAGTGACGTTGGTAGACATGCTCGGCACGCCACAGGAAGTACGGAATCCAGCCGACGTCACCCTCGGTGAGCGAAAACTTCAATTCCGGGAAGTCGGCCCAGAACTCGGCCCAAATCAGCTCGGTGAAGGTGAACATGCTCATCATCGACGACGCCGTCATCTGCACGCTGGGCGGAGCGTCCGTCGATACCGTCGGAGACCTGGACGCCGAGCCGACATGGGTGCACAGCACAGTGTTGTTCTCGCACACCGCCTCGAAGAGCGGGTACCAGTACTTGGTGTGAATGCTGGGCATTTGCAACGCTTCCGGATTCTCCGAGAATGTCACCGCGTGGCAGCCCTTGGCTGCCAGTCGATTGACTTCCCTGGCCGCTTCGGCCACGTCGTAGAGCGGCAGGATGCCGCAGGGGATGAACCGGCCCGGGTAGGTCGCGCACCACTCGTCGATGTGCCAGTCGTTGTAGGCCTTGATCATCACCAGGTTGACGTTGCGGTCGGGCCCCTGGTTGAGGACTTGGCCCGAGAAGCCGGTGAAGTTCGGGAAGTTCAAACCCGCCAGCTGGCCGCCGGCGTTCATATCGCGGATCCGCTCGTCGACGTTGAAGCAGCCCGGCCGCATCTCGTCGTAGCGCGAGGCGTCGATGTTGTACATCTCGCGGGGTTTTCCGGCGACGGCATTGAGGCCCATGTTCCGGCCGCGGATCTCCCCGTAGTACCACTGCTGGATGCCGTCGGGCTCGAGGACCACCCGAGGGGCCAGGTCCTTGTATTTCGCGGGGACGTGCGCGTCGAACATGTCCGCCGGCTCGGCGATGTGGTCGTCGACGCTAATCAAGATGAGGTCGTCTTTGTTCATGCCCTGCCTCTTGTCCAAAGGACTAGTAGACATTGAGCTGAGTCACACTGTCAATGGCGATTCGAGCTGTTTCAGCCGGGAATCGTTGGATCGCGCACCAGCTGGCGGCGGGTTTTTCTCAGACTATTAGTCCAATCCTTTGGCGCCCGCCGCGGCCTGCGATCACCGCCCGGCGACCTGATCGGCTGTGGGCCGGGCCAAGTACACGCGCTCGCCGGTCATCAGATCGTTGTCGTCGAAGCCGAACACCGCCCAGAGGCGGACCTCGAACGGCTCGCTAGTGGTGGTCGGTGTGCCGCGCAGCCAGAACTCGATCTGCACTTGGTCGTCGTCGAGGTGGGTGAGTTCGATCAGCTCGTTGCGCTGATCGGGCACCAGCGTGCGGCCCTCGATCCAGTACTGCATCACGTCGTCAGTGCCGTCGATCACCGTCCCGTCGGGCAGTTCGTAGCGGGCGTGGCTGAACGTCGCCATGGTCCGGTCCCATTCCTGCACGTTCTCGCTTTGCATGTGCTCGATCACGACAGCTTCCCGGCGCGCTCGCCGATCCTGATCAGTCATTGGACGCCTTTCGGTTGGAATTGGCTGCAGCCGTGGTCAACCGACTATGCGGTCTTACTTGCTTGCTGTCAAGCATGTTAAATGCCAGAATCTGAGACATGGACGACACCCCCACCGTCAGCCTCACGCGACCACGACGCACGCAGGCGGAACGGCGAGCAGCCGCGCGTGATCGGCTGCTGCAGGCGGCGGCGGAGCTTATCGCCGAATGCGGCTTGGCCGCAATCACTTTGGCTCAAGTGGGCGAACGCGCCGGCTATAGCCGCGGGATCGCCAACCACCATTTCGGCACCAAGGCGGCCCTGATCGAAGAACTGATCAGCCAGGTCGAGCAGGAGTTCATGACCGCGACCGCACCGGTGCGGAGCCTCGACGCCAGTGTCGACGAACTCGTCAGTACGTCGTCGATCTTCATTGGGCTGCTCGCTGACCTTCCCTCTATCCACCGAGCATTTTTGGTGCTGTGGGCCTCGGCCGTTGCCGACGACGAGCTGCGCCCGCGCATGGCCGCGTCCGACGTTGCGTTCCGGGACGCGGTCACCGCGATCGTCGAACGCGGGCAAGCACATGGCGAGGTCGATGACAGCGTCGAAGCCGACACATTCGCGGCGATGCTGCTGGGCCAACTACGTGGCCTCGCACTACAGCACCTGATCGCCGGCGACGATATCGACCTCGACCGGGTCCGGCGTGGTCTCGAGGCAGCCGTCCGGGCTCTCCTCCAGCCCGACAGTCCAGCAGCTTCCCGGTGAAGCTGGCGCATCGCCCAGTCCGTCGCGCAGGCTTGCGGGGATCGCTCGCTGCCGAACCGATATGCCACCATGAGGCGTGACCGGGCCCGAAAGGTGAGGTGAGTTGACGGCTAACAAACCTGTCCGGCCCACCACCGCCGACGTAGCCCGATTGGCCAGCGTGTCGACCGCGACCGTCAGTTATGTGCTGAACAACGCCGAGGGCCGCAGAATCTCCCCGGAAACACGGGACGCTGTCTACCGGGCCGCGAAACGGCTTGGCTATCGACCAAACCTTGCGGCGCGAAATCTCGCCCGCGGCAAAAGCGGAGTGGTCCTTTACGTCGTGCCGCATGTGGCCGTGGGCGAGATGCCGATGCAGGCCGGCAGTCGCATGACCACCGAACTCGCGCGTCTGGGCTTGCTTCAGGTGCAGATCTTCGAGACCGAGGACGACCAGCATGTCGTCGACGCGATCAAGAATCTCGACCCGGTTGCGGTGACGAGTCTGTTCCCGCTCAGCGCAGCCGCTTTGACCGCGGTGAAAACGGCCGACATCGCCTACATCGAGATCGGAACACTGCCCGCGCTGGGGGATCCGCATCTCTCGATCGGCGACATGCGGGTCGAACATCTCGTCTCGCGCGGTCACCGAGAGATCGCGTTCGCCTATACCGGGATCGCGAAATGGCGTGCCCTGGGCGACTACTGGTTCGAAGGCGTCTCGCGTGCGGCGCAATCGCATGGGCTCGCGCCAGTCCGCGTGGGCGAGGTCACCGCGGACAACGCCGCGGACATAGTGGGTGGCTGGGTAGCGGACGGCGTTACCGCGGTGTGCGCGCAGAGCGACGAGATCGCGTGCCTCGTTCTCCACGGAATTCACAAAGCGCGGCTGCGCTGTCCACACGATCTGGCGGTGATCGGCGTCGACGCCACTCCCATGGGCGTGGTGAGCACACCACCGCTGACCACGGTGGAATTCGACCCCGACTCGGTCGCCGACGCCGCGATCGCCGCGGTACTGACCGAGTTGGGATATCCGGCCCCGCCGGCCCCGGAGCCGACGGACATCGCCCGCCTGATCGTGCGCGCTTCCACCTAGCGCCGAAACCGCGAGCGTGACGTTGCAGTCACGTTCGAGCCCGAGCGTGACTGCAACGTCACAGTCGATCGAGCGACGAGGGCCCGGGCCGCTGGACATCCTTAGGTTAAGCGCATAACCTACCCGTTTGACGGATCGGCTGCTCGAGGAGGAGTGCCCATGACGGTGCAGGCTGTGCTGGACGACATTCGGGAACGACCCGGCACCGGTGACGTAATCCCGATCATCGACCCCGCCACCGAAGAGCAGATCACCGAGTTCACCGACTGCGGGCCCGAAGCCGTCAACGAGGCCGTTGCGCGCGCCAAGGCGTCGGCCGAGTCGGGGGTGTGGTCCGGCCTGCCCGACTACGACAGAGCCAAGGTGTTGTGGCGGGTCGCCGATCTGATCGACCAGAACGCCGAGATCCTCGCCGAGCTCGAGTCGCTCAACGCCGGCATTCCGCCGGCGCAGGCCCAGATCATCACCAAAGTCGGTTCCGAGTGGTTCCGCTATTACGCCGGCTGGTGCACCAAGATCGACGGCATCGCGCGCGACGTGAACACCGGCGGCCTCACCGGCGTCGACTCACACATGCACACCTACACCCTCAAAGAGCCGTATGGGGTGGTGGGGCTGATCTTCCCTTGGAACGGCCCGGTCTTCAATTTCTGCGCCAAGCTCGCGCCGGCGCTGGCAGCGGGCTGCAGCAGCGTCGTCAAGCCCGCCGAGGAGACGCCGCTGTCAGCGCTGGTCCTCGACCGAATCCTGGCCGAAGCCGGGGTGCCGGAAGGCGCCGTCAACTTGGTGAACGGCTACGGTCACACCGCGGGTGCGGCCATCACCGCACACCCCGACGTCGAAAAGGTCGCCTTCACCGGATCCACCGAGGTCGGCAGGGAAATCGTGCATGCCTCAGCGAACAGCAACCTCAACAAGATCACGCTGGAGCTCGGCGGTAAGTCGCCGGTGCTGATCTACGACGACGCCGACCTGAACATGGCCATCCCGATGGCGTCGTTCGGCACCTTCATTCACTCCGGCCAGGCGTGCGTGTGCGGATCGCGCATCTTCGCGCAGCGCGGCGTCTACGAGCAGGTCGTCGAGGGCATTGCGAACATGGCCAACAACATGCTGCTGGGCGGGCCCAAGGACGAGGGCGCCATGGTCGGTCCGCTGATCAGCCAGGAGCAGCTCACCCGCGTCCTGGGCTACATCGAGCAGGGCAAGTCCGACGGGAACGAGCTGGTCACCGGCGGGCACCGGCTAGACCGACAGGGGTACTTCGTGCACCCCACCGTGGTCACCAACGTCGACCCCGCCACCAGTCGGCTGTTCCAGGAGGAGATCTTCGGGCCCGTCGTCACGATCCTGCCGTTCGACGATGACGACGAAGCGATCGCCTTGGCTAACGACAGCACCTACGGACTCGCCGCGACGGCTTGGACCACGAACCTTGGCCGCGCGCACCGGCTGGCCAAGCGGCTCAAGGCCGGAACCGTCGGCTTGAACTGTCAGATGCAGTTCGACCACTCCATGCCGTTCGGCGGGTACAAGCAGTCCGGTTGGGGTTATGAGTCCGGCAAAGCGGGCATCGAGACCTACCTGCAGACGAAAATCGTTTGGGCGCAGATGTAATTAGTTCCGATGGTGGCGACCCGCCGCGCCCGGCTTCGCCGCGCTTGCGATCGCCACTAGTACCGATGGTGGCGACCCGCTGCCCCCGGCTTCGCCGCGCTTGCGATCGCCACTAGTCCCGACGGTGGCGACCCGCTGCGCCCGGCTTCGCCGCGCTTGCGATCGCCACTAGTCGGCGGGCTGGTAGCGCAGCATCGTGACGTTGTGTTCTGGGTAGTCGACGAACACCGGCCGCACCCGCATTCCGACCTTCAGATCACCCGGATCGACGTTTACCATCTCGGTGGAAAACCTGGGCCCCTCGTCCCATTCGACGATCGCGAGGAGTTGTGGGACGGCGTCGGCGAAGTGTGGGCTGACGGGCCGGTGGGCCACGGTGAAGGAGTACAACGTCCCCATGCCGGAGATTTCGCGCCATTCCAGGTCGTCGGCCAGGGTCCCCGGTGCGCGCACCCGCGGATAGAACACATAGGACTGCGCTGACGGCGAGTACTGGATGACGATTCGGTGCTGGGCCAGTGCGTCCCAAAACGGCGCGGTGGTAGGTGTTTTGACCGGCATCGGACGATCGAAGCTGATGGGCATTATCCGGGATCCGTTCAGTCGCCTTGGAGGATGAGCGTGGTCTGCTCGGAAAGAATTCCGCCGTTGCCGGACACGAAGGCGCGGTTGCAGTTCGGGACCTGCGCCGCATCCGCGCGTCCCATGATCTGGCGAGCGGCATCGCAAACGTGGTGCATTCCGCCGGCCAATCCCGCTTGGCCGAAGCCGAGTTGGCCACCGGCGGTGTTCAACGGGAAGTCGCCGCGGAAGGTGAGGTCATGGCCGGCCACGAACTCCATGCCTTTGCCCTTTTCACAGAAACCCGCATCCTCCAGCGACAGCAGCACGGTGATGGTGTAGCAGTCGTAGATCGATACCATGTCCATTTGATCGCGGGTCAAATCGGTCATGGCAAAGGCTGTTTCGGCGGCCTCGGCGATCGGCGTGTGCAGCAGGTCCTTGGCATAAGTCGGGGTTTTGAACGGCACGTGCTCGCCGAACCCCTTGATCCACACCGGACGGTGGCGTGCGCGTCTGGCCAGGTCGGCGTTGGCGACAACGACGGCCGCGCCTCCGACACAGGGCATGACGATCTCCAGCATGTGCAGCGGGTCTGCGATGACCGGGCTTTCCAGCACATCCTCGACGGTCAGCGACTTGTCTTTCCAGATGGCGCCTTCGGTGTGGTTAGCGTTGACGCGCTGGTCGACGACGATCTTGGCCATGGCCCGCTCGTCGTAGCCGTAGACTGCCGCATAGCGTTGAGCCACTTGACCATACGGCCCGTTCTGGCCGAGGTTGCCGTACGGGATCTCGAATTCTGCCTGCGGAGAGCCGTATTGGTTGCTCGACGAGCCGAAGAACATGGCGTCGACCATCGGCCTGGGTTTCTTCTTGGACATGGGCGTGATGTATCGCGCGGGTAGCGCGCACAGCACGGCGTCGCAAATGCCGAGTTCGATCGCTGCGGCCGCCCGCCACACCATGGCCGCAGCGCTGGCTCCGCCGAGATCCACGTGTTCGGCGAATCTGGCACCGATGCCCAGGTATTCGGCGATTGTGGAGGGGACGAAGATCTGCGACTCGGCCAAGTGTGAAGCGACGATACCGTTGACGACGTCGGCCGGCAGTCCAGCGTCACCGAGAGCCGCGGCGGCCAAGTCCGCCCATTGTTCGATGACGAACGGTGCCGGCGAGGCTTTGTTGAGCCGCTCCGGCGGCAGCTCGACGTATCCGACGATCGCGGCTTCTCCGCGTAATCCCATGTCTTGTCCTTACTTTCGGGGCAGACCGAGGATCATCTGGGCGATGATATTCAGTTGAATCTCTCTGGTGCCGCCACCTAACAGCTCGGCGGGCAGGTGCAGATACGGCTCCACGATGGCCGGGTCGGAGTCGGCGACCATCGCCAACCTTCCGGTCAACTGCAGCGTGGCCTGGAACGTGCGGCGCAGCAGCACGTTCATCGCCACCTTGGCGATGCTCGACGCCGGCCCGGACGGCTGTCCGTCCAGCAGCCGGATGGTTTCCCGCACACCTAGTGACTTGATGGCGTTGGTGTATGCGTCCAGCTCGCCGAGCGCTCGCACCGCGTCGTCGCGGTCCGGACCCGGTTTTGCGGCGAACTCGCGCAATGCGGCCGCCCTGTCGAACTTGACGTAACCACTGATGGCCGAACGCTCTTCGGCCATGGTCGCGATTGCCAAGCTCCAGCCTTCGCACGCGCCGCCGAGCAGCAGCTCGTCCGGGACGAACACATCGGTGAGGAAGACCTCGTTGAAGTGCGCGTCGCCGGTTGCCGTTTTGATCGGTTGGATTTCGATGCCGGGAGATCGCATGTCGACGATGAAGTAGCCGATCCCACGGTGCTTGCCGGCCGTCGGGTCGGTACGGGCCAGCAGTGCCCCGAAGTCCGCCCGGTGCGCCGCCGATGTCCAGATCTTGTGCCCGTTGATATTCCAGCCGCCGTCGACCTTGGTCGCACGGGTGGTCAACGCGGCGAGATCGGATCCGGCACCCGGCTCGCTGAACAGCTGACACCACGCGATCTCGCCGCGCTGGGTCGGCGGTATCAGCTTCTCCTGCAAGTCTTCTGTTGCGGCGCGCAGCATTGACGGCAGGATCCACTCGGCGATGCCCAGTGAGGGACGGACCAGCGCGGGTCGCTTGGCGAACTCGTCGTCGATGATGAGCTGCCGCAGCGGGCCTGCGCCAATTCCCCACGGTGCAGGCCAGTGTGGCGCGATCAGACCTGCTTCGGCGATCAAGGTGCGTTGCGGCCCGGTCTTGAAGTCTTCGTAGTCACCCTGACGGCCGGGTTGGTCGTTGCGCAGCTCCAGCGCCGCGTCCAGGGTCTCGGCCACCCACGACCGGAATTCTGGTTCGGCGTCGCCGAGGTTGACCGACATATCACGCTGCCGGGTACATGTCAGTTGTCCCAGCCGTCGGGCCCAACGGTTTGCCCCGCCGATCGACGCGGCCAGGCTGGTGGCCCGCCGCCAGTACAGGTGTACGTCGTGTTCCCAGGTGAAGCCGATGGCGCCAAACATGGTGAGCGCGTCGAGCACCAGGTCGGGCACCGGCGCGATCGCGATCACCGCCGCTGCAGCCGCGGCGAGCCGGTGCTGGTCGATTGATTCCTCGACGGCACGCACCGCGTCCCACGCCGCCGCGGCGGCCAACTCGCTATTGACCAACAGCATCGCCGCGTTGTGTTGCAAGGCCTGAAACGTACCGATTAACTTGCCGAATTGCTCTCGGGTGCGCAGGTGCTCGGTCACCACCTCGACACACCACTGAGCGATTCCGGCGGTGGTGCTCGCGACCAGTCCCAGCACGATAGACGCTGCGCGATCAGGTTCGATGCCGGTGAGTATGTCTGACTCAGCCGCAGCGTAGTTCGCAAGGCGCAGGATTCCCACATCGGTGACCAGGTCGGTGCCGCGTACGGATTCGACTGTGGCCGTGGGTTTGCCGGTATCCACCGGCACCCACACGATGTCGCCTTGCGTGGCACGTGCGCCGACCAGGATCATCTGCGCTGAACGCGCGCCCGCGATGACGCCCGAGGCGCCGGTGACCAGCCATTGCTCTTGGTCGGCACGTGCATGGAAGTCGCCGTCGTCGGGCAGGATGACCGCCGCGGGTGTACCGGCTGCGATGGTACGTATCAGTGATTCGGCGGCTGGCGCCGGATCGGCCAGCAGCGCGACGGCTCCCGCGATCACCGTCGGCAGCAATGGTCCGGGCAGCAGTGCCTTGGCCGCCGACTCCAGCACGCAGGCGGCGTCCATCGGTCGGCCGCCCTGACCACCGAGGTGCTCGGGCAGGTGCACCGCGTGAAAGCCGTTGGCAACCAGTGCATCCCACCATGACGGAAGATGCCCGGCCGCAAGCGCATCGAAGTTATCCCGTGTCGCAGCTATCGGCGCATTCCGGGCAGCGAACTGACCGACGGATTCACTGAGCGCCTGCTGCTCCGGGGTCAGCCCCAGGCTCACGGGCAGATACCTTTCGTATTACAAGACGAACCGTCTCGTCTTGTGGCAGACTACGGGGCGGGCCATGATATGTAAAGCGCGGTCGGCCCCGGAGAGGATCACCAAATGCCAGCCGGTCTCAGCCGGGCTAACCCGCAAGCGAGTCCGCCGAGGAGGCGAAGCGAGAAGTCGCGCAAGGCGATCGTCACCGCGACGCGGGACTTGCTGCTCGAGCGCGGATTCGACGGTTTGAGCATCGAGGCGGTCGCAGCCAGGGCCGGCGTGGGAAAGCAGACCATCTACCGCTGGTGGCCCAGCCGGTCGGCACTGGTCGCCGACGTCATGCTCGAAGACGCCGACAAGATTCTCGCATCGGTCCGCCACACCGGTGACTTGGCCGACGACCTGGTCGAGTGGGCGGGCAAACTCGCTACCAGCCTGACGACGGTCCGCGGCTCAGCAATGCTGCGCACCCTGACGGTCGCCGGCATGGAGCACGAGGACACCGCGATGAAGCTGCGCGCCGGGTTCAGCAAGCCGCTGCACGACAGCGTCCGGAACCGGCTGCGCGACGGCGGCATCGACGAACCGACCGCCGACTCCGCCGCGGACGCCATCGTCGGCGGCGTCGTCTATCCGATCCTGTCTGGCGTGCAACGCTATTCACGGCACCGCGCCGAACTGACCACCCGAATTATCGTGGCAGCGCTGACTACAAGATAGCGCTGAGTTCTGCTCGGGCCTGGTCGATCTGGTCAAAGGCGTAGGTTGTGATCGCGGTGGGCGTCATCGATTCACCATTGCGAGCGAGCGATTCGTAGCTTTCGTCACCAAGGACATCACGTAGGTGTGCGATCACGCTGTTGATTTCGATCCAGCCTTCGGTGATGGAACTGAACGCATAGCCGGCAATGGTTGCGGCCGGCTCGTCGCGTCCGAGCCTGCCGAGAAACGTCGCGAGATGGCCAAGCGGCACGCGCATGATGGTGCTGTTGCCCGAGTCGTGGTAGTTGCGGATGGCGAGGGCCAGGAAATCGAGCGCAGCCAAAGGGTTCCCGTATCTGGCCTCGAGACGACCGAGAAGATTCGCCAGGTGGGTTTCGTTGTAACGGTTGCCGCTCTCTTGAGCGACCACCAGGCCTCGGCGCATCGCGTCACGCGAGCGGCCGCCGTGAGACTCAATGGTCTTGCGCAGTAACTCGTCATGCGCGGCCAAGGCTGTCCGCATCGCATCCGCGTCGGTTTCCCACCGACGGGTCGAACCCTCGACATCGGTGAAGAGAAACGTCACCACCCCGGCAGGGGGCACCGCCTTCGCAGCGGACACTCACGCAGCATCCCACACCAGGCCTGGCAAACCTGGCCAATACGACTTTAAGATCAGCCCAACCTGGATCACAGAAGGCAGGCGTCTATGACCGAAGACCCGGCGAGCAGACACAAAAGCGCCCGACACGCCGAAGATTTGGGTGCTTTTGCGTCTGCTCGCGCCAATGAAGCGTGGCAGTTCTTCCAGCAAATGCTGGGCAACGTCACCAATATAGTCACCGAGGATGCCGAAACGGAGCGGGAACTTCTTGAAGGGCTGCGCGTGATTGCCCGGGTGTCCTCGCTCTGTTCGCAAATGGCGGTCGAGGCCGACCTCGACCGGCCGTCGTTCTTCGATATGTGCTCCCCGAACCGGATGATCGGCGGCCCGAATCCCGACGGCAACTACTACCTGGCGATGATCCTCGGCGACCGCCGGTACCGCATCAACGGCACCAGGGGCACAAGTGCCTACCTCGGACTCCAGATTCTCGCCGGCACAGGACTGACGCCACGCCGAATGTCCAACCACATCAGCGACGTCGACCTGGCACTGAGCGACGGCAACTTCGCGATCGTGCTCGCGGCAGAGGCGCCTGCCGATCTGGCGGGGGCGCAGTGGGTGCAGATTCCCGAGGATGCGTCGTCGGTGGTCGTTCGGGAGTACATCGGTGATCGCGAAACGGAACGGTTGGCAACGCTGACGATCGAGGCGCTTGATCCGAGTCCCGTTGCGCCACTTACCGACAGCGAACTCGCCGACCAGTTCACGGCGATGGCGTGGTCACTGATGAAACTGGCCACGCTGCATCGGACCATCAAGCCCGAGCTCCTGGATAGTCCCAACACTCTGCTGACCGCTCATGCCGCTGACCTGGGTGCGGCCGATACCACGCCCGACAACCTGTACATGATGGGAAGCTTCCGGCTCGAGCCTGGTCAGGCCCTGGTGCTCGACATCCAGCCACCCGACACTCGGTACTGGAACGTCACGCTGGAAAACATCTGGCATGAGTGCGCAGAGCCGCGTCGACGACACAGCTCCGTGACCAACAAAGAGATACAGCCCGACGCTGACGGACGGGTACACATCGCAATCTCGGCGCAGGACTTCGGGTTTGGCCATTGGCTCGACACCGGCGGCCGACACCGCGGCTTCGTGGTGCTGCGCTGGCTGGACAACCCAACTCCACCCGATGTCAAAGTGTCTGTGCGACGCCGAGGTGAGGAGCGGACGTGACGCTGCAGGAGCGGTTCGCCCCTGACGCGCTGGTCGCGACCGCATGCGAGGAAGCCGGCTGCGACGACTTCGGCGAGGACGGCTGGCAGGCCGGACTGCAGCTTCTCACCGACGGGTTGGTCAATGAGGCGCGGCTTTCGGCGATTGGTGTGGAGATCGCCTATCTCGACATCATGCGCGCGCTGAAGAACCGGCTCGGTGTCATCGCGTGGCGCAAGCAACGACCCGAAATCGCCAGCAAGCCAATCACTTCACCGATCTTCATTGTCGGCCAACCCCGCACCGGGACCACGATCCTTTACGACTTGCTCGCGCAGGATCCGCAGATGCGCGCACCGCTGACGTGGGAGGTCGATGCGCCGTGCCCGGTGCCGCGGCCTGAGACCTACCACAACGATCCGCGTATCGCGGCCACACAGGCCAGCATCGAGCTTTCCGAACAGATCATTCCCGGGTTCCTGGCCTTTCATCCGATGGGCGCGCTCGTCGGGCAGGAGTGCGTGCGTATCACGGCCAGCGAGTTCACCAGTATGATCTTCTCGGTGCAGTACCGCCTGCCGAGCTACTACCGCTGGCTGCTTCATGAGGCGGACCATGCCGGCGCTTACCGCTTCCACCGAATCTTCTTGCAGCATCTGCAATCTGGAGTGCCCGGTCAGTGGCTACTGAAGTCGCCCGCGCATTTGTGGCACCTGGATGACCTGTTCGGCGAATACCCTGACGCGTTGATTGTGCAGACGCACCGCGATCCGCTCAATGTCATCTCCTCGATCGCAGCGCTGACCCACCACTTACGGCGAATGGGCACCGACGAGTCCAGCATCGCTGAGTGCGCGGCCCAGTCTTACGAGGAGATCGTCGTCGGCCTCGAACGTGAGATGGCGCTGCGTGACAGCGGTGCCGCGCCCGCCGCCCGGGTAATCGACGTGCTGTATACCGATTTCATGACCGATCCGTGGGCGACGATCGAGGACATCTATCGAAAGCTGGGCCGCGAGCTGCGACCCGAGGCCGAGCAGAAGATGCGCGACTTCCTGACTGTCCATCCGGGGGACGGCGGTCGCGGGCGCTACACCTGGTCAGACACTGGGCTGAATGCCGATGAGGTTCGTGGGCGGGTCAGTGCCTATCAGGATCGCTACGGAGTGCCGACCGAGCAGCTGCGGTGATGTTTGCCGCGCAGCCAGAATGGATGGTTATGAAAAGCCCTGTAGCTCAGGCTCTCCCGGTCCTCGGATTGGCCGCTCATTTGAGCCGGTGCATCGGCCGGGTCGCCACCGACGCCGCGATCGGAAGCCGAGTGGGGCTGCCGCGCACCGTCCATGAACTCGATGCCGCCGTTCTCTCCGACGTCATGGGCACCAACGTCGCGTCTGTCAGCGTGCTCGATAACGACGCGGGGACGTCGTCACGGGCACGGTTGGCCCTGACCGGCGACGGCGTACCGGGCCAGGTGTTCGTCAAACTCGCCGCGCAAACCGCCGCCACCCGGTTGATGGGTGAACTTGGTCGGCTCGGGCACACCGAGGTGCGTTTCTACAGCCAACTCGCGCCCGAACTCACCGGCGTCCCGAAAACTTACGGGTCGGCATTCGACACCTGGACGGGTCGCTATCTGCTGGTCCTCGAGGATCTTCCCGCGTCGTGCGTCTTTCCGGACACCTTGCACCCGATCTCCACCGACCAGGCCAGCCTCATCGTCGAATTGCTGGCCAAGCTGCATGCCACCTTCTGGGACCGCATGCCCGGTGACGGGCGGGGCCCGCTGGGGTGGCTCTACACGCCGTCGGGTGACGTCACTTCACTGTTGACCGGCACGCTGATGAAAACCTCGATGAAGCGGCTCGCGGAGCGCAGCACCATCCCGATTGACAAGGGCCGGTTCATCGCCGACAACTACCGGGCGGTCGCGGCTTTGATCGACACTCCGCCGCACACGGTCATGCACGGCGACGCTCATCCCGGCAACATGTACTTTCGCGACGGCGAGGCGGGACTTCTGGACTGGCAAGCGGTACGGCGCGGACACCCGTCCCGTGAACTCGCCTACACCTTGGTCACCAGCCTGACGCCGGAAGACCGCCGGGCAGCTCAGCATGAGCTGCTCGACGACTACCGTCGGGCCCTGGCGGCAGCCGGCGGACCCGAGCTGGGCCGCGACGATCTGTGGCTGCGGTTCCGCCAGGGCGCGCTGTACGCGTACGTCGCCGCGCTGATCACGGCGGGGATGGGCGGAATGCAGGTCGAAGACATTGCCATGGAGGGATTGCGACGTGGCGTCGACGCGCTTGATGATCTGGAAACCATCGCGGCGCTGAAGGCTTCGCTGTAGCGCGTCCCACCTCCGACAGCGGTTCCCAATCCGCCGACACCGACCGGCTCCAGCGCCCTCAACCGAATTCGACAAGTGTCACAGGGGCCCGGAGTCGATCGAGCTGAGGCAGCCTGTATGCCAGCGAAATAGCCCACCGCAAAAACTTGCCGCGCGCCGGAGGAGCCGGTAGCTCGCGCACCGCGCTTACACCGGCGAAAGCACGCAGTTTGGCGTACTCATTGGCGGTAAAGGAAAACGGCATCGCCGGAACCGTGTAGTGCTTACTGGGTCTGAAGCCGCGTCTGCGCGAATACGCGCTTAAAAACCACGGGATGCTGTCGAAGAGTAACTGGCCACCCGGAAATCGTTTGGCGCAGGCCGCGATCAGGTCGAAGACCACATCGCGCTCCAGGTACTGGAACAGACCTTCGGCCGTCATCAGCACACCGTTGGTGTCGTCTACCTGGTCCATCCAGGAATAGGCGAGCGCGGATTGGGCACAGTAGCGCAGCCGATCCGATTCCGGAAGTAGCTGCCGGCGCAGCCGCACGATCGGTTCAAGGTCCACCGAGAGCCAGGTCAGCTCGCCATTGTCGAGGCGCCAGAAGCTGGTCTGCAGGCCCTCTGCCAATGCGACCACCGTGGCACGCGGATGGGTGTCCAGATATTCGCGCGAACCGCTATCGAATGCCAAGGCTCGCAAGGCGGTCGCTTGGTGGGTGCGGCCGAAGTGGTGGTAGTCGTACTCGATGCTGTCGCGCAGGACGATAGCCATTGGGTCGTCGATGATCCCGTCAGGCCGCGCGGCCTCCGTGGCCCGCTGATGCAGAGTGAGCAGAGCGGTTTCGGATATCCCGTCGAGATGACGGCCATCGACGACTGACATGGATTCACCCTAAGCACCGAGACGCGGGTAGTGCGAACTTTTCCTATTATCTCGGCGACTCCAAGAATCCTCCAAGGATCCGTCAAGAATCCGTTGAGTGACCTGGGTTTCCCTTATGCACATCAATCGAACGGCGTGGGAATTCAGGAGACGACAGTACATGACGCTCAATGTGAAAGGCGAGGGACTCGGCGCCCAAGTCACCGGGCTTGATCCCAAGAACCTGGACCATCTCACTACCGAGGAGATCCGTGAAATCGTCTACACGAACAAACTCGTTGTTCTTAAAGACGTCCACCCCTCTCCCGAAGAATTCATAAAACTTGGCAGAATAATCGGGGACATCGTTACCTACTACGAGCCCATGTATCACCACAAGGATCATTCAGAGATCTTTGTCTCCTCCACCGAGGAAGGACATGGCGTCCCGAAGACCGGCGCGTTCTGGCACATCGATTACATGTTCATGCCAGAGCCATTTGCGTTTTCCATGGTATTGCCTCTTTCAGTGCCAGGAAGCGACCGCGGTACCTACTTCATCGATTTGAATAAAGTGTGGGAATCGCTGCCCGCCGCTAAGCAGGACCCAGTCCGCGGAACGCTCAGTACTCACGACCCGCGGCGCCACATCAAAATCCGCCCTAGCGATGTGCACAAACCAATCGGCGACGTCTGGGACGAGATCACCCGGACCACACCCCCCATCAAGTGGCCCACGGTCATCAGGCACCCGCACACCGGGGAAGAAATCCTCTACATCTGCGCCTCGGGCACCACCAAGATCGAGGACAAGGACGGGAATTTGCTTGACCCGTCGATTCTGCAAGAACTCATGGCCGCCACCGGCCAGCTCGATACCGAATTCGAATCGCCGTTTATACATACTCAGCACTACGAAGTTGGCGACATCATTCTGTGGGACAACCGCGTTCTCATGCATCGCGCAAAGCACGGCACTGCCACAGGCCATTTAACCACCCACCGGCTGACCATGTTGGACGGCCTGACGACACCAGGATATGCAGCATGACTACCATGGAATTGACCCTCCCCGCCCAGACCGCGGCAGAAATCGCAGCGATCACCGAAACCACTCCGATCGGAGAGGATCTGCTCGTCAGAGTCCTTGACCCGTACGCCTACAAGGGATGCCGCTATCTGCTTGACGCCGAGTACAAAGCTACCCCTGACTCGGTCCTCGCAACTGGAAACTTCAGCATTGGCGAGCCCGCCTATATTCGCAGCACGGGCCACTTCAATGCCGCGGAATTCATCATGTGCTTCAATCAACTCGCATACAGTGCGTTCGCGCCGGCGATCCTCAACGAGGAGATTCCGGTACTACGGGGCTGGTCGATCTCGGACTATTTCGACCTCCAGCTGCCCAGCATGCTGATCAAGAACACGGCATCGCGATTCAAAAGGATGATCCACGCTCCGGCGTTCTCCGCACGCTTGATGTGCCAGAACTTCCAGGTGGTCGACCGCAGGACGCGCTATCTCAACATCGAGTGCTCGATCGAGTTCTGGGACGAGTTCGGCGGAGCCGCGTCCGGCGAGGTCGAATTAGCGGCCCTTAACATCCCGTAAGTTACGGGGGACACTTACAGCCATGTCGCACTCACCGCTTACGGTGCTGGAACGGGTCGTCGAGCAGGCCCGGCAGCGGCCCGAGGCAATCGCCTTGCGCCGCTGCGACGGCAAAAGCGCTCTGCGGTACTCCGAACTTGTCGCCGAAGTCAACAGGCTTGCCGCGACGCTTGCCGCACAGTCGGTTTCTCGCGGATCCCGTGTGCTGGTCATCTCCGACAACGGACCCGAGACATACCTGTCCGTGCTGGCCTGCGCGAAGCTCGGAGCGATAGCCGTCATGGCGGACGGTAATCTCCCGCCCGCCACCATCGATCGATTCGGTCAGGTAACCACCCCGAGCGCGATTCTCATCGCACCGGGAAGCAGGACCGCATCGTCCGGCCTGCCTGATGGTCTGCAATCGATACCGGCGACCAGGGTCGATGTGACCGCGGGCGTGCGTGAGACCGTTCACCCAGTGGATTCGAACACCCCAGAACTGGGCGCCGACGATCCGCTGGCGATGATCTTCACCAGCGGTACGACGGGCGAGCCCAAAGCGGTGCTGCTGGCCAATCGCACTTTCTTTTCCATCCCGGACATCTTGCGGGACAACGGTTTGAATTGGGTCACCTGGGTCGACGGCGAAACCACCTACTCGCCGCTGCCGGCTACGCATGTCGGCGGACTGTGGTGGATATTCACTTGTTTGATGCGCGGTTGTTTGTGTATCACCGGCGGTGAGAACACGTCCTCCCTCATGGAGCTGCTCAAGAACAATGAGGTCGCCAGTACGTGCGTGGTTCCAACTCTTCTTTCGAAACTGGTTGCCGAACTGAAGTTGGCCGACACGAAGCTGCCGTCGCTGCGACTGCTTGGATACGGCGGTTCACGGGCAATCGCGGCCGACGTGCGATTCATCGAAGCTACGGGTGTTCGCACCGCACAGGTCTATGGATTGAGCGAGACGGGTTGCACCGCTTTGTGTTTGCCGACCGATGACGGCTCGATCGCCAAAATCGAGGCGGGTGCGGTAGGACGTCCGTATCCTGGCGTGGAGGTTTATCTGGCAGGCCCAGATGACCGTGGGCCCAACGCAGTTGGCCATGATCATTCCGCCTCGTTCGGCACGTTGTGGATCAAATCGCCGGCGAACATGCTGGGGTACTGGAATAACCCAGAACGCACCCAAGAGGTTCTTGTCGACGGGTGGGTGAATACCGGCGATCTTCTGGAACGCCACGATGACGGCTTCTTCTACATCAAGGGCAGATCATCGGAAATGATCATCTCCGGTGGTGTGAACATCGCGCCCGACGAGGTTGATCGCATCGCGGAGGGGGTTTCGGGCGTCCGCGAGGCCGCATGTTACGAAATTCCCGATGCGGAGTTCGGAGCCCTGGTGGGTTTGGCTGTGATCCCCTCGACGCCTTTGGAAGAGTCAGAAGCCCGCAAGCTCAAACAAGCAATTGCGGCTCGTTTTCGGCAAGAATCGGAGTCGATGGCGCGGCCTTCGACGATCGCGATCGTCACCGATATTCCTCGAACGCAGTCCGGCAAGGTCATGCGGACTTCACTGGCCGCGACGATAAGCGGCGACAAAGTCGGGGTGGTCGTTCGTGGTTGACACCTTGAGGGAAAAAGTCTTCGCTGCTGTCTGCGATGTGTTGTACATCGAAGAAGCGGATCTCACTGACGGTGATGCCACCGATCTCAGAGACCTTGGGCTGGATTCTGTTCGGTTCGTTCTCATCATGAAGCACCTTGGCGTGGACCGGGAATCCGACGTGCCGTCCCGACTGGCGGAAAACCTGTCGATAGAGGCCTGGGTTAAGGAGCTGGAGAATCTCCGTGAGAGCGCCTGAAGAACCCGGCGTGGATCGGGTTCCGCTAAGTAGGTCGCAACAAAACCTCTACAACGGGGTGCTGCAGGATGGCGATCCCGCGTTGTATCTGATTGGCAAGAGCTATCGGTTCCATCCGCTGGAGCTGTCGGGATTCCTGGCTGCCCTGGAAGCGACGATTCTCGAAAACGCCGTGCAACTTTGCGTTCTCGAGACGTCTGCGACGGGGATTGGCTATCCAGATCTCGTACCGCGGCTGACATTCGATGACATTGTGCATGTGCGGGCAGACCAGACTAATGGTAGTGCCGACGACCTGAAGCGCACGTGGTCTGCCGGCATCCTCGGTAAGCCACTGGCGCGCTTTACCGTGCGGACAGACGAAAACGGCTACGTTTCGGGCCTCGACGTCCATACCCACCACATTCTGGTTGATGGCGGCGCGACGGCGATCATCGAGGTCGCTCTGGCCCGACACCTCGCGACCAGTCCTCCTACCGAAATCCCTTCTCTCACAGATGGCCTGACGAAGCTTGCGGAAGCACACCGCCGTGAGGCGGCCAAAGTCGAAGAATCGCAACAGCGTCTCGCCGATGTCGTGCAGCGTGAGCTCGCCGACGAGGCGCGTTACGGCGGGCAAGGACAGGGCACAAACGATGCTCCTGGTATGGCAGCTAAGGGGGTCCTCAACGAATCAGTGATGATCTCCGGCCACGCCTTCGACGCAATCCTTGCCCTGTCGGAAGCGAAGCGGGTCCCGCTCAACGTGCTGGTGGCCGCAGCTGCCGTCGCGGTCGATGCGAGCCTTCGGCAAAGCACCGACGGCCTGCTCGTTCATCCGGTGGACAACCGGTTCGGCGATCCTGATCTGAATGTCGCGACATGCCTGGTCAACTCAGTTGCGCACTCGGTCAGGTTTTCTCCATTTGCGTCGGTACAGGACGTCGTGCGAATGCTCGACCGGGGGTATGTCAAGGCGGTACGACGCCGATGGTTTCGTGAAGAGCACTATCGCCGAATGTATTTGGCGACCAACCGGACATCTCACGTTGAGGCGTTGACGCTCAATTTCATCCGCCAGGCATGTGCGCCCGGTCTTCGCCCGTTCTTGTCGGAAGCACCGGTTGCGACGGATATCGGTCCGGTCGAGGGCATGACCGTCGCGTGTGTTCTGGACGAAGAGCAGTGCACACTTGACCTGGCTATCTGGAACAGAGCGGATCTGACCCAGCATAGGATGCACCACCGGGTCGCAGAACGGATCGCTGCTGCGCTGGAATCGATGGCAACAATGTGGGATCGGCCGATTGCCATGACCGTCGACGAGTGGTTCGGTGTCGGTCCGGATGGGGCCCGCTGCCAGGACGATGCGGCAACCAGGACACAGCTGCCGACCGCGCCTGCGTGGTTTTTGGACGCCACCGGAGGGGTGCACCGAATACTGGAAAGCCGTCCCTACGTTTCGCAGTGGGTTGCCTGGTTGGTGCAGAACGGCGCCGACCCCGGCGACGTCTTGGTGTTAACCGACGACAACACCGCCAGGACCATAGATTTACTGATTGCGTGCCACCTTGCTGGCTGCGGCTACAGCGTCTGCGACACCGTCGACGAGATTTCCCTGCGGAAAAACGCAATTACCGACTACATCGACGGCGTTTCGGCACATGTGGTCGACGTGAGTGCTGCTCCGCTGGCGGAGAATCTGAGTGATGAGTCAATACAGCTCGTGAACGAGCGCATTAGGCAAGTGGCACAAGATATTTCCCTCGCCGCCCGGACTGCGTACATCATGCCTACCTCGGGGTCGACGGGGCAACCCAAGCTGGTCCGAATCTCACACGGTTCACTCGCGCTTTTCTGTGACGCGGCCAGACATGCCTACGGCTGGGGGCCGCAGGACACCATCCTCCAATGTGCGCCACTGACGTCGGACATCAGCGTCGAGGAGATCTTCGGGGGCGCGATCTGCGGATCGGGGCTGGTCCGATCCACCGGAATGAAGACCGGCGACCTGGACGCGCTTGCCAGAGATCTCGTCGCCAAGGAGGCGACAGTCGTCGACTTGCCGACCGCCGTCTGGCACCTGTTGTGCGAAGACAGCGACGCGATTGACGTGATCCGCCGCTCTCGTCTCCGACAGATCGTGATCGGCGGTGAAGCCATCCGCCCCAGCGCCGTCGACAAGTGGCTCGATTCTGGTGTTTCGCAGACGATCTCGCTTCTCTCGACTTACGGCCCGACAGAGACCACGGTCGTCGTCACCTATTTGCCGATCGCCTGCGGCGAAACAACCGTTGCGGGCAACGCCCGGCTCAGGCTGGGCCGGCCGATAGCACCGAATTCGGTGTTCCTAAGTTTCGGTGAAGTGATCATCGTGGGAGATTTGGTTTCCTCGGGCTATCTGGGGACGGATGACCGCAGCTTCGGCACCGTGACCACCCGTGACGGTTCGCGACTTCGCGCATTTGCCACCGCCGACCGTGTGACGCTTGATGCCGAGGGTTTTCCGGTCTTCTCCGGACGCAAAGACGCCATCGTCAAGATTGCCGGCAAGCGAGTCGACACCGCTGAGGTAACTAGGCGTATCTCCGAAGACCCCGCGGTATCCGATGTTGCGGTCGAACTTCACAACGGAAGTCTCGGGGTGTGGTTCGAAACCCCACGGACCCGCGAGGCCGACGAGGATGCTGCGGCAGCGGCACGAATCAGGCTCATCCTCGTAAGCTCGGGGGTGTCTTCGTTTTTCGTTGTGGGCGTGCCGAATATACCTAGAAAGCCCAACGGCAAGGTCGACAGCGACAACTTGCGGACGATGCCTCAGTTCGTGAATACGGTGCTAGACGACGCCGGGGTGGCTGAGCAGGCGGCTGGCCTGGCGGAAGTCTGGAGTCGGCATCTCGGGAGGGCCATCCGGCCGGACTCATCGCTCCTGGGCGAAGGGGTCGGCTCGTTGGATCTCATCAGAATCCTTCCCGACACCCGCACGTATCTGGGCCGGCACCTCTCGATTCTGGATCTGATCAGTGCTGATACCGCCGCCAACCTAATCGATGACGCGTCGACAGCCGATGCATGGATGGACGTTGACACCGCCGCCGAGATAGCTGCCGATCTTGGTTCGCTGCGGCCACAACGCCCGCCTGATGAGTCGAGCGTCAAACAAGCCCTTAACAGCCGCGGAGGAGAGGCAATCGTCGTGCTGGGCGCGTCGGGAATTCTCGGCACGGGGTTCGCCCAAGCGGTCCTCGATCTCAGACGGTCGGGCGTGCCGTGTCCCGAGGTGATCCTGGCCACGAGATCAAAACTCCCCGAACACAATCCGTGGGCAGATCTCCGCAGTGCCGATGGGGTACGGATCGAGCAATTGCCTCCTGAGTTCGGCCGAGGAGAGCTGGAGGCCCTGATACGCGACACTGGCGCCGGAACCGTCGTGAACTGCATTGGCAACACCAATGTGCTTGTGCCATACCGCGAACTTCGGTTGGCCAACGTGGGGCTGGTTTCCGCTATCGCCGAGGCATGCGCGAACAATGCTGCGAGGCTGGTGCATCTGTCGACGTTTGTCGTCAATGCGGATGTCACCGTGCCGCGCGTCACCGACCCCCGCGATGCACCGTATCCTTATGCGGCATCGAAGTCACTCGCGGAGCTGGTCGTGGCCGGATCGCCGCAGGCCCTCGATTTCACCATCGTCCGTCTGCCGCGGGTACTTGGCGAAGCCCATCAACTGCACGACTCCGCCGACATTCTGCTCTCGGTTGTCGATGCCTGTATTGCGGTGCGGGCTTACCCTTCCCTGACATTGACCGAAGAGGTCACCACCGGCCGGGCCGTGGCGAACGCAATCTTGGGCCGGTTGGCAGACTCATCGGAGCTGGGACGCGGAATTACTGTGGTACGCGGTGAAGCGGTGGCATATGCCGAGTTGCTCAGCGGGTATGCGCTCGACGAGCTTGATGTCGCTGAGTGGAAGTACCGCCTGGATGAAAGTGACTGGGCCAAGGGAAATCCGCGGAGATGGTCGGTAGTTGATGCCTGGCTCAGCTTGGGCATGAAATTGGGCACACGCTCATACACGGAGTACCTGGCGGATTACCCGACCATCGCCCTCGAGGTCGAATCCGTCGCAGAGCTGGCCGCGCCACCACAGTATTTGCGGTCCCTTCTGACTCATAACTTTTCACAGTCACTGGAAGAGGTTGTCAGATAGCCAACTCAAGCGTTGGTCCGTCTTCTGCATCGTTTGCGTTGCGACAGAACCGTAATCGCTCGGATGGCCCTACCGAATTACTTTCTGGTGAGCTCGCGGTGCTCGATCACATCACGTAGACCACCCATACCGACAAGCTCGCGAAATGCCGGCGCGGTGTAGCCGATTACGGTCGCATCGGTGCGGGCACGCGCGGTGGCCGAACGCGGCATGTGAAACAGCACAGCGATCTCGCCGAAGTAGTCCCACGGGCCCACGACCTTGATCAATTCCTCACCGCCGTTTGCTAATTCACGCACAAGCTCGAACTCACCCTTGGTCACCACGTAAATCAGCTCGCCCGCCGTTGACTGCTCGAACAGCACCTCGCCGGCCTTGACCTCCAGGGTCTCGGGTTGGCGACCGGTCTCCGGGAAATCGGGTGTCAGCTCCACGACGCGATCGGCCAGCGGCAGCATCCGGGCGTCGTGAGTGGCGACCACCAGCACACGCTCACCGTCGGCAAGTTCTCGGATCAACCGCAGCACCTCCTCCACCTGGATGAAGTCGAGGTGGGCGGTCGGTTCGTCGGCGAGGATCAGCGGCGGATCCAGTGCGATCGCACGAGCCACGGCGACGCGTTGCTGCTGGCCGCCGCTCAGGTCACCAGGGCGGTGTTTCATTCGCTCGTCCAGATTGACCCGCGCCAGTAGTTCCTTGGCGCGCTCTCGCGCTGCCCCGCGTGACCATCCGGCCAAGCGCAGCGGAATCATCACGTTCTCGAGCGCAGTGAGGCTCGGCACAAGATTGAACGCCTGGAAGACGATGCCTACCTTTTCCCGCCGATATTGCGCCAGTGCGGCGCCGTCCAGAGCCGTGATGTCGACGCCCTCGAACTTGATTGCTCCGGACTTGGGCCGCAGGATGCCGCCGAGGCAAGACAGCAGCGTCGTCTTCCCGCAGCCACTGGGACCCAGCAGGATTGCCAACGAGCTGGTTGGCACGTCGAGGTTCAATCCATTGATCGGCCGCAAAGCGTAGCCGCCGCTGTAGTACTCGACGACCAGGTTCCGAATACTGAGATCGCCCACCGCTCAAGGACCTCCAAACGCGAGCGCGGGATCGACGGCCACCACGCGCCTGAGTCCGAGAAGGCTGGCCAGCAGGCCGATCACGATTGCGACCACCGGTAGCGCCAGGTAGGCACCGACGGGCACCGCGACAATCATCGGGAACAGTGGTGCCAGCAGCTGCGCAAGGAGCACGCCCACCACCGCCGCGAGTAGCGCGATGATGAGGGCCTGGAGGGCAAGCCCCGCCAGGATCGAGCGTGTCGGTGCGCCAATGGCCTTGAACACTGCAAAGTCTCGCAGCCGCTCGAGAGCGGAGAGGTATACGACGGATCCGACGATCAGCACTGCCACGATCCACAACAAGATAGCCACGATCGATATCGAACTGACCGCGACCTTCAGCGGGCGCACCAGCTCGTTGACAGCGCCCGTTCGGTCGAAGGTCTGGTAGCCGTCGGGCAGGGCTCGGGGATTGCCTTTGATCCCGATCGACGTGATCAGCGGCTGCCCGTTGTAGGCCAGTTGCTGTATGCCTTGGGTCGTCAGGAAAATGTTGGGAACCGCCATTGCCGTGGAATTCGGCACGATGCCGACGATGCGGAGCACGTGGGCACCGACCTCCAGGCTGTCGCCGACGTGGCGGCTAATTGTGCTGGACACCGCGACCTCGTCCGGTGCCGAGGGTGCCCGACCCTCAGGGACTTGCGGCATGCCGGGCCCATGCTCGGGCGCGCCGAAGGCCGTGACGTTTCGCGTTGACTTGCCTTCCTGCATCATCGTCACCACACACCCCAGGGGGACGGCAGCCTCGACGCCAGGCTCAGACGCCACCCGGGCCAGGTCAACCTCGGGGAAAGGTATCGAACCCGCGAAGGGTCCGGCCGCGCCGGTTTTAACCACAAATTGGTCGATACCGATGGAATCGATGGTGTGCCTGGCCTCCACCCGGAATCCGTTCGCCAGCCCGGTCAGCACGAGCGTCATCCCGAAGATCAGTCCGGTGCTGAGGATCGTGATGACGAGGCGCCGTTTTCGCCATTGCATGTCACGCAAGGCCGCAAAGAGCATCCCCAGAACGTACCTTTTCAAGACCGCATTTTTTAAGCTTTGCTGCCCGAACATGTCGGATATTGCGCAAGCGGTAGGCCCACTTCGCATTCATCGCAGCGTCATACGTTTGGCAGCGGTTCCCAATCCGCCGACACCGACCGGCTCCAGCGCGCCGGACGGTGCTGAAGGAACGCGTCGATGCCCTCGCGCGCATCGCTGCTGCCCATCACCCGGTGATGCAGTTCGGTCTCGAGGGCCGCGACCTGGCGCGGCGTATAGCCCTTGATCATCGTGTCCCAGAGCAGGCGTTTGCTCAGCGCGACGGACATCGGCGCAACATTGACGGCGATGTCGCGCGCCACCGTCATCGCGTGCTCGAGCACATTGTCGCCGGACAGTGCACGAGTCGCGATCCCCATGGCCGCGGCCTCGGCGCCGTCAAACGTGCGTCCGGTCAACAGAATGTCGGCCGCCACGCTGCCCCCGACGAGATGGGGCAACGTCCAATGCGACATGCAGTCGGGTATGACGCCCCGCCGCACCTGCGCGACAGCGTATTTCGCATCGGCAGCCATGATCCGGATGTCTGCCTGCAACGCGATGGTCAAGCCGATCCCGATGGCGTGCCCGTTGACGGCTGCGATGACCGGCGTGCGTAGCTCGAACGCGGCCGGGTCGGTGGGTGTGGCCGTGAACGCGGAAGAGTCCGTCGGCGCGTCGAAAGGGCTTGCCGCCGCGGAGAAGTCCGCGCCCACGCAGAACGCGTCACCGGCTCCGGTGAGTACGATCGCGCGCACCGCGTCGTCGTCGTCGCACTGCCGGTAGGCGTGGTTCAGCAGCGCAGCCATCTCCGCGGTGTAGGCGTTACGCCGCTCAGGACGGTTGAAGGTCAGCAGCGCGACGCCGTCGGCTATGGCTACCGTGAGATCGGTCAGGGCCGCCGCCGTTCTCAGCCGGCGACCGAGGCGTCGTAGATCGACTGGATCGACTTGTCCAGTGTGGCGTCGAACTGCTCGTCAGATTGGTCGGCCGAAAGTCCCTCGGTCAGCGCGCGGCTGAAGCTGGCGATCAAACCGGTGTTCTTCGCCAGCAGCTCGTTGGCTTCCTCGCGAGAGTAGCCGCCGGAGAGGGCAACCACCCGCATCACCTTCGGATGTTGAATCAATGGACGGTAGTAGTTGGCCTCGGTAGGCAGGCTCAGCTTGAGCATCACGCGCTGCCCATCGGGCACGGATTGGAGTCGCTCGGTGATTTCATCGCGAAGGATTTTCTCGGCCTCGCCTTTGTCCGAGATGGAGATGGTGACCTCGGGTTCGAGGATGGGCACCAAACCGTGCGACAGCACCTGCTGGGCCACCTCGAACTGCTGAGCAACCACCGCCGCGATGCCCTTGGGGTTGGCGCCGCCAATCACCGACCGTTCCTTGGTGCCGAAAACGCCCTTGCGCACGGCCCGCTCCAGCAGTTCGTCCAGCCCCGGTATCGGCTTCATGAGCTGCACGTCGTCGGACTCCTCCGCCAGCCCCTTGTCGATTTTGAGGATGGGCACCACACCCTTCGTCTCCCAGAGATAGGTCGTCGACGGCGTGCCGGCGATCTCGCGGTCCATGGTCTGCTCGAACAAGATCGCCGCCAGCACCCGATCGCCAGTGAACGCCGAAGAGGTGATGATCCGCGAACGCATCTGGTGAATAAGGTCGAACATCTCCTCCTCGGAGGAGTACTCGTCTTCCTCGATGCCGTACAGACGCAGTGCCTTTGGCGTCGAGCCACCGCTTTGGTCGAGCGCTGCAATGAACCCCTTGCCCGACGTCATCCGGTCCGCTTGCTGGTCGTTCGGCATAGGATTCTCCTCCCTCGTGGTGGTCGCTCCTGTTCGTGATTACCCACAATCAGGCGCGAATCGTACCGACGATATTCGGCCATCCACAGCGCAGTTAAGGCAGATTGTCAGACGCGAGTCTAGTCCGGCGGCTCTAGCCGGTCCCGTCGAGATCGACGCAAGCGCGGAAATGTACGAGTAGACCCCGCGCTAGCGTCGATCTGGGCGCTTGGCACACCGGCGGAAACCCTTTGACGAATCAGTCGCTGGCAAGCTCGCGGTGCTCAACCACGTCGCGCAGACCACCTATACCGAGACACTCGCGGAATATCGGTGCGGTGTAACCGATTACGGTCGCATCGGTGCGGACGCGCGCCGTCGCCGAACGCGGCATACGAAACAGCACACCCATTTCGCCGAAATAGTCCCGCGTCCCGATCACCTTGACCAATTCCTCGCCGCCATCGGCTATTTCGTGCAGGATCTCGATCTCGCCCTCAAACACCACGTAGTCAACTCGCCCATGGTGGACTGCTCGACAGTACTTCGCCGGCTTTCAGCTCCTGCGTTTCGGGTGGCCGAGTCGTCACTGTGAAGTCGGCGTCAGCTCGACCACGCGATCGACCATCGGCAGCATCCGTGTCGTGGGTGGCGACCACCACCACCACGCGCTCCCGGTCCGCGAGTTCACGGATCAGCCGCGGCACCTCCTCCACTTGAATGAAGTCGAGATGCGCGGTCGGTTCGTCGGCGAGGATCAGCGGCGGATCCAGGGCGATCGCGCGGATCTCCCGGCTGCGAGCGCGCGGGCGGGGTGAATGCGGCTGGTAAAACGTGGTCCGGGACCCGCCCCCGCGGGCCGTTGACGTCCGGTGGTGCCCGCGTGGCCTACGATGAGGACTGGCTTGGAGGTTCCGCTACACCTCCACTTGGATCGACGCCACTCCCCCGTAAGGGTTGAAGCAACAGCCCCCGGCTAAGCAGTGGTTGTCTGGGAACTGTCCCGGCAGGGACGGATGTGAGAAAACAGCATGGTCGAACAATCCGGCAATCCCATCGAACCGACGCCGTTCGACGTCGGGAGACACCAGGCGGGGCAGGCAATCGTGCTCACCGTCGCGGGTGAAGTGGACATGCTCACCGCGCCCAAGCTGACCGAGGCGATACACGCTGCCCTGGCCGCCAAGCCCGAGGCGTTGATCGTCGACCTGTCGAAGGTGGAATTCCTCGCCTCGGCCGGCATGACCGCCCTGGTTACCGCGCAGGCCGAGATCTCGCCGCCCACTCGGTTCGCGGTTGTCGCGGAGGGACCGGCGACCAGCCGTCCGATAAAGCTCATGGGAATTGACTCCGTATTACCGCTGTACAGCACGCTTGATAGCGCGCTGAGCGATAGCTGATCGTTGGCCGTCTTCGATGTCTCACGTCGACGACCAATCACGGTTTGTGCGAAAGCGCGTTGTCGCAGACGCGCCCAGCGCCGCTCGCACCCGAACCGAGTTCGGGAGCTGGCTGGACAGGCATTTCACGCTCGGTGCCGAACGATTCAACGACCTGCTTCTGGCGGTGAATGAGGCGATTGCGAACGCCGCTGAATTCGCCTACGCCGATGACGCGCAGCTCGGGACGATGGATGTCAGCGCAGCCTACGATGTCGATTCCGACACGCTCGACGTGACAATCAACGATCGCGGGCGTTGGCGTCAGAATGTTCCGGCGCCGGTCACCGCGGGAGGACGGTGCGCGGTTCGGGGACGCGGCATCCCACTGATGCGAGCGCTCGCGGATGAAGCCGTCATCGACGGCACCCCGCACGGGACGAACGTCAGGCTGACCTGGACTAACCTGACGCACCCCAGATCGACCGCCTGAGCCGTGTGAGCCCTCGGCTGCGCCACCGCGGCCAACGGATTCATTGACTCCAACCATCGGGACGCCTACCGTCGATACATACGCTACGTCGCGTAGCGTAATCGCCCCTCAAGCCTGGGTTCGCTGCCCTGGAGGAATTCATGTTCGACCTGAAGATCATCGGTGGCACTGTCGTCGACGGCACCGGCGCCGAACGCTATCGCGCTGATGTCGGCATCAAGGACGGCAAGGTCGTCGACGTTGTCCGCCGCGGTGCCGACGACACCGGACCGGCCGGTTTGGAGACGGCCGGTGCCACCGAAACCATCGACGCGACAGGGCATGTGGTGGCCCCCGGCTTCGTCGACATCCACACCCACTACGACGGTCAGGTCAGCTGGGACAGCTTGCTGGAGCCGTCGAGCGGGCATGGCGTGACGACCGTGGTGACCGGCAACTGCGGCGTCGGGTTCGCCCCGGTGCGGCCCGGCACTGAGGAATGGCTGATCGAGTTGATGGAGGGTGTCGAGGACATCCCCGGCACCGCACTGACCGAGGGCATCACCTGGGGTTGGGAGACCTACCCCGAGTACCTCGACGCCGTCGGCAAGCAGAAGTTTGCGATCGACGTGGGCAGCCAGGTCGCCCACGGCGCCATCCGCGCCTACGCAATGGGCGAGCGGGGTGCCAAAAACGAGCCCGCCACGCCTGACGACATCGCGGCAATGGGCCGACTGGTCACCGAAGCGATCGAGGCCGGGGCGCTCGGCTTCTCCACCTCGCGCACCATGGGACACCGCGCGATGGACGGCGAACCCGTGCCCGGCACCTTTGCCGCCGAGGAGGAACTGTTCGGTCTCGGCCGCGCCATGGCGGCCGGAGGCCAGGCGGTGTTCGAGCTGGCGCCGCAGGGATCAGCGGGCGAGGACATCGTCGCCCCCAAGAAGGAACTGGAGTGGATGCGGCGGTTGAGCGGCGAGATCGACCGGCCCGTGTCGTTCGCGCTGATCCAGGTGGATGCCGATCCGAAGTTGTGGCGCGAGATGCTGGACCTCTCCGCGGACGCGCACGCGGCGGGGAGCCGGCTGTACCCGCAGGTCGCGGCGCGCCCGTTCGGCATGATGATCGGCTTCCAAGGTCATCACGGGTTCAGCCATCGACCCACCTACCGCCGGCTGGCGGCCGAGTACAGCCGCGAAGAGCTCCCGCAGCGACTGGCCGATCCCGCGGTGAAGGCGGCGATCCTGTCCGAAGAAGACCTGCCCGCCGACCCGACCCTGTTGTTCGACGGCATGTTCGCCTTGGTGCAGCACTCCCTGAAACGCCTCTACGCGCTGGGTGACCCGCCCGACTACGAGCCCACCCCGGACCGCACCGTCGCGGCCATCGCGAAGGCGCGCGGCGAGGACCCGTTGTCCACGCTGTACGACCTCATGCTCGAACGGAACGCGACCGCCATGCTGATGCTGCCGCTGTTCAACTACGCCGACGGCAACTGCGATGCGATCCGCGAAATGATGCTGCACCCCGCCGGTGTGCTCGGCCTATCCGACGGCGGCGCGCACTGCGGGATGATCTGTGACGCCTCGTACCCGACTTTCCTGCTGACGCATTGGGCGCGGGACCGTAAACGGGGCGAGAAATTGTCGCTGGAATACGTGATCCGCAAGCAGTCCCGCGACACGGCACATCTGTTCGGCCTGACCGACCGCGGCACCATCGAGGTCGGTAAGAAGGCCGACATCAACGTCATCGACATGAACGCCCTGACGCTGCATCCCGCCGCAATGGCCTTCGACCTGCCAGCCGGCGGGAACCGAATCCTGCAGGGCGCAAGCGGATACACGGCGACCATCGTCAGCGGAACGGTGACCCGTCGCAAGGACGTCGACACCGGGGCCCGCCCCGGCCGTCTGGTGCGCGGCGCACGTTAAAGCCCATGAGCAATTCGCTCGCCGCCGGAAATCCGGCCCGTACCCGCCCTAATGCCCAAGAGGACGCAATCGGCAAACCTCCGGAAAGTCCAACGCTGGTTCCGGCCGAACGTTATTACTCACCGGCGTTCGCCGCACTCGAGATCGAGCGGATGTGGCCGAAGGTGTGGCAAATCGCCTGCATGGTCGACCATGTCGCCGAGCCGGGCGACTACTTCGAATACCGTTGCGGCCCATATGGAGTGCTGATCGTCCGCGGGAACGACGGCGTGCTGCGCGCGTTCCAGAACGCCTGTCGTCATCGCGGCAACTCGGTGTGCGTGGGCTCGGGTTCTGGTTTGCACGAACTCAAGTGCGGTTACCACGGCTGGACCTGGGATCTGGCCGGCACGCTCAAGCGGGTGCCCAACCGTAAGGGCTTCGGCGCGCTGCGGATGTCCGATTTCCCACTGGCACCGGTGCGGGTCGACACCTGGGAGGGGCTCGTCTTCGTCAACCTCGATCTCAAGGCGATGCCCTTGCTCGAGTATCTGGAGGCGATACCCGACGACGTCGCCTGGGCCAATCTGCGCGACTTCCGCTGCTACGCCACGCTCACCATCGAGGTCGACGCCAACTGGAAGACGATCGCGGACGGTTACAGCGAGACCTACCACATACAGACACTGCATCCCGAACTACTGCGTTGTGTGGACGATATCCATGCGCCACAACAGATCTGGGGCCACACCGGCAAGTCCGACCAACCCTATGGTGTGCAGAGCCCACGGTTTGACGGCACACTGAGCGACGAAGAGGTCTGGGACGCTTACGTTTACACCCAGGGCCTACTCATGGGTGCACCGGAAGGCACGCCGTTCCCCGCCGACAAACGCCAGCCAGGACAGACGGTGCAAGACCTGATCGCCGCAAAGACACGGTCATTTGCGGCGCAGCGCGGGGTGGATCTGGACTGGGCCGACACCGACCGGATCACTCGGCTGCACCAGTACAACGTGTTCCCCAACATGACGTTTCTGACCAACGCCGACCACTTGACGATCATGTGCTCGCGGCCCGGCTCGGATCCCGATAAAGGCGAGATGGTCATGTTCCTGATGACGCGGATGCCGCCGGACGCGCCGCGACACAAGCCGACGGACGTCCGCACCACCGCCGGGGAGGCCGAACCTGGCATAGTGCTGACCCAGGACGTCCGGGTGCTCGCGGGCTTGCAGCGCGGCATGCACCAGCCCGGGTTCACGCATTTGGTGCTGTCCAACGAGGAGCGCCGCGTGATCAATATGCATCGAAATCTTGAGCGCTACCTCGACCTACCCGAATCGGAGCGGATGACCGGGGGCAATACCGGCCGCTCGCGGTGACGGCGTAGCGGTGGACCGTTTGCGGTTTGCGGGTCTGAGCGACATCGGGCAGCTACGGACCAACAACCAGGACCGCTGGGGTGCCGATGTCGATCAGTCTCTGTTCATAGTTGCCGACGGGGTGGCGTGCAGCACCGACGGAGCTTTGGCCGCTGGGCTGGTAGTTGAGTTGCTGCCGACGTATGTGGCCCGCTATCTCAAGCCAGATGACGTCGACGATCCGAACGCTCACGAGTCGCTGGGCAGCGCGGTATCGGACTTCTGCAACGACTTTCGCGCCTACGCCGACACCGATCCACGCGTTGCGGGGGCCAACAGCACAGTGGTGGCCGTGGTCGTCGCGGGGTCGCGCGCCCTGGTCGTCCATCTGGGGGATAGCCGCGGCTACGTGTACCGCGAGCAGCATCTGCAGCACCTGACGCGTGACCACAGTCTGATCCAGGAATTGATCGAGGCCGGCGAGATCACCCTCGAGGAGGCTGACAAGCACCCGGCCCGCAACATCATCACCCGGCATGTGGCGATGACCCCGCGGCCGCTGCCCGATACCGCGGCGGTGGAGCTGCGGCCCGGCGACCGGATCCTGCTGTCCAGCGACGGGCTGCACGGCGTCGTCGACGAGTCGTCCCTGGAGCAGATCCTGGATTCACATCCCGAACCAGACGACACATGTGCGGCGCTGATCGACGCCGCAAATCAGGCGGGCGGACCCGACAACATCACCGCTGTGGTTATCGACATCCCCGCGAATGGTCAATAGCCTGGCGAGCAGACGCAAAAGCCCCTCATTTCGGCACAGAAATAGGGGCTTTTGCGTCTGCTCGGCACAATGCACCAAAGAAGGAACACAAATGGTCATCGACAATCGCCTGACGGCAGTGGCCGCATTGAGCGTCGCACTGACGCTTGCCGGCTGCTCGACTGCGAGCCAACCGGCAAGCTCCGGCACTACTACGGCGGCGCAATCCACTTCCCCGTCGGCTGCACCGTCGAGCCAAGTGACACCCACCTCCTCCGGCGTGCCAGGCTCAAGCGATCCGAAGAGGACCGGAAAGGCCGACGGAATCCAGATCACCATTTACCCGCAAGAGGGCACCACTGTCCGGCCGGGCGGGCCGCCAATGCGCTTCGCCGTCACGCTGCTCAACACCACCGCCAACGACATTGCGCAGGTGGGAATCGTGGTCTCTCTGGGCCACTGTTCATGCGGCTCCCCCGAGCAACACATGATGCCCCAAGGGTCGATGCGCATGCTCGACTCGAGCACCAACACCTGGATGGCCGTGCCGTACGTCCGCCAAGCGGGTGGAATGGACTACATACAGCAAACCCTGGTCCCGCCGTTCCAGCTGAAGCACGGTGGTCAAGTCGTCACCTATGAGCTCGAGATGCGGCTCGATGCCAAGCAAGATTTCACGGTCAGCAAGGGCGACGGCGCCATCAACGTGACGAGGACCGACGTCAGCACGCACGAGCCGATCGGCACCAGTCCCACTGCATCGCTTCGTATTTCCGTCGAACCCTAGCCGGCCGAGCAGACGCAAAAGCACCTCATTTCGGCACGAAATGGGTGCTTTTGCGTCTGCTCGTCAGGTGACGTATCGGGTTTGCGGGATTTTCGCTTTATCGTCATCGGATCTCGCCGAGCCTGTAACTCTGCAGGCCTTTACTCGCACTTCTTCTGCAGATTTACCGGCTCGTGAGTTGACGGTGGCTCGAGCACATCACGGCCGAACTGGCTGGCATCAAGATCCCCGCCGGCACAATCGTCGTCGTCAACACCGGTGCGGCCAACCGGGATCCCGCCGTCTATGACGACCCCGACCGTCTCGACATCAGCCGCGCAGCCGCCCCGCCTATCCAGACGTTCGGCGGCGGTATGCACTACTGCCTCGGCGCCAATCTCGCGCGCCTCGAGTTGGCCGAAGCGCTGACGGTCATGACCCGGCGCATGCCGAACGCGCGCCGTTCCGGACCGGCCCCATGGAAACCGGTGAACGCACTGGGCGGACCTATCGCCCTGCCCATCGAATTCGATCCAGCGCCGATCTCTCACTGACTGCAGACCCGGGCATCCACCGAGCTTGCCGAGCCGCGATACTGGGAGCCATTGGGAACATGGAGCCCCTCAAACGACAGTGACGCCGGGAGACCAGCCATGAGCGACGACCAGCCGACCATCATCTACACGCTGACCGACGAGGCGCCGCTGCTGGCGACCTACGGCTTTCTGCCGATCTTGCGGGCCTTCGCCGAGCCGGCCGGCATCAAGATAGAGACCAGCGACATCTCCGTGGCGGCACGCATCCTCGCCGAGTTTCCCGACGACCTGACCGAAGAGCAGCGGGTACCAGACAACCTCGCCGAACTGGGCAAGCTGACGCAGGAGCCGGACACCAACATCATCAAGCTGCCCAACATCAGCGCCTCGGTGCCGCAGCTCGTGGCCGCCATCAAGGAACTGCAGGGCAAGGGCTACAAGATCCCGGACTATCCGCAGAATCCGAAGACCGACGAAGAAAAGAAAATTAAGGAGCGCTACGCCAAATGCCTTGGCAGCGCTGTGAACCCGGTGCTGCGGGAAGGCAACTCGGACCGTCGCGCACCGAAGGCGGTCAAGGAGTACGCCCGCAAGCATCCGCACAGCATGGGCGAGTGGTCGATGGCCTCGCGCACCCACGCGGCGACCATGAAGCACGGCGACTTCTATCACGGCGAGAAGTCCATGACCCTGGACCGCGCCCGCGACGTGAAGATGGAACTGGTCACCAAGAGCGGCAAGACCATCGTGCTCAAGCCCAAGGTCTCGCTCGACGAGGGCGACATCATCGACAGCATGTTCATGAGCAAGAAGGCGCTGGTCGACTTCTACGAAGAGCAGATGGAGGATGCCCGCAAAACCGGCGTGATGTTCTCACTGCACGTCAAAGCCACGATGATGAAGGTCAGCCATCCCATCGTCTTCGGCCACGCGGTGAAGGTCTTCTACAAAGACGCCTTCGAAAAGCACCAGGCAGTGCTCGACGAACTGGGAGTCAACGTCAACAACGGGTTGGCTGATCTCTACGACAAAATCGAAACGCTGCCCGCGTCGCTGCACGACGAGATCATCCGAGACATGCACGCCTGCCACGAACACCGGCCAGAGCTGGCCATGGTCGATTCGGCCAAGGGAATCTCGAATTTTCATTCGCCCAGCGACGTGATCGTGGACGCCTCGATGCCCGCGATGATTCGCGCCGGCGGCAAGATGTACGGCGCCGACGGCCGGCCCAAGGACACCAAGGCCGTAATGCCGGAGTCCACCTTTTCCCGCATTTACCAGGAGCTCATCAACTTCTGCAAAACCAATGGCGCCTTCGATCCCACGACGATGGGCACCGTACCCAACGTCGGGCTCATGGCACAGAAGGCCGAGGAGTACGGCTCGCATGACAAGACGTTCGAAATTCCCGAGGATGGCGTCGCCAACATTGTCGACCTCGACAGCGGCGAAGTGCTGCTGACGCAGAATGTCGAGACCGGCGACATCTGGCGCATGCCCATCGTCAAGGACGAGCCGATCCGCGATTGGGTCAAGCTGGCCGTCACCCGTGCCCGCAACTCCGGGATGCCGGTGCTGTTCTGGCTGGATCCCTACCGCCCGCACGAGAACGAGCTGATCAAGAAGGTCCATACGTACCTCAAGGATCACGACACCGAGGGCCTGGACATCCAAGTCATGTCGCAGGTGCGTGCCATGCGGTACACGATCGAACGTCTGATGCGCGGTCTGGACACCATTGCCGCCACCGGCAACATCCTGCGCGACTACCTCACCGACCTGTTCCCGATTCTGGAGCTGGGCACCAGCGCCAAGATGCTGTCCATCGTTCCGCTGATGGCCGGCGGTGGAATGTATGAAACGGGCGCGGGCGGTTCGGCGCCCAAGCACGTCCACCAACTGGTGGAGGAGAACCATCTGCGTTGGGATTCACTTGGTGAATTCCTCGCACTAGGCGCCTGTTTCGAAGACGTGGGTATCAAGACCGGCAACGAGCACGCCAAGATCCTGGGCAAGACGCTGGATGCCGCGATCGGCAAGCTGCTGGAGAACAACAAGGGCCCGTCGCGCAAGACGGGCGAGCTCGACAACCGGGGTAGCCAGTTCTACCTCGCCATGTACTGGGCGCAGGAGCTTGCCGCGCAAAGCGACGACAAAGAACTGGCGGAACACTTCGCCCCGCTGGCCGATGCACTGGCCAAGAACGAAGACACCATCGTGGCCGAACTCAACGAGGCACAGGGCGAAGAGGTGGATATCGGGGGCTACTACTTCCCGGACCCAGACAAGACCGCGGCCGTGATGCGGCCGAGCAAGACGCTCAACGAGACGCTGGCGGGTTCCAACGACTGACGTCGTTGCAGGCTGCTCCAGGCCGTGCCGGTACGGATGACCACGCGTATATATTGGGGCGAGGCCGATATATACTCAAGCGATGGCAAAACATCTCGTCGACCTCGATGAGCAGGCATTGGAGAGGGCCCGTACAGAACTGGGGACGGCCACGATCAAGGACACGGTAAACGCGGCCCTCTGGCGCGCTACGTCTCAGCGAGAGCAGCAGGTGGCCGCCGCCCTCGATACATTGGCCGCCGCACCACCAGAGGATCGCATCGACGCATGGCGCTGAGATTTGTCGTCGACACCAGCGTGATCAAACGGCTTGGCCAACCCACCGTGCGGCAGGTGGTGGAACCGCTCGCCGCAGCCCGCGAGCTGGCACGCGCGCGAATAACGGATTTGGAGGTGGGATTTCTGCGCGCAATGAATTGGAGTGGGACCAGCTCGGGACGGCGTTGGGAGCGTTCGAGCTTCTGGAATCGACTGCATCACATCATCGGCGCGCGCTTCAGGTTCAGCGTCTATTTGCGCAGCGGAGCCAGCGAGGTCGAAAGATCCCGGATCTGCTTATCGCAGCGGCCGGCGAGGAACATGCGCTCGCCGTCCTGCACTATAACGCGGACTTCGACCTCATTGCCGGAGTAACGGGCCAAGCCTGTCAGTGGGTCGTGCCAGCGGGCTCAATCGATTAGCTTTGCGCCGTTCCGCTCAGAACGCCAGCTAGGGCAGCTTCCGCAGCCGCTCAGCCGCACCCGAGTTTGGGTCCGTCGCGCTACGGCCGTTCCTTCGTAAACTTTGCTGGTCTGACTCTCAGTGGGCAATTCCATATCGACACATTGCCGCACGCGCAAGTCTAGTTTCATCTGCTCGGTCACACGCATCTCTGATATTCCCTGCAACACAATTGATTTCCCATCCTTCAGCATGCTGCGCGGCCGGGTAGCTCAGGATTCGATCTCGACTCGACTTCGGGCTTATTCGGCGGGACAGTACCTGTCAACGCATGAAACCCTCAGCAAGGCAATAGGGTGAAGTCATGGCGTCAGACGTCGATATAG
>NZ_JCALDF010000004.1:0-265811 GCF_059812725.1 Mycobacterium sp. NGS41
CTTGTCAAGAAACTGTTTGAGGAGAACTTTCGTGGCAACCACACGGTTGGACGCCCAATGCGCGAGTCGGTGCTTGCGCCATCGGTGGTGATTCTCGATCGTATCGGCCGTCCGATTAAAGGCGAAACGGCAGAGCAGCATGAATTTCTTGCGAGAGCGCGGGCGCTGTCGATGGCAAAGTAAAATTGTCAAAGTTATTTGATAATGAACCAGTTTCAATAGCCGAACTTGCGAATCCGCGGGTCCTCATCGTGTCATCGGCTCCAAGACGCCGGGTGAAGGCCGGCTGATCGAGCATGCGGTGTTCATCGAGTCAGGGTCTCAGGCGCGACTGAGCGGCGACGTCGCGGAACTCACGTGGGCTGTTCACCAGGCGTTGGCCACTGCCGTGGAAAGAAGCTGACCTGCTCACCTGCTCTACGCCGAATCTCGGCTCGCCTTAATGGCTTCCGCCACCTTCAATCCTTTTTCGGTGAGATCCAGCCAGCAGTAAAACCACCACTCCGGGTCGTCATCGAACTGGTTCACATACACGTCGCGGATCTGCTGAATGGACTCATCGAGCGGGGCATCCCAGGCGCCAAAGCGGTGGTTTGGGGTTGCCAGATCACCCAATTCGAACAGGCCGTCGGTCACCAGCGAGCGGATCAGGTCGAGAACTTTGTCTTGGACGACCGCTAACGGCTCGCCTGGGTTTTCCTGTTCGTAGTACCCGTGGACCGTCGAGAGGGCTACCCAGTCGATGAGACCCTCTAGCAGGACTTCGTCACGCGCGGACATCGCGACCTTACCGTCGGTATCGGCATCATCGAGTAATCGTAACCAAGATTGACGCGCGAAGTGGCCGCCGATTCGGGGACGGATCGCCTATGCAGTTTGGCTCCGAGTGGCCATACGGATCGAGCGTCCGGTGTCCCTCGAGTCAGGGCGTCAGCTGCCCTCCGCCGAATCTCGGCTCGCCTTAATGGCTTCCGCGACCTTCAATCCTTTTTCGGTGGCATCCAGCCAGCAATAAAACCACCACGCTGGGTCGTCATCGAATTGGTTCACATACACGTCGCGGATCTGCTGAATGGACTCATCGAGCGGGGCATCCCAGGCACCAAAGCGGTGGTTTGGGGTTGCCAGATCACCCAATTCGAACAGGCCATCGGCCACCAGCGAGCGGATCAGGTCGAGAACTTTGTCTTGGACGACCGCTAACGGCTCGCTCGAGTTTTCCCGTTCAACGGCCGCGTGGACACTGCAGAGAGCCACCCAGTCGATGAGATCGCGGAGCAGGACTTCGTCACGCGCGGACATCACGACCTCACCGTCGGTACCGGCATCGTCGGGCAATCGTCCTTTAAGAAATGTTCGCAAGATGCCGCCGGATTCGGGCATCGGGGCCTTTGGGGTCGACGGTCGATGCCTGGGGCGGCCGATTAGCCGTTCCACGCGGAATCTCGGCTTTCGGAAAGAGCCCTAGCGAGCTCTTCTCCTTTCTTAGTGGCGTCCAGCCAGCAAAACCACATCCAGGTGTTGTCGTCTTGAAAGTTCGTAACGTACACGTCTCGTATTCGCTGCATAGACTCGTCAAGAGAGTTGCGCCAAGGTGTGAATCCGATACCGCGCTTCACATCACCTAGTACGAACATGCCGTCACTCACTAGTGAGCGGATGAGTTCGAGCGTTTTGTTCTGGATAACGGATATGGGCTGCCCGGCATTTTCTAGGCTGACGCACTATGGACTCGATCCAATTCGACCCAGTCATCAAGGCCCCAGCGGAGTACCTCTTCGCGCGCTGACATCACGTCCTCCGCGTCCAAGTCAGCATGGCTAAATGATAGTGGCGCCTCGACGGTTGGGTGCTCACACTTTGCAGTCGCCGCAACCATGGTCCGCGGTCGCCACATCGCCTAGTTCGAACAGACCGTCGGTAACTAGCGAGTGGATCAGGTCGAGGGCCATATCTTTGGATGATCGCCACCCGCTGGGTGGAGTATCGCGTTGTATTCGATTCGCGTAGAGGCATCGGTGAAAACTCTGCGAAACGTCGACGGCTGATCGCTTTCGGGCCACAACGACGGCAAAGCTTGGTTTCACTGGCACTCGTAATTGAGAATGCATTGACGAGTACGGGGTGCGCGGTCGTGTCCGACGACTGGCCGAGCAGACGCAAAAGCCCGTATTTCGTGCCGAAATTAGGGGCTTTTGCGTCTGCTCGCCGTCTCGGGCCCGGAAGCTATTCGTCGTCGGGGGCTGGGTGATGGGGCACCTGAATAAGTTCGACGAAGTCACGCGTGACCAGGGTTCCTCGTCCGGGCGGCTGCGCGGTGCCCTTCACTTCGCCGAGGAGGTATCCCTCATCCTTCGAGCCGCTCATCACCAGCCCCGGGACGTTGAGATTCTTCAGCTCACCCAGCAGCCCTTGGCCGTAGAGGATGCGTGCGACTCCACCGCTGCGGTAGGCAGCAACCACGTGCAGCCCGACGTCGCGGCCACGGGGCAGGAATTCGATCAACGACTGCAGCGAGTCAAGCCGTCCCATCCCACCCGCGAGTTCGTGCGCGTTGTCGATGACGACGAAGATGTCGGGGCCGCCCGTCCACCAATCGCGACGACGCAGCTGCGCCGGCGTGATATCGGCGGGCGGGAATCGGGCAGGCAGCGATTCCCGCAGAATCGCAAGGTTCTGCTTGAGCTCAGCCTCGGTGGTGGCATACGGACCATACGCCGGATCGGGCAGCACACCGAGCAGCCGACGGTGATAGTCGACGATCAAGAACCGCACCTGATCGGGGCTGTTTTGTTCGACCAGCGTTGTCACTATGTGACGCAACAGGTTTGTCTTGCCGGACTGCTGATCTGCGAACGCGACGAAATGGGTCTGAGTATCGTCGTTGAAGTCGATGTACTTCGGGTCTAGCTCCGCTTCACCCAGCCCCAGCGCTACCCGCAGCTGCGCCCTGTTGGGTGGCGGAGGTGGTGCCGCGGGCACTTCGCGCATGAACTCCACGCGCGGCTGTTCGTTGGGCAACAACCGAACCGGCGGCGCCTGATACGGGTTCTTGCCGTTCACCTGTCTGATGGAATCCCGCACGTCGACTTCGATTTCGGTACTCAACGGCTGAGGCTCGGTTCCCGCGGTCAGGATGGGCAAGGCGATCAGAATATCGAGCACCTCGGGGTTATACGAGTCGCCGCTACGCGGCCTGGTGGACCGCATGATGCCGCGGCCCGGCTTGTTCGGAACCGCCTCGGCTTTCCTCCGGTTCACTTCCGAGCTGGTGGCTTCGTTGAGACGCAGCTCCAGCCGATAACCCAACTCCTCCTTCAGCAGCGGCTTGATGTCCTGATGCCGCGTCGAGGCGATGACGACATGCACACCGAACGATTTCCCCTGCGAGGCAAGCAGATTCACAGGGCTCTCAAGGTGATCAAGGTCGGCTGACTCATCTTTGGTGATGGTGGTCCATCCGTCGATCACCAGTACCACATCGCCGTGGCGGTCCGATTTCAGCGCCGGATCGTTTTGCGCTTTGCGCCTGCGGAAGTCCGCGATACCGGTGATGTTGTGCTCGAAGAACAACTTCTCGCGGCGACGCACGATAGCGGTCATCTCGGCGATGGTGCGCGACACTTTGGCTCGCTCATTTCGGGTGGCTACCGACCCGACGTGCGCCAGATCCGACAGCGCGACCAGCTTGCCGTTGCTGAAATCGAGGCAATAGAACTGGATCTCACTGCTGCTGTGGGTGACAGCCGCCGACATGATCATCGTCTGCAACATCGTGGAACGTCCACTTGGGCTACTGCCGATGACGGCGGCGTTGTCGGCCATCAGGTCTAGGACCAACGCGTCGCGGCGTTGATAGTACGGGGTGTCGATGATGCCGATCGGAATCTTCAACGCCCCCGGCTGTGCGGACCAATACAGATCGGGGTCGGTCAGCAGATCATGCAGAGTGTGCGAGTAGTCCAGCGGGGGCAGCCAAATACGATGGGCGTTCATGCCATGGCCGGCCAGACGGTCCACGAGCACCTGCGCCACCGTCTTCACGTTGATTCCCGTCAGCGGCGTTGCGGTGCCACCGGTCGGAGCCGCCGCGGCGACTGGCACACCCGTCACCGCACCATCGGCCAGTGGCGTAGGCAAGGCGGCGACAGCGCCATTCGGACCGCCGTCGACGGTGGCCGGGGCGTGCCCATTGCCCCTGACGGACGGATCCACGGCGGCCGAGCGCTCGGCCTCCGAGGGCACCGCGGCTGCGGTGAACAACCGGGGCCGCGGGCGGTTAGGGGCGGTTACCGCCGTCGTAACGGGCGCAGCCGCAGAGCGTTTCGGCGGTACATAGGCGTCGCCGGTGAAAAACGACCGGAATCGCGCCAATTCGCCGCTGACTGTTTTGATGTAGGCCGAGCCCGGCGTCTCCGGCAGCTCAGCCGCGTCGCCGGTACCCAACACGTCGCGGGATTCGTGAACATTGTTGGTGCGCAACGCCATCGAATAGGACAGGTGGGCCTGGACCTGAGCGATGCGACCCGAACGTAGTTCCTGACTGGCCAGCAACAGATAAATACCCATCGACCGGCCCTGCTGGCCGATCAATGCGAAAAGCTTCGCGAAGTCGGGATTCGCTTCCAGCAGCGCGGAAAACTCGTCAACCACAATGAACAAGGCCGGCAGCGGATCCAAATCCACGCCTGAGGCCCGGATCTCGTTGTAGATGTGGATGTTGGGCACGGTGGTCAGCACGTCAGGGCGCAGCGCCGCGGCGCGGAAAATCTCCTGGCGCCGGTTGATCTCGCCGCGGATCGCCACGTCCAAGCGTTCGACGAGATGGAACTCGGCTTCCATGTTGGTCAGGATCGCCGGCACGTGGGGAAGAGCCTCAAATCCCAGGAACGCCGCACCACCCTTGTAGTCGACCAGCAGCATGTTCAGCCGCTCGCTGGAATGGGTCAACGCCAGTGAAATCACCAAGGTGCGCAACAACTCCGACTTGCCGGACCCGGTCGCACCGATCAGGATGCCGTGCGGCCCAGTGCCCTGTTGACCCGTCTCCTTCATGTCCAGCCACAGCAGCTCATCGGCAGGGGTGACCCCGATGGCCACGCGCATGAACTCCCGCATGGTCTGGGGCCGCTGCAGTAATGCCGGATCAACCATTGCTGGATCGACGATCCCGAGATGACCTAACAGGCCACCCTTGGCGACCCGACGGGTAACCTGCCGCTCGATGATGTCCATCTCACTTGCCGCCCGGTAGCGCGAGAGCATGCGTGCCAGGTCGGAAGCGAACTGGACCGAAACCTTGTCCGGTGCAGCGAATTTGGTCAGCTTGTTCCGGTCGTCGGGTGCATAGAGCAGGCCGTCGTCGATGCTCAGCGGAAACGGCGCCTTCAACATGTCCGACGCCGACCCCGGCCGAAGATCAAGCAGGGTGACCGCTTCGACGCCGTCGCGCCCGATCAAGTTGGCCGCCGGCGTCATCGCCTCCGGCCGATCCGACACGATCAACAAGTGCGGCTTGTCTGACGGGGTGTCCTTGCTGTGGGTGCCCCGCTTGCTCAACAGCGGTCCTTCGAGAGCCTCCCGGGCGGTCGGAACATCCGGATACACCATGCGCGCGCTGCCCAGCGCGTCTTCCGCGCTCGGATGCTGGTTGTGCGGCAGCCATTTGACCCACCCCCACGCCTCGCTGTCGGGATCCTCGCTGATCACCGCGATCATCAGATCGTCGGGTCCGTGGAAGGTGGCCAACTGGCAGATCAACGCCCGTACCAGTGCCGTGGAATCGGCGCCCTCGGACGCGTCGGTCAAGGTGATAAACGGGTAGTGGGTCAGCTGGATCGCCAACGGCATCCCTGACTGCGTCTTGTGGGTGTCGACGAACCGTTTCAGAAATCGTGCGGATACCGGCTCGAGATCGTCGACCGGGGCGGCTTCAGGTGGTTTCAGGTCGGTCGCCAATTTCTGGGTTCCCAACCCGAGCCTCACCCTGCCGAACTGAGGGTGATCTCGTTGGCGCTCCCACATCCGCGCCGAACCCGCTAACGACGGCAACACTTCCGCGGACGGATGGTCCCAACTGAGCACCGAATGCTGCAGTTTGGCCGTGTTCTGCACGCGGCGGCGTTGTATACCCAGGTATCGCAGGTACTCCTTGCGGTCCTCGTTGATCTCAGCAATCGACGTGCCGCCGCCGACACTGTGACCGGCCATGGTCATGACGCTCATCAACATGAAGACCGGAAACATCAAGTACCAGGGACTGAAGCGTCCCGCCCCGAGCCCGCCCCCGGAGGTGACCATGATGACCACCATGCCGATGAGCATCAACACCACCACCACCGGCAAGATCAGTTGCATCATCGGCACCGGTGGTTTCTTCCGGAGCTCTGGCGGCGGGGCCAGCTCGTGTTTTCCGCCGGGCATCTGACGGCCCTTGGCCAGCGGATTGCCCTCTTCGTCGACGGGTTCGACGCGATCGGGCCGCACAAATCCTGTCGTTGCGCTCACGCCGACCATCCCCGCCCGGCTGTCAAAGTGATTGTGCTACTAAGCATTTCAGCCTCCACCCGTAGGTGCTCCGGCCGCCGGCGAATGTGTGGCTATAACCCCGGGATGGGGATCCAGCGGCAGCGAGTCATGTGAAATCAACGCATCGGCCTTCGACAGCGCCGGCCCGGCCGGCAACAAGCTGACAATGCTCCACGGTGCGGGCAGCGGACGCGCGGTAACTCCCAACGCCACTTGTGGATCCTCCTTGGGATTCTGCGGATTGGTCACCAAGCCGTATCGCACCCCGGTATCCGCGATGTACCACATCGCTTCCCCGGTGACCGCCGCCGGAGTTCCCCCGGCAATCTGCACCAGTTGGCCAGTGCCGGGCGGCAGGTAGACGTTATTGGCGGTGCCCTTATTCGGATTGGCGGTGACCACCGAGACGGGATGGGCGGTATCGGCCAACGGCAGCGATCGCCCGGTCAAGACTTGCGTACGGGACTTTGCCTCATCACGGGACTGGGTCCACGACAAGCATGTCACCGGTGCGGCCACCGGATCCACCAGCTTGAGCGGTTTGTCCGGATAGAAGTCAACGCTCAGCGCGCGACTCTGCGGGATCGACAACAATGCGTTGGGCGCCACCTCTATTGGCGGGGGAGGGTTACGCGGGTCGGCGTTGCGGATGATCGCCGCGGTCACCTGGCTGATGCGCTGCACGCCGTCGGTGAGCACCACGTAGAACACGTCTTGGCCGCCGTCGACCGGGCGCACCTTGATCACCGATCCGGTGACCACCGACGAATCGAGTTTCCAGTTAGAGGGCGTCCCGGCGGCCGGGATCGTCGGAACCACCAACGGCGGAGTCCCTTTCAACGCGTCATGCAACGCGCGGCTCATCGGCAGCGGCGACGGCGCCGAGGAATCGATCCCGACAGCTAACGCAACCGCTTTGTCCTGCAAGTTAATCGGGGTGCGCTGGTTGTTGTAGACCAGAAACGTCTGGCCGCCGTAGCTCGTCAGGATCGCCGACCCGGCCGCCAGCGGCCCGACCGCATCGCTGAGCGTCGGCCGAGCCGCGATCACCGTGACCGTCGTGTTTCCCGCGGGCGTGGTGTTGTCGCACACCGTCCAGTGCGACTCGGTGTCGCTGCCCGGATTCGGGGTCCGCGCCGGCGCCCCCGGGATACCCACCAGTGGTCCGCGCGGCAGCGTCACCAACTCCGACGGCTTCACGAACACCGGGTTTCGCGGACTGCCGGTAATCAACCGCGCCGACGTCAAATTGAGCACCGGGTGCAGCACGTTGTTGATCCGCACATACAGGGCCCCGGTGTCCTTGTCGGCCACGATTTCGGCGTCACCCAGCTTGGCCTGAGGCGACAGGAACGAGATGACGACCGCGCCGGCTGCCACCACGATCGCCAAGATCAGTCCGACGGTGAACGCCCGCGACGTCGCCCGCATCGGGTCGTGCAGCATCTGGGTGTCGTGCCGGACCAACGCGTGTTCCAACCGATGGAACATGAACCGCCACCCAGACACCTGCACGCGGTTCGTCCAGGTACGGGCAAGCATCCTCCGCACGCCCGTCTCGCGCGCGCTGGTGCCCGCCGGGTTCCGCGGCGCTTCCGGTGGCTCCGGATTCGTCATGACCACACGCTAAAAGAGTCCCGTTTCGGAAAGAAAGCCGAGTTCGCCGGGCATCACTGCGTCAACCCTCGCAGCTCCCGCACGGCCGGGTCGGCAAGCATCCTCGTGATCGCCTCCACCACCTCGGCGTCCGGACCGCTGTCCCGCTGCCGCAGTCCCTGAACCGCGTACTCGATGCGCTGCAGGAAAGCCCGGTAGGCACCGACCGCGGTCCGGGCGTATCCCGCGGCCGCCTCAGCCTCAGCCGGTTCGCCAAATCGCGTCGGCAGTTCGCTCAGATCCCGGGGCAGGTCGCGGGCCTGCCCCTGAACGGTCCACACCAGACTGCGCACCATCTCCAGATCCAGCGGAATCTGCGACTCGACCTCCTCGGTCATGCCGACTTCCAGCACATAACCGACCTGATGCAACACCGTCAGGGCGTTCTCGATGTGCCTGGCCTCCGCGCGCACCTCCGACGGTGCGATCGGAATGCTCAACAGCCGCGACGCCGCCGCGCTGGCGGCCTTCGCCTGACGGCGAGCATCCTCAGCCTCACCTCGAGCGTGATCACGCAGCCGAGCCGCGTCGTCGACAAACGCCTGAGCCTCGGCACGGACCCGGGTAACCTCGACCGCCCGCTGCTCCGCCCGCGCCTCAGCCTCGGCCGTTTGCTGTCTGGCAGCCGCGATCTCGCCGGCGGCATCGGCGCGAACCTGTTCCAGCTCGCCGTGGAGTGCGCCAAGGGCTTTCTGGGCGGCAGCGCGTTCGGCGACCCGTTCGTCGATGCGTAGTTGGGCGCGTGCGTCGGCGTCGGTGGCCTGTCGTTGGGCTGCGGCGACGGCGGCTGCGGCGTCGGCTTGGACTTGTTCGAGCTCCGCGCGCAGCGCGTCGATGGCCTGTTGGGCGGTGGTGCGTTCGGTGGTGCGTTCGTCGGCGCGTTGTTGCGCGTGTGCGGCAGCCGCGGCGGCGTCGGCCTGGACTTTTTGCAGTTCGGCCCGCAGTGCGTCGACGGCTTTCTGGGCAGCGGTGCGCTCGGCGACGCGTTCATCGGTGCGTTGCTGGGCGCGTGCGTCGGCATCGGCGGCTTGTTGTTCGGCCGCAGCCACAGCTGCCGCGGCGTCAGCTCGGACTTGTTCGAGTTCGGCGCGTAGCGCGTCGATGGCTTCTTGGGCGGACGCGCGTTCGGTGGTGCGTTCGTCGGCGCGTTGTTTGGCGTGTGCGGCGGCCGCAGCGGCCTCGGCGCGGACTTTTTCAACTTCGCCGCGCAGCGCGTCGACGACTTTCTGGGAAGCGGCGCGTTCGGCGATGCGTTCGGCGGTGCGTTGGCCGGCGCGCGCGTCGGCGTCCGCTGCTTGTTGGTGTGCCGCGGCGACGGTGGCCGCAGTGTCGCCTTGCACTTGTTCGAGTTCGGCGCGCAAGTGATCGATCGCTCGCTGGGCGGCGGCCCGTTCGGTGGCGCGTTCGTCGATGCGTTGCTGGGCGCGCGCGGCGGCCGCGGCGGCCTCGGCGTGGGCTTTTTCGAGATCGTCGCGCAGCGCGTCGATGGCTTTTTGGGCGGCGGCTCGTTCGGCGATGCGTTCGTCGGTTCGTTGTTGGGCGCGCGCGTCGGCGTCGGCGGCTTGTTGCTGTGCTGCGGCGACGGCGGCTGCGGCGTCGGCCTGGACCTGTTCGAGCTGGGCGCGCAGCGCGTCGATGGCTTGTTGGGCGGCCGTGCGTTCGGCGGTCCGTTCGGTTGCGCGTTGGTCGGCGCGCGCCTCGGCGTCGGCGACCTGCTGTTTGGCGGCCGCGACCTCTGCTGCGGCGTCCGCGCGCACTTGTGCCAGTTGATTTCGCAGTTGCCCAATAAGTTCTTGATCCGCCGCGCGCTCAGCCGCCCGCTCGACGTCGCGTTGCGCGGCGCGCGCTTCGGTGGCGCGGGCCCGTTCGCGTGCTTCCTCAGCGCCTCGAGCGGATTCGGCGGCCTCGGCGCGAGCGGCAGCCGCCGCCGCGTCGGCATCCTTCTTGTCCTGATGAGCGACCTGCTCACGGCGCTGGGCTTCGGCGCGACGCCGATCGGCTTCGACCAGTTGCAGCGGCAGCGACGGCCGCCTCTGCGCGGGTCCGTTGCGGAGTCGGTGCTCGATGATTTCGCGCTCACTCATCGCGGCAAGCGCTTCCAGATCCGGCGGTGGCGGTGTGCCGAGCCGCTTGGCGTTGGCCACCGCGCTCATCGCTACGCGCTTGGTCTGGCCGGCCCAGGTCTCCAGGTCGAGGTCGGCGATGTGCTGGTCCAGCGTGCTCACTGCGGTTGCCCTTCTCTGGCCTTCGGCGTCGACGCGCGCGCAGCCGGCTTCTCGCTGTCGCCGGCCATGGCGTGCTTGGCCTCTTGCTTGTCTGACCTGCGCGACGCGGGCTGTCGATCTCCTGACGGTTTCGTCACAGGTTGCGGCTGCGGCTGCGTTTGCGGCTGTGCGAAGGAACCACCGTGCTGGGCGAGTACCAATGCCAGCTGGTTGAGATACGCCGACACCGCCTTGGTCAGGGTGTGATCGTCGAGTGCTTCGGCATCGGCCAGCAGACCGTGCAGAATCTGCTCGGCCAGCTCGGGGCCGAACCCCATGTTCGCAACGTAGGTGTCGGTGGCCGCCGGTTCCAGGCCGACCGAGTTCACCACCCATTTCAGCTGGTCCCAGCATCGCGTGACCGCCGCGGAGTGCTGTTCACCCTCCCGTATTTCCCGGTGATGGCGCTCTCGCTGCGCGGCCGCCCGCCGGGCCACATAGAGCACCGCGCAACCGACGATGATTGCGGCAATGATGGCCTCTAGGCCCACGAAGCCGGCCGACGTCATGAAATCCCCCTGTGCCGAGAAATAAGCTGCTTCTATAACCTGGCCCACGGGGCATCATTGTGCGATACCAAACCCGGGTAACCAAAAGGATTCCCTCGTCGCGGTCCGGCGGCGGCGCCTAGATGCGCTGAGTCGTTGATTCTGGCGCCGTGCTCGCCTCACTCGCCGAACGTGGGTGATATGGACGAAAAGTGCCTAAAGCGCGTGCATATCCCCCACGGTCGACGCGCCCGTAATGACTCAGGACATCTAGATGCGCTGCACCAGCGTGTCGCGCGTGCGCTGCGCGTCGTCCGTCGCGCAGAGGTGCGCATAGGCGACATCGGCCAACCAATTCGCCGTAAGCCGCCCCGGCGGAGCGTTCAACAGCCACGTCGCCTCGTATGCGCGGGCCCGTCGGTAAGCGTCGATGTAGCCGGTGTCGTCGGTGAGGTCCTGCGGCGTGTGCCTGCGTCCCTGCGCATGCATCACAGTTGTCCAGTACGCGGTCTGCAGCTGCGCCCATACCGCCGCGCTGACCTCGCCGCCGGGTTGCCGAAGCTGGTCGAGAACCGAGTTCAACACTGCCGCATTGGGATCCACCGTCGCCGGGGCAGGCATGTCACGCACAATCAACCCGGTACGGACCTGGCGCTGGTTGGTGGCTGTTGCCGCATCGGCGGCCAAATCGACGCTGGTGGACCAACGTTCGGATTCGGGCACCCGCTGCACCACTGAATACAAGCTGGGGGAGACGATCCCAAGCCGATGCGCCCTGCCCGGAATGAGGGGCGGTATTTCCAGTGCTTTGGCGGGGTCCATGAAGGGGTTTTTGTTCGGGTCCGCGACATCCAGCTCCACCCCGGGCGGAAGCATGTGGTCCAGACCGACGATTTCGCGCGACGACACGATCGCGTGCAGCACCGGACGCCCGAACGCCTGCTGCCGCAGGAAGTGGTGGGCAATGACGATGCGCGCCGGATCCACCCAGCCCTGCTGAGTTTCGCGCCACGCACGATGCGCGAACTCTCTATCCAAAAAGATCGGGGTCAAGATCGGGTCCGACGGCAGATGGACATGCTGCGGGATGTAGCTCTCGCCTTCCGAACTGGTGATGAAGAACTTCGTCGGCCCGTCGACGCCGCTGGCCCGATGCAGGCCGATGGCCCAATCCAGCGCCGGGTAACGGCGCCCGGTCCAGCTGAGCTCCCAGATCAGCGTCCGGGCCCGGACGATATCGGGATCTTCGGCCCGCTCGACCAGACCGTCGCGGGTGACCGGCGTGCCGACCGGCGGCAAGGGCGTATGCAACGGGCCGGGAGGGGCCGCCGCACCGGGCGGTGGAACCGCCGGCGCCAGGGGGCCCGCCGGGCCGACAGCGGCCGGAGGACTTGGCGGCGGACCAGTCAACGGCGGGGCTGGTGCCAGCGGCCCGCCGGCGAGCGGGGCCGCGGCGGCGGGCGGCTGCGCGCTGAGCGGCGGAGGCATCGACGACGGCATGCCTGCCGGCACTACCGGCGAGGTCGGTGCAGCGGGAACAGCCTGGACTGGGGGCGGGGCTTGCGGTGGAATCGCCGCAGCCGCGTTCGGTGCGGCGGCCGCACCGGAACCCAGCGCTGACGCCGGCGCCGCGGCGGCCGACAGTGGATTCAACGCCGCTGAAGACGCAGCCGGTGAAGCCGCGGTGCCCAGCAGCGGATTCGTCGCGCCGGAGGCCAACAATCCCTGGGCCGGCGACCCTAATCCCAAACCGCCCGTGCCCAGACCGCTCAGACCACCGGCGGGTGAAGCTAAGCCAGGGCCCGCTCCGCCGCCAAGTCCCGAAAGTCCAAGAGGTCCGCTCGGTATTTGGGCGGGCATGACGCCTTGCCCGATTCCGGGAACAACGGATTCAACACCGGGCACCTGGGTGTTGGGTTGCCCGGCAGGAAGTTTGGCGTTTGGTAGGCCGTCGTTGCCTTGGCCGGGTATCAGACCATGCGTCTGACCGTTCGCTCCTGGTGGTGTGCTCGTGGTTTGGCCGGGTATCTGCCCGTTCGCGTGTCCGCCCCCCGTACCAGGACCAGAACCACCTGGGCTCCCGCCGTCGATGCCTGTGGGAGGAGCCGTCTTCCAGCCGTTGCCAAGCATTTGGTTGCCGTTGGTTGAAGCAGGTGACGTATGTGGAGACTGATCGGCAGTTGAAACGTGCCAGGGCAGCGATGACGCATAGCCGATGTGCGTGCCAACCTCACTCGCGAAAGCAGTTGCGGCTTCTGCGTTTTGCTGGATCAACGCTACGTTGGTAGCTTCGACCAAAGCGTTGATCAATGCCTCTTTCTCAGATTCGTCGAGAAGCGGGTTGCTCTCGATGGTGTTGATCTCTTGCTCGACGAGTCGGACGGTGTTCGCCATCGACTTACGCAGCGCGTCGGACGCGGTGGCCGCGTGTTCCAAGATCCGCGACGCGTCGCTACGCGTTTCGGCCAACATGTCGAAGTTTCGGGCGACGAGTTCGCGTTCCCGGTGAAGCGCGTCAAACCCGTCGCCTCTGAGCGCTTGCCGCAGCTGTGTGGCGTTGTCCCGCAGTTGATGGAATTCGTCCGCAGCAGTTTCCCGCAAATTCCGCCAACGCTCCTGATGGGCATACAAATCGCCGGGATCAGACTCCGTCCACGCGCCGGTCAACATGCGCTCGGCGTATTTGCCGGCCGGTTTACCAGACGTAACTGCTGCCATTGGCCAGTCCCTCAGCTGAGGCCGCAAGCCTTGTTGGCGGTGGACATCGCGGCATCGACTTCGTCGATCTTGGCGTTTGTCTCCGCCTCCGTGGCGGTCTGGCCATGACTCGCGGCAAGGTCAATGATCTTGAGTCGCACATCGCGCACGGCGTTGACGATGTCAGCGGGGGCATTTGGATCAGTGAGCTGGGCGAGTTGCGCCGCCACCTGAGTCGCCGTCGCATCGAACTCGGCTGTCGCCGACTTCACTTGCGGGTCATTCCAGGACCAAGGCTGCGGGAGTGCCGCAAGCCACTTCTTGAACGCGGCTGACCACTGCAAGCCCAAACTCTTGTATGCACCGCACGTTTGTGCCTTAGCCTGCTCCGCAGATAGTGCTCCGACTGCCCGGGTGGGCGAAGTCGACGCAGATATCGCTGATGACGTAGGTGCCGCTGGGGTCGTCGTGCTCGCGCCTCGTAGTGCCCAACCGCCCACGCCGGCAGCCGCTACTGCTGCCAGCACCACGGCGCCGACGATCCAGGGGAGGAAGCGGCGGCGACGCGGTCCAGGGCCAGGAGGGCCGCTGCCTTCCACGGTCGGCGGGAAGTGTGTCGGGGGAGTCGGTGAGTCAGCAGCACTCGGCTGCCCTGTGGAAGGCATGACTGGCGGGGGCGCGTCGTGCGCCCAAATCTGATCCGGATCCGTCCCCACTGGCACCTCCCTTATTCAGAAATTATCGCAGCGGTCGGTCGGTAGTACCACGCAGATCCATTCGTGGGGCGTCGTGCGGACCTTAACGCCGGTCTGGGCCATGCGCGCGAGTCCGATCCGGATCCGTTGTCACCGGCCTCGGCGAGCCGACATAAGCGCAGCGCTCGTCTGTAATGCTAGAAGGCACACGCCTTAGTTCCAGCCGCAGAAGCCGCGTCAACGGCGTCGATGCGCGCGTTGATATCCGGGCCGGAAGCCCGTGGCGTGCGCACCCCGGGGATCGACCATCAACCCATAATCGCAGCCGCCCAGCCACACAGCCACCGGCGCCAACAAATGCAACGGCGCGAATCCCGGCGGTCACCAGAGAAGCGTGCGATCGGTACTGCACAGCCACCGAGCCCGGGGTATAAAGATCGTCAACCGGATACGATGAGCCTTCACCCCAAAATCGCGTGCCGGTACGCACCGGCGACGCAACCAGCTCAGATGGCAGCCACGAGCGTTGGAGCAGACTATGAAAAGTTCCGAGACCTACCCGACTTTCGGCGATCCCGCCCTGGACGCGGCGATCCGCCAAACCTTCACCAGCATGGCGCAGATGCGCGACGCGCACGGAACCGGTCAAACGCCGACCAGCGGCACCTTCTACACCGATGCCGCCGGTCGCGCCCGCAGCATCCAAACCGAGATCAAAGGTGTGGCTCGGGCCGTCGCGAGTCACTGGAGCGGAGATGCTGGTGAGTCGTATCAACAGACCACCCAGCAACTCGCGACCTGACGCGGCGACACCCAGTGCTCTGCACGAAACGCCATTGACTTGAGCCCGAGCGCATTCGAAGCCGCACCCGACGAAACCGAGGACGAGCCAGACCTTTTCGTCGGCTACAACCGCGATCAGTCAATCGTCGTGACCTACAGCCACTACGGGTTCGTCGATCTGCAACTCACCGAAGCCGTGCGGCGCCGCAGCGAGCAGGCACTGGCCGCCGCGATCGTAGCGGTGGCCAACCTCGCGCACCAGCGAGCCATGGCCGATCTTCGTGAACGCCAACTGAGTTGGGGTGTCTCCCGCACTCTTTTGGATCAACGTGGCCTACCGACCACCGAAGACGTTGCAGGGCTACAGCGACGCATCGACGAAGACCCCGACGTCTGAAACTTCGGTCTTATCCGGCCCCGCCCTTAGCGGTCCTGCGCTCGCTGATGTCGGGGGTGGGCGCGGTATTCCATCGACTGGCTACGCCGTAACGGCCAGCGCCTCCCCGCCGTATATCCCAACAGGTAGACAACGGCGAAGGCGCCCAAGGTGATGACGGCGATGACGGCGAACTGCAGACGCTGCCCACGGGCCACGGGATAGCTCCAACTCGCGTCCCCGTAGCCGACTACGAAGGGCATGATCACCAGAGCGGCCGCAACGACCGGATACATGAACCACGGCCTGTCGGTGGCGTGGATTGTGACGACCAGACAGGCAACGCCAAACGCCGCGGCGAAAGCATTCATCCACCATGCTTTGCGGGCCGTGGCCAAACCACCATAGGAATCGGGGAAGGGGTCGTGGTCGGGACCGTCGCCGCCCTCCCGCTCGGCCTCGCTGTCTTGCAGGTAGAACGCGTAGACCTTGCCGCGGATTTTGAGGTAGGGCCCATTCATGTACGCGGTGCCCGTCGCCAGCGCCAGGTCGAGCACGGCAAAGGCCACACCGACCTTCCAGTTGGGCAAGCAGCCGAGGGCAACGAGCACGCCCGCGGCGAGAAAACCGCTCCAATAAAGACGCCGTCGCCAACTGATACCCCGGTCGACGAAAAACGGCGGCAACACCGCCAGCGCGAGGCACAACCCGGCCAACCCGAACAAAATCAATCGGTACAGCGGATGAGGCGGCGACAGCGGCTCCAAGGGCGACGCCACAGACATCGCGTTGACGGTGCTAACTAATGCGTTGCCCACTGATACACCCATTTTCCGCCGGCGTCACCGCCGAGCGCCCCCAACGAGCCCAAGACGAGCGCCCCGATGAACGCCCCGGGTGGACCGCCGACGGCGGCACCGCCCTCGAATCCCAGCCAACCCAGGGTCTCCATTCCTACCCACCCGCCGGCCGCCTTTGCCAGGAGTTCTCCGGGATCCCTTCCCTCTAACAGCTCGTACGCGGCAGTTCCGAGATCGACCGCCGTGCCGATAGCGCCCATGCCCTTCGCGGTCTTTTTCAGGATCTCGATGTCGCCGAGGCTGTACGCCCCGACCTCGGGTTTCCAGTGTCTGCCGTGATCCAGCAGGTCACTGGCATGGTCAAGCGCGTACTCGCCAGCACCAAAAGGTTTACCGCCGGCTTCGATGACGTCCAGGTATTCGAATGGCGGCACTATGCCGTGCTGATAACTTTCCACGACTTGGTTGACCGCATCCGGCGACATGCCCAGCCGCTGCAACTCGTTTTTCAGTCCGGCGATGACATTGGCCCGGTCGTTTGCCTGGATCGAATCCACGAGTGGCGTCGCATCATCGGGCAGCGTGAACTGTTGGTGCCAGGAGAGGTTGCCATTTTCCAGGTCGTGCTGCAGCCGCATCCGCGCCAATGCTTGGGATCGCGCATCGCCACCCATGACGCGGTCAACGGGCAACGGACCGATGAACCTGGACGTGTTGTAGTCATTGAGACGTTCACCGGCGTATTTGCGCGCTTCCTCACCGCCGTGTATCGCGATGTGGCTGTTCGGGTTGGTGATGGTGTTGTAATCGCGCAATCGCGCCGCCGCGTCGGACTCCGCCCGAGTCATATACCCGGGCTGACCTTCCATGCTGGGCAAGTAGGAGTCCCTGCCCTCGGCGTGGGCTTTGTCGACCAGGGCCTGGTCGGCGGCGCGTTGTATCCGGTCGTAGCGGCTGGCCGACTCCTCGGGGGAGGGTGGTGGCGGCGGCGGTTCGGGCGGGGCTTGCGGCTTTGGCGGGGGCTTGTGGCCGGTCAGCTCGTCGACGACGCGCTGGACCTGGGCGACGTAGGCTTTGACGTTGGCATCGCTGGTTTCCAGGCGGCCTGCTGCGGCGGCGAGGAAGGCTTGTAGGAGCGCCAGGATCTGTTGTTTGCCTTCGGGGGTGTAGGCCGCGATACCCATTGCCACGAGCTGCTGGCGCAGGGTGTCGATGTCGTGCTGGATGTCGTTGTGCCCGAACAGCGAGTTGACTCCGGAGGCGTCGACGACGCCGCCGGCGCCGGTGTCTGTCCGGGCGGCGGTACCCGGTCCGCCCGTCGTTCCGGGCGGTGACAGCATGTCCTGCCAGCCCGGCAGCGCCGGCACCGGCGGCGTGGGGACGGGCGGGGGCGTCGGCGCCGGTTCTAACGGTATTGGGAACGAATGAGTCAACCCACTACCCTCCTGACACGTTTATGAAGTGTCGTCGCATCGCCTAGACGCGGGCCATTCCGTCGTAGTCGTCGGAGCAGAAGATGCACGGGTCGTCGTGTTCGCTGCCGTAGTTGGCATAGCGCGAAACCGTGTTCACCACCGTCGCAGCCGTACTGGCGTCAAGTTCCGGCTCGCCGGCGGCGTGGTCGGATGGCTTGAGTGAAGCAACGCTGGCGACCAGTGGAGATGGATCGTCGGGATTGCCGGTGACGTCGGCGACAGCTTGTCCGTCGACAAACAACGTGTAGAGGTCGTGCTCGGGGAATCCGTGGTTGAGCCGCAGCACCCACCAGTGGCCGGACTGCTGCGCGGCATAGGGAAAAAACTTGTATCCAGTGCGCAGCCAGTGTGGCCGCGTCGTCTTGTCAATCACGGGGCGGTCCATTGGTGGTCCTTCCGCACGGGGCATGTTGCGATTTTAGGCGGGCGTGCTCGCTGGTTGCCGCAGTCAACTAGATCTCGTTCGCATCCGTCGTTGAGCTCAGAAACGCGTGGTGCACCGCGTTGCTGAGCTGCTCAATGTCGTTACTCAAGGCGTCGCGAGTGTCCGAGCCGGCGAACACGCTGTGGTAAATCAGACGGCCGCTGCCCGAGACATTGCTGCCGGCGACGTAGGTGCTGTACTGAGCCCACACCGACCGCCCGCCGGTGTTGAAGTGACCGCTGCTGCGCACCGCCGTCGCACCGGGGATGGTGGGTGTCATCAGAGCTCGAGTGATGATGTTCTCCGCGTCGAGGTCACGTAACGTGCAGTCGGACCGCCGTTGTACGACGTCAGCTGCCGGGATACCGGTGAAGCTGTACAGGCTAATGGTTTCGGATGCATACCCGGCGCCGGATTCCGCGGTGCACACTGCGATTCGCGACGGCTGCACGCCTTCGCCTTCCAAGCGGGCGAGGCGCCAGCCCGTCGGCACACCTAGGTTCGTCAGCCACTGCGGCAGGTCCTCGGCGGAAACCTGAACCAGATCCGTGACATGGCTTGCCACGACATCAACCAGCGACGACGCCGACGCCAATCGGTGCCACTCGTCGGGATGTTCGGGTGCTGACGGGGTCATGGGCCCAAGGGATGAGCCAGCTCACCCAGGTGAGAGAAAATCCACGCGCCTACGGCTCCGACCCCGACCAAAAAGCCGCCCACTTTGGCACCGTCAGATATCGGTGGAGGCTGCGGGAAGGTGACTGTTGGGCCCGATGGTGGCGACATCGGCACAACCGGGGCTGGTGGATCTGGAACATCCCAACCGAAGATAGGCGGGGGTTGGTTTGGCGACACGTGAAAGCCAGGTGGTGACGGATCCGCCAGCCACGGCGGTAGCGGTGGGTGATCGAGCACAAGTGGTGGGGGCGCCGTCACCGGCGGGTGGCCCAACACTGTGGGTGGTACGGGAGGAGTCGGCGGATGATCGCCTATCGACGGCAGATTGGGCGGAGCGCTGATGATCGGCGCCGTTCCCGGACCGCCGGCTGGGGGCGGTAAGGGCGGCGGTAAGGGGTGCACCGGTGGCAGCGGAGGCGGGTGTTCGGGGTCGATTCCCAGCGCGTCGTTCACGCTCGCGCGACTGCGGGTAGAGCTTTCAACGATCGCGTTGTAGAGGTCATCGCCGGTATGCCCTCGTGCTTGGAGTTTGGCGAGAAGCTGATCCCAGGTCAGATTCCGGTCAGTCGTATTCAGCTGATCCGCGAGTCCGCGGTCGCTCATCAGCTCACGCGTCCAGGTGCGTAGCGCATTGCGCTGATCGAACATGATTCTCGCGCGTTCTTCAGCGCTCACGCCTTGCCGGGTGAGTTGGTCGTTGAGCTGGCGCATACGCAGCTCGCCTTGCGTATACACCGCGCGAGTCTCGTCCAGCGACAAAGTGCCGGGATTGTAGTTAGGCAGGCCCAGCGTGCCCGGCACACCGCCGGTGCCGCTGGCAGCCTCCTCGGGCGGTGCCTGCGGCTTCGGCGCGGGCTTGTGGCCGGTCAGCTCGTCGACGACGCGCTGGACCTGGGCGACGTAGGCTTTGACGTTGGCATCGCTGGTTTCCAGGCGGCCTGCTGCGGCGGCGAGGAAGGCTTGTAGGAGCGCCAGGATCTGTTGTTTGCCTTCGGGGGTGTAGGCCACGATGCCCATTGCCACGAGCTGCTGGCGCAGGGTGTCGATGTCGTGCTGGATGTCGTTGTGCCCGAACAGCGAGTTGACTCCGGAGGCGTCGACGACACCGCCGGCGCCGGTGTCTGTTCGGGCGGCGGTACCCGGCCCGCCCGTCGTTCCGGGCGGTGACAGCATGTCCTGCCAGCCCGGCAGCGCCGGCACCGGCGGCGTGGGCTCCGGCGGCGGGGGCACCGACGGCGGGTCCAAAGGGATGGGGAACGAATGAACCAACCCCCACCTCCCCTGACAACGTTTGGGCGCAGCCATCGCAAGTATGCCGGTCCGGCCCACCAACAGCATTAGCCATTGAACGTTGGTCGATCAGCTGCTGCAGAACGGCGGTCGCTTGCGGGTTGGCGGCCCGGTAGCATTTTCGGCACACCTTCGACGACGCAATGGACGCATATAGACGCATATAGAGGAGGGGTCGACATGTCCGATCAGATGCACGTCAACTTGGCGCGTCTTCCTGGGCATGCGGCAGACCATCGATCGATCGCGGGGCAGTGGCAGGAATGGCCGTTGGGTAGCGAAGGGTTCCTGGCAGACTTCCGCCGAACGCACGGGATTGTGGCCGAGCCCCTGGCCCTGGCCCTGGAGGAGTACCAGCTGGCGCGGACACAGTTCGCGTCCAGCCATTCCGAGGCGCATCATCAGGTCAGCGACGCGATTGTGGCCAGCTCGGGCTCCTATCGGACGGAGGAAGGTCTCAGCAGCCGCAATCTGACCGACACCGTGCGGGACCTGTAGTCGGTGAGCGCCACCGGCACGGGGTCCAGCGTCCAGGCCGAATTCCCGCTTCTGCTGGCAGTTGCCGAGTCGCTGTATGCGGTCGCGATGCAGATGCTGTCGGTGGCTGAGCCCACGGTGGTCCCACCGATCGCACTGGACCCGACATCGCTGAAAGCCCATGGGCGACTCAATGCCCGCGCGTTGAACCTGGTTCAGAAGCTCGACTCCGGCGCCTGGGTCCTGGCTGGCGCAGCCGCTGAGCTCCTGAACAGTGCCTTTGCGTTTATCGCCCAGGAAGCCGACAACGCGGCCCTGTTCAACGGACAGTCGCCAGGGGGCGTCGGCGCTCCGCAGATCCCCGCTTTCCCCCCGCTGCCGAGCATCCCGGACCTCCCCGTGCCCGACATTCCCGCGCCGCCCGGAGTGGTTGATGCCGAATACACCTCGAGGTTGGTCAACGGCGGTGTCGGCGACGGTCCGCACCTGGCCGCCGCGGACTTCTGGCGAAACACCGGGCAGAGCTTGGTCCAGGCCGCCGACGTGCTAGAGGGCCTGTCGGGTTCGCTGCGCACCGGGTGGCAGTCGCCCGATGCGGAAAATGTGCACGCGGCGCTGCAGAACTTTGTGTCCTGGGCCCGCGAGATGGGTCCGGCAGCTTCCGAGCTCGGGGGGCATTGGAACACCCACGCCGCGGACTGGCGTCGAGTCAGCAACAACATCCCCACCCCCGAGGAAGCCTTAGGGACCAAAGTGAGCCTGCTCGACGCGATTCAGCGCAACATGAGCGACGGGGGATTGAGCACTCCCGAAGTGGTCCATTACACGAACGAGTACACCCAGCAAAACGCGACCACCAACCAGGAGATGGGCGCCTACGACGGCGGCGAGTCGGCGGTTCCGCCATTCACCGGTCCCGGGGCGCCGCCAGAGATCGCAGCCGGAGGCCCACCCCGCATGGAGGGGGCTGCCCGACCCGCGCCCGGAAGTTTGCAAGACCGGCTGACCAATAACCAGGGCCTCAAGCAACTCAGCGATCCCCAAGAGATGATGTCCGCGCTCATGTCGGCGATGACCGGCGCCCCCAGTGGGCTTGGTGGGCTCGGTCAAGGCCTTTTCCAACCCATCCAGTCGATCCCCGAACAGATCGCGCAACAGTTCTCTCAATTCGGGCAAATGGCGGGCAAGACATCCGACCCCAATGCGGCCAATTTGGCCGCCTTGGCCAGCCAGACGACGCCCCACCCGCAAACAAAAGCCGGCGGTGGAGGCGGCGGAGGCGGAGTCAAGGCCGCCGGCATCGGCGGTGGCGCGGCGCTTGGCACACCGCCGGGCAACGGAGTTGGCGCCGCGCCGTCGGCGCCGGCTGTGCGCGGTGTGCCGACGTCCACCACCTCCGCCGCGCCGGCCGGGCTGGCCGGTGCGGGCGGGACGGGCATGATGCCCGGCTACATGGGCGGCGCCGGCGCCTCAGGCCGCGGAAGGGACAAGGCCCGCGACAAAACACTGTCTCCCGAAGAGTCGGAGTTCGACAGCGACCAGGAATTCTCCTCGCCGGTGCTGGGCGCCTCACCCGAGCCGGTCAAAAAGCCGAGTTTCGACCGCAAGCTTGGCGCGGTGCCGATCAAAAGGGACGCCTAGGTGGGCAGCGGTGGCGACGCAGGAGGATTTCCCCAGTGGCCGCGCAGCGGTGGCGAGCCGGACCCGACGGCCTTCGAGAACGACGACGACGCCGACACGGAGCCGATACCAGTCGAGCCCGCCCGGTACTCCGGCCCCCGAGACTGGTGGAGTGGCCAGCCGATTCGTGAAGCGTCCCGGTGGTCTGCCGGGTTAGACCCGCTGCTGGAGCCAGGCTCGGGCGACGTGTTCGCGGAGTTGATGGCCGGGTGGTCGGCACCCAAACGTAAAGCGACACCTAAGCGCGGATGGCGGCGGTCGATCTATGCATGCACGTTCGGGTTGGTGAATCCGGGCCCGTCGTCGGATGAACATCGGGAAGCCGCTCTGGAAGCCGCGATCGGTTCGCGGCTGACCGGCCGCTACAAAGTCGGCGCCGTCGGCAAAGGCGGTGTCGGAAAGACCACCGTCGCAGCGTGTGTGGGATCGATCTTCGCCGAAATGCGCCGAGCCGACCGCGTGGTCGCCATCGACGCCGACCCTGGGTTCGGCAAGCTGGGCGCCCGGATAGACCCGGCCGGCGGTTCGTATTGGGAACTGGCCGACGCCGAGCCAGGCGGCAGCTTCGTCGACACCTGTAATCATCTGGGCTGTAACGCGGCCGGCCTGTTTGTCCTGGCTGGGGAGGAATCCGCGTCACACCGCCGGTCAGCGCTCACACCGGCCGTCTACCGGCAGGCGGCCGCGCGGCTGGACCGCCACTTCACGATCTCGGTCATCGACTGCGGTTCTGCGTTAGATCTGCCCATCACCCGGGAGGTGTTGCGCGACCTGGACGCGCTCATCATTGTGGCTGCACCTCGAGTGGACGGAGCGTCGACGGCCGCGCAGAAGCTCGAGTGGCTGGATGCCAACAGCATGACCGACCTGCTCGACCACACGGTCATCGTGGTCAATCACTCTGACGGTCACGCCGATAAACGAACGCGAAACGAGTGGCAGCAGCAGCTGTCCAGCCATGGCCGGCCCGTGCTCGAGGTTCCGTTCGATCCGTACCTGCGAACCGGGGCGGTCATCAACGCGCCTGACCAACTCGCCCCTGCCACCCGGCAGAGTTTCATCGAAATCGTTGCCGCACTTGCCGAGCGCTTCGCGGAAACCGTGGAGATCGGGGCTGGGGCGCGAAGTCGTCTTGGCGGGTGCTGAGATGCCCGTGGTTGTGTCCCGCGGTGGCTGCGATTATGGGTGGATGGTCGATCCGCTGGGTGAGCAAGCCACGGCATTGAACCATCTCGTCAGTAGCGCCGGCGCGCACGTCATCGCGCATCTGTATGTCCTCGCGCTGCCGCGTTCGGGCTCGCGGGTTGGACGCGATCGCTGATGGCCGCCGTCGTTTCCTCGGGCACCGGTAGCGGCGATGAGCAAGCAGGTCAGGGCTGGGTATTCCGTCAATACAACGCGCAAGGCAACCCTACGGGACCTCAACTTCGTTGGCATCCTGGTGGCGGGCACCATGGACCTGGTCCCTACTGGCGAGTTGTTGGCCCGCAGGCCGACCTGGGAGGAGTTATCCCCGGATGACTTCGAACGTGGACAATTGGCGAAAGAACTTTGCGGCGCAGATTGGACGACTAGCAGCCTCACCATCGGTTCAGGAACAATATGTTCGCGAACTTGGTGTCGGGATAGATGAGTTGGCGCTTGAATTCGATTCACTGTACGTGCCCGATCGACTTTCCCTAAGCGAGCAGCAGAGCGTCTACGCGGATCGCATCAACACGATATTGGACGAGATGTCGCGCGCCCACGACGAAGGACAATGGTCATTCGAAGGTCTTCAGTCGGACGAGCGGTGGGCCAAGCTTCGGACCATTGCAACTCAGTTATTGGTTTCCCTACAGCCTGACTCCAATGCTCCCTGAATCTCATTATTGACGTCTTCGTGATTGGATAGACCGATGGCAAAGTACTCACCGCCCTCCGTGAGGCTCTTCTGACATAGTTGTGGTTCCGCGACCTGGGGGTTTGGGGCACTTCGTGTTTCAGAGTTCAGTCTAGAAAAGCGCGTGGAACGGTGAAAGGCGAACATGAAGTATCGCTGTGCGAGCGAGAGATTGTTGAGCTGATCCGTCAGACACCTGGCGAGCGGAACGAGATCGTGTGCATGTGTGCGCCGCCGGCCTCATCGGCATAACCACGAGCGCTGGCGTACTTGCCGGACTACTTCTAGGCATAATGACATTCGTGGCCTATACAACCACGCCCTACATAAAAATGCGGGGCAAGGTTTACGCGGTTACCGTGCGCTTGCGACAACCCGACCCCGAGGAGGCCCTGACCTCCGCAGACGCGAATACGTCTGACCCGCAGTCCGACCCGGCTCCCGACTCCTACAGCGGCATGCTCACCCCTGCCACGATGTGGTGGACAACCGTCGGGCTGGCGGTGATCGCAACTGGCAACGTGTACTTCCTCGCGGTTGGCCGTAGCGGCTGGTTAATCCCGGCCGTGGTCGCCGGGTTACTTATCCTGTATTCCCCCGTAGCCGGCTACGGCGACGCGAGTTGGGACTACCGCTTTGCGCGCGGCCAATACGTTCCCTTCGGCGTCGCGTCAGTTATCACCGCCGGCAGCTTCGCCTTGGTGTACCTGATCGCCTACTACAGGGCCCGTCGCCGGCCATTGCGTCGCACTCAATCCATGGAATACCGCAGCCATCCCCGTCACTGGAAATCGCCTTGATGGCGGTTCCCGAGACGGACGCTCCCGCGGTTTACGGGCCCAAGCCCGGACAACCTCCCGTGTTCACCATCGATGACGTTCACGTCTTCGCCGCCGAGGTTGTCGGGATGCGCGCGGTGCTTACCACGGGTGCAGCCGACGCGGACCAGGCTTGCGCGGTGACCACGGTGCTGATCACCAAACTCGTTGACTGGCTGGGTTTGGCCGATCTGGTGGTTTCCGAAGACCACTACCGCGAATTCCACCGTCTCGGCACCATGACTCCGCGACCGTCAGATCCCGGTCAATGGGTTTTCACTTTCACCGCCGACCCGACCGGGGCGGTCACCATTTACCCGATTCCGCACAAGAACACCACCACCGTTACTGGCCGGCTGATCGTGCCGCGCGCGCCGGCACTGTTCACCACACCGTCCATCGACACCGGGCACCTGCAGCGCGGCAGCGACGGAGACCAATTCGCGCAACACCTGAAATCGCTTCTCTCCCTTCACCGCATCGACGCCAGAGTGAGCATCGTCGAAGACGACCGCACCTATCACATACCCGGCCAGGGCCGGCTCACCGCACGCATTTGCGCCCCGCCGGGCTACGCCGACGAGCTTGACGGAGACACCCGCGACGCTGCCCCCCATAACAATTGGGTCTTGTCGGTGCTGGCAGCCGCCAACGCGGTGCCGCAGATGAGCGCGCACGTCGCCGAGTCGTTGTCCGACACGGGCCGACGTGAGGTCATCGCCGAGTATCACCGCCCGCGTCGACCGTGGATCATTGACGAAAACGGTCAGGACCGCTAAGAATCAGTCGAGCCTGCCGAGGTAGCGGGTCTCTTCCTTGGTGGCGGCCAACGTAATTGGCCGGTTGCGGCCGCCGACGTTGATCTTCACCTGGCCGGTGTGACGGTCCTGGCTCATGACGATGTCGGCGTCGGCCGGCTGCCCGTTGGAGCCGAGGATCAGCAACGTTTCAGCACCGCTGGGGTAGCTGATGGGAGCGTGATCGCAGACCTGGATGGTGGCCGCGCGATGATTGTCCGACTGCGACAGCCAAAGCCGACGTGGCTCGGCCAGCCGCCGGATCATCGGCCACCACTGTTCGGGGCGGCTTGACGTGACCCGGGCACTGGCCCCGCCGGCCAACGCCCGAAGCACCAACTGCTGGGCCACCCACAGCGGCGCATCGACGTAAATCCTTGTCAGCATGCCCCGTTCGGCCAGTGGCAACAACAGTGGATTGCCGGTCGGGGTGGTGCCGATCAGCTGTCCGCTGGCGCCCACCGGGATCCGCAGGCCGGCCAATTCAGCGGCGACGACGGGCGGCGCGGGACTGGACACAATGCGCCGTTGGGCACGCCAGCTGTGTGCCCCCAAAGGCAGTGTGGCAGTTAGCGCTTCGGCCTGGTCGCCGTACTGACGGATCAGCCCGGGCCGACGATCGGTACGGCTGGGTCGGGACGCGGATACATGCCGCACCCACGTGCGGACATGAAGCTGGCCGCGCCGGGAACCCGGTGTCAGCCGAATGAGCACCGTCGTCGACACGCATCGGTAGGCCCACCATGCGCCCAGATTGAAGTTGGTCAGATCGTCTGGGTGCAACCGGTAGGTCGTGACGAATCCGCTGGGCGTGGCCAGCGTGCCTCGCTCGATCTGGGTGTCGGCAGGCACAAATCCGGCTCCCAGCGCGGCGTGCGCGGCGCGCAGTTCGGCGCCGTCGGCCACGGCCGCAGCGCAGTTGGCCTCTCGCATCCGGCGGGCCACCCGCCGCGTCGCCGCCACCGCCGCCTTGACCGCACCCTCGATACCCCCGCCACGGTTGCGAATGCCCTCGTCGCCGGGGTCGAACCGCAGCCGCAGCACCAGCCAGGTACGCCGCGCTGTCACCGCCGGATTCACCCCGATCAGCTGGTCGTAGGAGCCGGCATAGGCCGTGCCCGGAGCCACCCGCCGACCCGCCTGAGCAACATCGATGCCGGCGAGGTGAATGTCGTATTGCCATAAGCATTCGGCGATCTCGGTCATCGGGACGGTGTCCTCGGTGATCGCGATGCCGCCGTCGATGATGGTGGGCGTCTGCGGCCGCGCCACCAACGCCACCGCGCTGACCAGTATGTCGCCGTCCCACCGCAGCCCGGCGCGGCCTTCGTCATTGGGCAGATCGACTTCGAAGATCCCCGGCGGGTCGGCCCAGATCTTCGCGGCCGGATTGGATTTACGACTTCGCCACCACCGCCACCAGATCACCGTCCAGTGCGTCAGGCTGGCGTCTTTGAAGGCGACCAGCGCCACCAGGATCACCGCGGCCGCCGCGGCGACAAGCCACGGCCAGCCCACCCCTCGCCACACCAGCACCCCGACGATCAGCGCCGCGACGACCTCGGCCGTGATGATGTTGACCACGACATTGGGCATCGGGGCGTGGATGCTCAGCGGGAAGCGGCGCGGACTCTCGTTGGCGCGTGCTGACTTTGACGCTCGGTTGACCGCTCCGGTGAACCTTGTGGTGTTGACGGGCGCCGGTCGCGGGGGAGCGGCCTCAGTTTGCGCGGAGACGGCCTCGCGGACCGCACGATCGGCGGCCACCCGCTGGGCCAGGCGCTCACCCTTGACGGTGGGCTTGTGACGCCGTTCGCTCACTCCGGCCGCCTGACCAGTTTCGACAACCCAAGCACTCCGCCGACCACCACCACACAGGCGCCCAGGCCGATCAGGGCCGTGTACATCGGACGCCGGTCAGGACGGGGGGCGACGACCGGGGCGGCGACGGGCTTGCCCCACGCGTCTTTCGGCAGGGGATCACCTGGCTCGACTGCGAAGGTCAGGGCGGCTACCGGATCGACCACTCCGGCTCCGACCAGATTGTCGTCACCGCGAGCCGGGTTGTGCGCGGTCTCGGTGATACGCCGGATCACCTGATGCGCCGTCAGCGACGGGAAGCGGGCCCGTACCAGCGCGGCCAGTCCGGCCACCACCGGCGCGGCGTAGCTGGTGCCGTTAAAGGATTCCAGCCCACCGTTTTTGGCCGGCTCGGCGTTAACCAGGCCGGGACCGTTGGGATCTAGCGAGGTGATGTTGACCCCTGGGGCCGCGGCGCCTACCCACGGGCCGGCCAGCGTCAATGGGGCGCCGCCGTTGGCGGACAGCGCGGGCTGGCCGTCCTGTCCAAGCGCACCGACCGAGAGCACGTAGTCGCTAAACCACGACGGTGTGGAGATCGTGACCACCCCACCCCAGTCCCGCTGATCCCGCGGCTTCCCGGCGTTGTGCAGCGGGTTCTGCTGGCACTCTCCCTGCGTGTTGCCTGCCGCGGCGACGATCACGACGTTCTTGACCACCGCGGCGTACCATACTGCCGCTCCCAACGAGGTCTGGTCGACCGGCTTAAGGGGTGAAATGCACGACACCCCACTGATATTGATGACCGTTGCGCCCATGTTCGCGGCGTGCACGATCGCCCGCGCCAAGGTGCGCACGTTTCCGGCGGTGTGGGTGGTGTTGGGGTCATTCGGGTCGACGGGCTTGGCCTCTACCGGACCGAACAGCTCGGAGTTCTGACGGATCGACAAGATCGCGGCATCGGGGGCCACTCCGGCGAACGAGTCGGTGGGCACCGGCTGCGCGGCGATGATCCCCGCGACCAGGGTGCCGTGTGCGTCGCAGTCGGTCAGCCCGTCGCCGGCAGTCACGTAGTCGCCGCCCGGACGTAGGTTGGGCAGCCGCGGATGGGGATGTGCTCCGGTGTCGATGACGGCAACCGTTTGCCCCGCGCCGCGGCTGTAGCGCCATGCATCACTCAGGTTGAGGCTGGCCACGTTTGGGTTGACCACGTTGAAGTCCGTGCCTGGGAAGCTGGTCGCAACTCGGCACTCATAGTTCTGCTTGTTCGGCGATTCCGGACCGGGAGGACTATCGGGGGGCACCGCGTCACGGTTGATGGTCGGCGGGGTGATCGCCCACGCCGGTGCGGTCCCAAGCGTGGCGACGGTCGCCGCCGCCATGAAAGCCGCGCCCAGCCGCAGCCCCACCCCCGCTGACTTGATGCGGCTCATCGCAGTCTTAGCCCCACCAGCGCCCCGTAGACATCCATGATCCAAAGAGCCAGCAGCGGCAGCAGAGCAACCATCACAACCTCTACCAGCTCGCCGAACCGCCGCTGCACCTCGTTGAATCTCACCCGGGGCAGCATCACCCCGGCGATCAAGACGCCGCCGGAAGCCAGCAGCAGCACGACGGCAACCGTCAGCACCATCCACAGTCGGCCGTCGGCCAGCGCCAGCCGTACCAGGGTCAGCGCCACGATCAGCGAGCCGGTGCCGATCAGCACCGCCGACTGAATGCCGTCGGCGCCGTTGCGGGCCCGCCGCAACACAACTGCAGCGAGCAGCAGGCTGAAGGCGAAGGCCAGCCAGTAGCGGCGTCGGCCCGGTTCCGCGGCCAGTGCAGTGCCGCCCACTGCGCACACCGCCGCCCCGATCACCATCCCGGTCAGGTATTCGCCAGCGGCGGCGGTGCGTCGTTCGAATACCTCGGCCCCGGGGGCCTTGTACTGCTGGGCACCGGCGGCACCGTCGATGATGAACCGCGGCGAGCGGTCCGGCTCTTCAAACGCCATTCCCAGCGTCGGCACCGGCGGCATCGGTATCCGCGCGGCCATTAGCGCGATCTTGGGGCCCTGCCACAGCGCTATCCAGGCGCCCAGCGCCACCCCGGTGCCCAGGGCCACGTAACCCACCGAGAAGAAGCCCCGCACCAACGCGGCCGTCAACACGATGGTGCCGACGGTCAGCACCGTCGCGGCGAGCGTGATCGCCCGGTCCAGCACAACGGTGGACACCACCGCGATCGCCAGCACCGTGCCCGCGCACAACGCCACGTTGAACGGTCCCCAGCCTCCGGGAACGATGGCCGCACCACCCACACCGGCCAACGGATACGCGCCGATCAGTAGGGCCGTGGCCAACGCGGGACTGCGGTACCGTGCCCCGGCCAGCCACGCTCCGGCGACGGCCACCGCGGCGGCCGCCAGCGCCAGTGCGGGCGGGATCCACAGCGCCCGTCGCGCCACCGAATACAGTCCGACCAGCACGCTGACCGCGACGCAGCCCCCGACGGCGATCACCGCGCCGACGGTGCGTGCCATGTCAGCGCTCCAGGCCGTGAAGCGGGTATCGGTGATCATCGAGGCGGCGTCGGTGACGTCGTCGATCAACGGCTGGTATTCCTCGGCGCTGCGCGCCCGCCGCAGCACCAGGCGGTCGCCGTCGAGTCCCAGCTCGCCCAGGGTCTTGTCGGCGTTCAGTGCCGGACCGCCGACCTCGCTGAGCGTCCAGCGCCCGGCGGTGGCGGTGTGAAACATGCTGACGTCCTTGCCCTGCTCGGCAAGCTTCTTGTCCAGCACTTGAATCAGATCGAAGATCATCGACCCGATCGGCATGTCGATCGGCAAGTCAACGTCCACCTGGCTGGCGCCGGCCCAGATCGCGAATCGACCGGTGCCCGCGACGGCCTCCGCGCTGCCTGCGGCCACCGACACCGGCGACCCAGCTGTCTGATTGTCGATACTCATCCCGTTACCCGGCTTCGTTGGTGTGTTTACCGGTAGCACTTGGGAAATCGGTCGCGATGAGCTCGGCGAGCTCCTCGAACGCTCGCAGGGTGGGCCGCTTGAGTAGCTTCAAATTCACCTCGCCACCCTCGGCCAGGTGATCGTCGAACGGAATCACGTGCACGGCGCGCACGTGTGGGCTGAAGTGCTCTTTGAGCTGTTCAATGTTGGCGGTGGTCTTGCCCTGCTTGTTGTTGTTGAGAATCACCACCGCGCGCGACACCAGATGCTGATAGCCGTGGATCGTCAACCATTCGATGTTGGCCGAGGCCGCACGCGCCCCGTCCACGGTCACCGAAGAGACCAGGATCAAGGCGTTTGCAGTCTTGAGCACACCATCCATGGCCTCATTGATCAGTCCGGTCCCGCAGTCGGTGAAGATCAGGCTGTAATGGCGTTGCAGCACGGCCATGACCCGCTCGTATTCGGACATGGAGAATCGTTCTGACTGCGCCAGATCCCGTTCGCCCGCAACAACTTCCAGGCCGTGCACATTCTGCGACGTGTGGTGCCGCACGTCGCCGTAGCGGCTCAGGTCCTCATCGGCTAGCAAGTCTTTGACGGTGGTGTTGGTTTGCCGCGGAACTCGGCTGACCAGGTTGCCGAAGTCCGGGTTGCCGTCGAGGGCTACGACCCGGTCACCCTTGCGGTGCTGAGCGAATACGCTGCCCAGCGTGACGGTGGTGGTGGTTTTGCCCACCCCACCTTTCAACGAGGCCACTCCGATCTTGTAGTCGCCGCGGATGGGCTGGCGGATGGTGTCCACCATTTCGGCGTAGGAGACTTCCCTCGGTGACAGACCCAGGTTGAGCTTCTTGAAAGTCATCAGGTACAACCACTTTCGCCAACCGTGGCCCGGCGGCAGCTTGCGCGATCCGATCAGGTCGAGGCGGTCAGCGGTGTGGACCAGCGATCCTTCGTCATCGCCCATTCGCTGGTCGACGAAACGCGCGTCGACCGGCTCGTCCATCCAGTTGGCCATGCCCGAGTACGCCCCGCCCTGCCGGGTTTGTGGCTGCGGGGACGGTGCCGGGTACCGATTGTCGACTGCTTGCGCGGGCCGTGCCGAGGTCCACGGGGCAGCAGCCTGTTCCGAGGCGTCCGCCGCAGCCCAGGATTCTTGTTGAGAGGGCGCTTCGGCCCGAATTGCGTTGTCCGGCGGGGCAGGCCGGTCTTCGGCGGCTATCTGGTGAGCGGGCTCGACGGGCTGTTGGCGGTGTTCGACGTCGCGCGGACTGGCTACCGGTTGGGCAGGCGCTTCTGCGTGACGCGGTGCCTGGCTGTAGGAGCGCTCCGGCGGCGCGACTGCCTGGGGAGCCGAGCGCGGCGGCCGGCCCTCGACCGGGGGCCGGAAGGGGTCGGCGCTGCGCGGCTGCTCACCACCGTTTTGCATCCGTTCTCGGATGTATTGCTGATAGAAGCCCCCTCCGAAAGGTTGCGCGGGCGGTTGGCCCTGCGCGGGCGGACGGCGTTGATCGGCCGGGGGCGGGGGACTGTCAGGTCCGAACTGCTGCTCGGACGCGTCTCCCGCGGGCAAGGCTGTGTCGGCCTCCTCGACCGCTGGAAAGAACCGGTCGTAGGAATCCTGGGAGTCGCGATTCATACTCATGCAGTTAACCTGCCCGTTCGTTGAGAAATGTGTTGTATTTGTGCGAGGGTCTCGGACGTCATTTTCAGAAGCCATATTCAGAAGCCATACGAGTTGACTAGTGCCGAGTCGCGGTGAACCACGACCCGCTCGGCAATGTCTCAACGATCATCTCGACCGCCTTGACGATACGGATATTGCTACCTGGGGCGAACGTCGACCACATGGTGCCGTCCAGCGCCTCGGATGGCGACGCCACGATCCGGCCCGCCGGCGTGTCAAACACACCCACCCCCGCCTTTCCCAGGATCTGTTTACCTGGAACATGCTCAATGGCAACGATTTCCGACCGCCAAACGTTGTTGCGGTGCGCCAATGCATCGGTGAAGAACCGTGCTGAGGGCTCCGCCACCCCTGCCTCTAACAGCTCGCGGTAGTAGCCGCTGCCCGCCGCCACGCGCGAGTCGATCGACGTGCCATCGGACATCAGCAGGTTGAACGGTTCGAAGTTGGCGACCATCGCCTCACCGAGCACGCTGATCACCGGAGCGACCACCTGAGCGATGCTGCTGACTTCGGCCGCGTCGTTGAGGTATTGGATCGTGATGAGGTCTTGGTAACGCATGGCCACCACATGCAAGGGTCCGCGGCGGCACACCGCAACGCCTAGTTGGGAATCCTCGCGCCAGATTCGAGCGGCCAATTCGACATCAGGTCGCTGCAGCACCCGTATCCATTGCGCGACAGTCGCTTCGGTGACTTCTCCACCGCTGACCACGCCCTTGTCGATCAGCGACTCCATGGCCGCGGCCTCGGCAGCCGCGGCGGTGTCGCCCTCGAAATAGTCGCGTGGCGGCAAGATCTCGAGCACAACCGGGTAGGCCCCAACTCTCAATATTCGTTGCAGCAGCAGCATCTCGTCGAGATTGAACTCGGCTGCGACGACCGGTGCGGTCACGACAAACCTCTCTGCTTGTGGTCGCGTGTGCGGTGGATAAATGGCGCGGCCCCGATCGCGCGAAAGGTGGCGCGGTCGGGGCCGTTTCACCCCGCGCCGTCGGCGCGGAGGTGGTTGATCAGCCCAGTACGAAGCGCTGCGCGTTCAACCGGTTGACTTGGGACATGCCATCGCCCGCATTCGCGGTCGCGGCACTGAGCTGCACTAGCGCGCTCTTCATATCAGCGGCCGCATTGTTCCAACGGTTCTGCATGTGTTGGTAGCTCTCGCCACCGGTACCGATCCACGCCGCTTGCAGCCGGGTCTGCACCGAAGCAGTCATGTCGTCGATCAGGGTGCCCAACTGGACGGCTGCCCCGTGTATGTTGCTGGCGGTGCCGGCGATCATCGGGAAGGGGTAGTTGATTGAATCAGCCATGAAAGTCGTTTCCTCTCAAGTAGATTGGGAAGTCAGAGGGTCAGGCCTGGATGCCGAACGTTGCCTGACCGGCGCGCAGCAGGTCCTGAGCGTTCGCTTCTTCCTGGGTGTCGTGACTGACCCGTGAAGCGTGCACGCCGTCTTGCATGTCGTTGAGGACCTTGTCCATCTTGACCGCGGCCTCATTCCAGTGACCCGCCGCGCCCTGAAAAGCGAAGCTGGCGTCGCCTTGCCAGGTGGCGGCGACGTCGTTGACGTAGGTGCTGATGGCTTTGATCAGTGCACGGATGTGCGTGGAGGTGCTGTCCATGTGTGCGACAGCGACCTGCATGACCGGGCTTTCAGCATGGAGCGTTGCATCGCCGCCAAATGAGGAGTCATGTGCCATTTGCTCGGTTCCTTTCGGTTTGGTTCAGTGACGTCATTGTTGTCGGGGGACAGGGGAGGCTGGTCATATCCCCCTTTCACCCGAGGCGGTCAGCACCATCGGAAGATCGTCTTCCTCGTCAGCGCCGAAGGGGTCCTCTTCCCAGGACAGGGCATTGCCCTTGCGAGAGCCTCGTCCGCCGCCGGTGCCGCCCATCGCCGCCGGCCCGAGCATTGGTCCCATGCCGCCGGCCGCGGCGTTGCCCAGGCCGGCGCCGCCCGCCACGGGCCTGCCGCTGCCGACGCCAGTGGCCGCGTTAGTGCCGATACCCAGGGCGTCGGCGGTCGTGCGCCACCCGCTGGGCATCGAGTAGCCGCTGCCGCCGCCGAGGCCGGCCGAACGCATGAGACCAATCGATTTCGACGACGACCGTCCACCGGGTTCGCCGCCGCCGTGGCCTGCGGCCAGCCCGCCCGGATACATGCCGCTGAACCCCCCGAGCCCATTGAGCCCGGCCGCGCTGGCGGGGGTGCCGCCGAGCCCGGAACCGCCGCTCATCAGGCTCTGTAGCGGGCCCATGAGCGCCTGGACAGGGCCTTGGCCGGCCGACGTGAGCGCCGAGGGCGACGATCCCAGCGCTTGCGGTACCTGCCCGACGGCCTGGGCGCCTTGAGATAGCAACGGCATCAGCTTCTGGGCGGGGTCGTCGCCCTTGGGTGCGGTTGCAGGGTTCGCAGACTGCTGACCCGGCGCGCCGCCGGGGTTGCCACCCGTGTGCGCGCCCATCCCTTGGGCCGCGGGTGCGGTGCTGCTGGCGACCCCGCTCGATACCCCGCTGAACGCGCCCAGTCCCGTCGTGGCGACGTTCATGGCGCCCTGAACTGCGCCCGCACCGAGTTGCAGCCCCATGCTGACGCCCATGGCCGCGAGCTCCACGCCGGTGCCCGAGGTGATCGGCGGTGGCGGCGTTGCCGGAAGGGGCGCTGAGGCCGCAGTCCCGAGCGCGTCGTAGGTGTTCATCGCCGTACCGGCATCTACCCACATGCCGTGGTAGACGCCGCGGTTTATCGCGATCGGCATGGCGTTGATGCCCATGAAGTTCGTGGCTTGAAGGGCGACATGTTCGGTCTGGTTCGCTTCGACGTGTGCCAGCCGTGGAGTCGCTAGATACGCGGCTCGGAAGGCCTCGGCGAACGCTATGTGCCTAGCCCCAATCGCGTGGGCATTGGCTGCGTTGACAGCCAAAGTCGAAATATGGGGAAGCGTAGAGGCCACGGTGGTGACTCCAGAGGCTCCTGTCCACCCGCCACTGAGAGTGGCCACCGCTCCCGTGAGGTTGGCGACCGCAGCATCCAATACGCCCCCGACGGCCAGCCAAGTGTTTCCGGCAGCGATATGCTGTGCTTCTCCGGCACCGGCCTCCAGGAGCGCCGAATTCACGTCGGGAGGCAATGCCATGTACTGCCCAGCCATTAAGCCAATCCCCCTTCAATGGCTAGATAAAACCGCAGGTCGCGACGGCTAGACAAGCAGCAGGCCCTGATTGACCAGCTCTTGAACCTGGAACGCGATGCCCGATCCGCCGACGGCTTCAGCAGCGTTGACCAGCTCCACCACGTGGGCCTGCAGCATACCGAGATTCTGGGCGTTGTTCGCGTTGAACAACGCAGTGCCCCTCGCCGAAACGTCTTCGGCGCCAGGGGGCATGACGGTGGTCACCACCGGCGTCGCCGTCGCTATCGCGGCTTGCAAAGCTACCGCCTGTGCCAGCAGATCGGCCGCCACGGCCGCCACAACTGGGGTTTCAACGCCGACAAAGTCCATGAGTGGCCCCCTGTGAAAACAAGCAAACGTCTCCGGTATGAAGACGACCTAGGCGAAGTATTACCGAGGCCTCAGGCTACTGCAACGTCCATCGGAGTCAATCCGCCGAACTCCCTAAACCGCTGACAGCGGCCTTGCGTCCGCGAAATTGGGCACTACTCGTCGGCCTGCTCGGGAAGAAATTGACGGGTCCGGATACCGTCAGCTTCTTCACCGGCCAACTGACCCGCGGCCAGCACCGTCTCACTGATCACCGCCGCCAGCTTCTCGGCCCGGTAGCGGTCGACGACACCCGGCTCTAGATAAAGGTCGGTCAGTCGTTGCAAGCCGTCGACCTCGGCGATGACGTCCTCATCCTCCGAAGCCACCCGGCAGCGAAGACCCTCCACATCCGCGATCGCAGCGCCCAGCCGCGCCGACAACTCGGCTTGAGCGTCCAACAACGCCTGTACCGCAGCGCTGCCGGCCACATACCGCTGGTCCTTCGCAGGTTCTTCCATGCCGACCAACAGTAATTCGACGGGAGATGTAGTGCGCCTGAACCCGACCTAGAATCGCAGTCCATGAACCTGGAGCTGGCCGAGCGAGCCTTTCGGATCGGAGTCGCCAACCTCGGCATCCCCACGACCGGCTCTGAGCTGCGATCGGTCGATCTCGCCGAGGCCCGCCGGGCCTTTCAGAAGGCTGTCGAGATCGACGAAGGGATGTGCGATGCATGGATGGGCCTCGCGATGGTCACCATGCAGGAAAACCAAGGCACCTCGGCCGTCACCGACCGCTATGTCATCAACCAGTGCTACCGCACCCGCAGCCGACTCGGCGTCGACCAGCGCCGGTTCGGCCTGCCGCCGCACACCCTGATGGGCCTGTACCCGGCGTCGTTGATCAACCTGCAAATGTTCACCGCCGACGACCTGTGTCTGGCGCGAGCAGCATTGCTGGCCGATGACCGTCAGTACGACGATGCAATGGCACTGATCAAGGAGGTCAAAGACAGCCGCAATCGCACTCAGATTGCCGACTTCCTGATGGGCACCATTTATCTCCGCACCGAACGCTGGCCCGACGTCCTGGAAGCCATCAATGCCCACGACTGGAAGGACGGCGTACTCGCCGATTGCGCCAATTACATGGCCGGCGCGGCATGTGCACATTTGAAGATGTTCACCGAAGCCGCGCGCCGCCTCGACGCCGTAAAGACCACCATGGGTGACGTCTACAACAAGGCCTTGCTCGAGCGGGCCTTCATATACCGAGAGTTAGGCGAGGAAAACCAGGCGCGCGCCTTCTTCGAAGCGTTGCACGCCCACCGCGGGGATCCCGAGCTGGGCGCCGCCGCCTCGCGCGCACTGATGGACCCGACGGTGCGCATCACGTTGACCACCGAAGAACTCATCGCCACCCGCACCGATTACTGGGATCCGGCCACAGCCCCCGCGGTCGACTCCGCGATCACCGCCGACCGCCGCGCAGCACTACTCAAGGAGGCGGAGGACGATCTGGCGGAGCTTATCGGCCTGGACTCGGTCAAGGACAGCATCAGGGATGTCGAAGCCAACGCGCTGATAGCCGGGAAGATGCGCGAAAAAGGTTTGCCCGTAGGCGAATTGACCGAAAACATTCTGCTGTCCGGGCCGCCCGGTACCGGAAAGACGCAAGTGGCCAGCGTCTTGGCGAAGATCTTCGCCGGCCATGGCATCGTCGAAACGGACAAATTTGTCAAAGCCACCGAAGAAGACATGGTCAGCAAATACGTCGGGGAGACTCGGGAGAAGACGTCAAAGGTGATCGACAACGCCCAGGGCGGCGTTCTGTTCATCGACGAGATCTACACGATGGTCAAAGAAAGCCGCGAGCACAATCACGGTAAAGAAGCCATCGAAGGTCTGCTGCACCGTTTGGAAGATGACCGCGAACACTTCGTCTGCATTGTGGCCGGCTACGAACAAGACATCGACAAATTTCTGCGCACCAACTCAGGTCTGCCTGGCCGATTCACCCAGCGGATTCGCTTCCCCTCTTACACCCCGGATCAACTCGTCGCGATTGCCGAGGTGCAGGCTCCCAAAGCCGGGGCGCCGCTGACCCAAGACGCGCGCGACACCCTGTATCGACAGTGCACTGAGATCTACAACGACATTGACGACGCGACTGGGCTGCGCCGAATCGACTTGCTGGGCAACGGGCGATTTATTCGCCGGATCATCAAGCACGCGTCAACCGCCCGTAACCGCCGGCTGGTCACCAGCGGCATCGACCTCGACCGTGTCGAAGAGCATATGGAACTTATCGGTGACGACATCAGGCGCGGGATAGCGAAGGCCGCCGAGGCCGAATCCGAGGAATCTATCCACTCCAGCTAGCACGTGATGACCTGCGGCGATGCCAGGGGCCAGTCACCGCAGCCACATCCGTTGCACGGGAGGCTTGGTCATGGATTCTGCGACTCGATATCGCCGGCGCTATCGGATTACAAACCAAGATATGGCCCGCACTTTGATGCCCGAGTGACGGATGTGACCACATCGCCCAAGTCAGGACCTCGCCCTCCGCCCAGGCTGACTGCGTGAAACAGGCCATTCGTCAGCGGCCGCAGCGTAGCGTGTCGGCATGTCGTTTCGTTTGCTCGGCGCGCCGTGGTGGCTTCGCTGGCCGCTGCTGACTCTCCTGAGCACACTGGTTCTGGCCGTGATGTGGGGGTTCGGAATCCCGGGTTTCGGCCGCACAGCGGACCTGGTCTTCATGGTGATTGCAAGCCTTGTCATGGGCGCGCTCCTCACCGCGGCACAACTCCCCAAGCATCGCGCCTACAAAGCCGCGCTTGACGGCCTCAGCAGCGAGCAGCGGTCTCAAGCCGTTCGATCACTTTCAGGCGGCGATGTCCCGGCGGATCCGGCTGTGCTGATCGCTGCCATGCAAATTGCCACTGTCTTGGCAGCTGGCCGCCAGCCCACCCGGAGAAAGTTGTTTCTCTGTCTGTTGGTCCTGGCGTCGTTGTCGTTCACCGCTATGGGCCAAATCGCGGCCGGCAAAGTCGCCCAAGGCCTGGGATGGGTGGTCATGGTGATCGCGTTTGCGGGGGCCTATGCCTGGGACTGGTATGACGTGCGCCGCTTGCAGACTCGCGTCGAGCAGCTTCGCGAGGCTGGCGGGCGGCTGGAAGCTACGGGGTGACGAGGATCTTGCAGTGCCGCTCGGGGTCGGCCAGGTCGTCGAACGCCGCGCCGACGCCGTCCAGTCCGACCTCGCCGGTGATTAGCGGGCTGACGTCTATGTCGCCTTCGCTCAGCGCGCGCAACGAGCCGGCGAACTCGTCTGGGGTGTAGGCGAGCACGAACTGCACGTTGATCTCTTTGGCAATCGCGAAGAACGGGTGCACGGTGTCAGGCTGCATGCACACCCCGGCGACGACCAGGCGAGTCCCCGGCCGTGCCCGCAACAACACGTCATCGATGATTCCCGGCACTCCGACAGCCTCGAACACCACGGCGGGTTTGACGCTGTCGAACGGCGAACCCTGCGCCGGATCCAGGTTCTGGTGGGCACCCATTGCCGTCGCCAGCTCGCGGCGCTTTGGTGAAAAGTCAGCTGCAACAATATTTTCCACGCCGCGGGCCTGAAGGGCCGCGATGATCGCGATACCGATCGGACCACAGCCCAATACCAGCGCCGTCTCGTCGCGTTCGATATTCGACTTGTTGACGGCGTGCAGTCCCACCGCCATGGGTTCGGTCAACGCGGCGTGTTTGAGGTCCAGGCCGTTGGGGATGGGCAGCAACAGCAGCGCCGAGAGGAGCATCCGCTCGGCGTAGCCGCCGATCGTGCTGTTGCTGTACACGATTGGCTCGACACCCTTGGTAGACAACAACACCGGCAGCGACGTGACCTGCGTCCCGGGCGGATGCGTTTCGGTGTCGGGGCCGGCTTCGAGTATCTCGGCACTGAATTCATGGCCCATGTAGATGTCGTGCTCCAAATCGACATTCATGCCGCCAGAACCACCGGCCACTTTGCCGCTCATTTCCAGCACCTGGGCGCCGTGAGCGGCGAAATGTAGGTCAGAGCCGCAGATTCCGCATGCTCGCACGGCGACCAGGACTTGGCCGGGCCCGGGCACTGGGTCGGGTACGTCGTCGCGGTAGACCATGCGCCCATCGCGTAACACCGAGGCGCGCATTAGCTCTGCGCCTTCTCGTGTTCGGCGACATGCTCCGTGATGGCATTCACGACGGCCTGGCCGGCCCGGCCGATCAGTTGGTCGCGCTTACCCTTGGCCCACTCGTGCGATGAGCGCGATGCTTCGAGTTGACCCTTGAAATGGGGAATCACCTTGCGGGCGAACAGGTCATAGCAGTGGAAGGTGGCCTGCGGAGAGGCCCAGTCATGGCCGAGCAGCAACAGCGTGCCGAACCCGCCTGACCGTTCCAGCAGATCCTCGATGTGGGCGATCGCATCCTCAGGAGCGCCGATGCAGCAATTGCCTTTGGCCGCATACTCTGCGACGAACTCCTGTGGTGACTGCGCGCCGTCGACCTCGTTGGACAACGGGACAAACCCGGCTGCGCCGAAGTAGTTCGCGAAATCCTGTAGCCCGTACGTACAGTCGTCGATCGCCTGCTCGCGGCTGTCAGCGATGTGCATGATGGACAGCACCCGCCAATCGGCCCGGTTCGGCTCGTCACGTCCGACTTTGGCGGCCTGCTCGCGGACCACTTCCCAGGTGTTTTCCAGCGCGGCGTAGCCACCCGGCACCGACATCGACAGCGACAGCAGTGACGTGCCCAACGCACCGGCCAGCCGCGGCCCGGATGGGGAAATCATTGCAGCCGTGGAGATTTCCGGATACGGCCAGGTGTAAGGCCTGATATGCAGTTGCGCGTCGCGCAAGGTGAACCAGTCGGCGTGACGGTCGATTCGCTCGCTGGGGCCGGCGCGGAACAGCGCGAGGATCGCTTCCAGCGACTCCTGCATCATGTGCCGCTGGTCGACCGGGTCGATTCCCATCATGTGTGCGTCCGACGGCAGCGCGCCGGGTCCGGTGCCGAACATGACCCGTCCGCGCGTCAGGTGGTCCAGTAGCACCCAGCGGTCGGCCACCATCAGCGGATGGTGGTAGGGCAGCGAGACCACGCCGGTGCCCAGCCGGATGTGCTTGGTCCGCTCCGCGGCGGCCGCGATGAACACCTCGGGACAGGCGATCAGCTCGTAGCCGCCGGAGTGGTGTTCGCCGAACCACGCTTCGTCGTATCCAAGCCGGTCCAGCGCGACGACCCGCTCCAGGTCGTATTCCAGTGCCACCGTTGGGGATTGGCCGGTCGGATGAAACGGCGTGATGAAAACGCCGAAACGAAGGGGTGCATCCATCACCATTCCACTCCTTTGAGGAATTCGAGCAGCGTCACATTCACCTCGTCGGGTCGCTCCTGCTGCAGCCAGTGTCCGGCGCCGTCGATCATCACCTCGCGGTACGGCCCGGAGACCACCTCCGCCGCCCGGTCTTTGCGGGTGAACGCCAACACGGGATCGCCTGTGCCGCCGATGAACAGGCATGGCACCGCGATGGTGGCGTCGGCGAGGTGTGGCGTGGTCTCCCAATTGCGGTCCATACACCGGTACCAGTTCAACCCGCCGGTGAACCCGGTGCGGGTGAATTCGCTGACGTAGTGGTCGAGTTCGTCCTGGCTGAGCCACGCGGGCAGCCCGTCCGGCTCGGGAATTCGATCGATGAAGCCCGCCGGGCCGGGAGCCGCCATCCGGATCCCATCGCTCTGGTTGGCGGGGAGCTGCAAGGCACCCATCATGCGGCGCATGGTACGAGCGGGATCACCGTCGAGTTCGGCGTCGGCGACACCCGGCTCCTGAAAATAGAGGATGTAGAAGAAGTTTTCGCCGAATATTCGGCGAAGCGCCTCCGTTGTCGGCCTTTTCGGGCGAGGCACCGGGGGAACGCTCAACGCGGCAACGGCCGCGACCCGGTCTGGGTGCAGTAACGGTGCGTTCCACACCACCATGGCGCCCCAGTCGTGACCGACCCACACGGCGCGGTCGACGCCGACGTCGTCGAGCAATCCGACGATGTCTGCGGTCAGGTGGTGGATGTCATACGCCTCAATCGCGTCGGGACGGGACGAGCCGCCGTAGCCGCGCTGATCGGGCGCCAGCACGTGGTAGCCGGCCTCGGCGAGGGCCGGAATCTGACGTCGCCATGAATAGGCCAACTCGGGAAAGCCGTGGCACAAAACCACCACGGGGGCGCCGCGATCCCCGGCCTCGACCACGCGCAACTGCACACCGTTGGTCTCCACTAACCGTTCGGTTGACGACGCCACCGTCTCACCAAATCACAACGGCACCGGGCTGAGAAGGGCTGGTGCGCCGGGCAGCATAATTTATGCATGCGATTGGACCACATTGTTCTGTGGACGAAGGATCCACGGGCAGCGATGGACTTTTACTCGACGGTGGTCGGGCTAACACCGGTGCGTTTTGCCGAGTTCGAAGCCGGAGAGGCGCCATTCCCGAGCGTGCGGGTGTGCGAGGACTCCATCATCGACCTGATACCGACGGAAAACGCTGGCGGTACGGAGTCGATGACGAGGGTCGGGGGCAGCGCGGGCCATCCGGTCAATCACGTCTGCCTCGCAATGTCCAAGGCCGAGTACGACGCCCTGGATCAGCGTCTGCAGGCCGTAGGCGTGGATACCGGCGCGCGGCTGAACCACAGCTTTGGAGCCAGGGGATGGGCGCCGCAGGGCTACTACTTCCCCGACCCGGACGGCAATGTGGTCGAGGCCCGCTATTACGAGTAATGCGTCAACCCGCGTTAAGTCTGCGCTGGCGGCGGGCGCCACTCGTACTTCATCTGCGTGGGCGCAGCGCCAACACCGGGAACTGTCGGTCGTTATGTAGACGAAAGCTGGCGACCCGCTGCGCCCCGGCTCTGCCGGAGCTGGCGATCACCACGGGAACGGCGGTGGCGACCCGCTGCGCCCCGGCTCTGCCGGAGCTGGCGATCACCACGAGCGGTAACCTGGACTTTTCCAGCTGCGTGAATCGGGGAAGGAAACTGGCCGACAAGGCCGATGATTGATGAACCGGAAAAACGTACTCCGCACCATTACGGCAATCGCTGTCGTGGTGGTGCTCGGTTGGTCGTTCTTTTACTTCAGCGACGACACTCGCGGTTACAAACCCGTCGACACCTCGGTGGCGATGGCCCAGATCAATAAGGACAACGTCAAGAGCGCGCAGATCGACGATCGCGAGCAGCAGCTGCGGTTGACCCTGAAAAAGGGCAACGGCGACACCGATAATTCCGACAAGATCATCACCAAATACCCCACCGGATACGCCGTCGACCTGTTCAAAGCGCTTAACGCCAAGGACGCAAAAGTCAGCACCGTCGTTAACCAGGGCAGCATCCTGGGCGAGCTGCTGGTCTACGTGGTTCCGCTGCTGTTGCTGGTCGCCGTGTTCGTGTTCTTCTCCCGTGTACAGGGTGGCGCGCGGATGGGCTTCGGCTTCGGCAAATCGCGCGCCAAGATGCTCAATAAGGACATGCCCAAGACCACATTCGCCGACGTGGCCGGCGTGGACGAGGCGGTCGAGGAGCTCTACGAAATCAAGGACTTCCTGCAGAACCCGTCGCGGTATCAGGCCCTGGGCGCCAAGATTCCCAAGGGCGTGCTGCTCTACGGGCCGCCCGGAACCGGCAAGACGCTGCTGGCCCGCGCCGTAGCGGGCGAGGCGGGTGTTCCCTTCTTCACCATCTCCGGCTCCGATTTCGTCGAGATGTTCGTCGGCGTCGGTGCCTCGCGGGTACGTGACCTCTTCGAACAGGCCAAGCAGAACAGCCCGTGCATCATTTTCGTCGACGAGATCGACGCCGTCGGTCGCCAGCGCGGCGCCGGCCTCGGCGGCGGTCACGACGAACGCGAGCAGACCCTCAACCAGCTGCTCGTCGAAATGGACGGTTTCGGCGATCGTGCCGGCGTGATTCTTATCGCGGCTACCAACCGGCCCGACATCCTGGACCCGGCGCTGCTACGACCCGGCCGCTTCGACCGGCAGATCCCGGTGTCCAACCCCGACCTGGCCGGCCGTCGTGCGGTGTTGCGGGTGCACTCCAAGGGCAAGCCGATGGCCCCCGATGCCGACCTGGACGGACTGGCCAAGCGGACCGTCGGCATGACCGGCGCCGACCTGGCCAACGTCATCAACGAGGCGGCGCTGTTGACCGCCCGGGAGAACGGCACCGTCATCACCGGCCCCGCCCTGGAAGAAGCGGTGGACCGGGTGATCGGCGGGCCCCGCCGCAAGGGTCGGATCATTAGCGAGCAGGAAAAGAAGATCACCGCCTACCACGAGGGCGGGCACACCCTGGCGGCGTGGGCGATGCCCGACATCGATCCGGTCTACAAGGTGACGATCCTGGCCCGCGGACGCACCGGCGGCCATGCGGTTGCGGTGCCGGAGGAGGACAAAGGCCTACGGACCCGCTCGGAGATGATCGCCCAGCTGGTCTTCGCGATGGGCGGGCGCGCGGCCGAGGAGCTGGTATTCCGGGAGCCGACGACCGGCGCGGTTTCGGACATCGAACAGGCCACCAAGGTGGCGCGCGCGATGGTCACCGAGTACGGCATGAGCGCGCGGCTTGGCGCGGTCAAGTACGGCACCGAACACGGTGACCCGTTCCTGGGCCGCTCGATGGGCACGCAGTCGGACTACTCACACGAGGTCGCCCGCGAGATCGACGAGGAGGTGCGCAAGCTCATCGAGGCTGCGCACACCGAAGCGTGGGAGATCCTCACCGAATACCGCGACGTGCTCGACACATTGGCCGGTGAGCTGCTGGAAAAGGAAACGCTGCACCGCCCTGAGCTGGAGGCGATCTTCGGCGACGTGGAAAAGCGGCCGCGGCTCACCATGTTCGACGACTTCGGCGGCCGGGTCCCGTCGGACAAGCCGCCCATCAAGACACCCGGCGAGCTGGCGATCGAGCGCGGCGAGCCATGGCCGCCGCCCGTGCCGGAGCCCGCCTTCAAGGCAGCCATCGCACGTGCCAGCGAAGCCGCCGAGGCGCAGGTCGCGCAGTCGGGCGCGGACGCGACGGGCAGCGGCAATGGTTCGCACGGCGGCAACGACGGCTACGGGCAGGGCACACCGCCGAACGGCCCCACCCAGCCCGACTACGGCGCCCCGGCCGGCTGGCACGCGCCGGGATGGCCGCCCCAACAGCGGGGTGGAGGCTGGTACCCGCCGGGATCGCCACCGCCCAATTGGCAACCGGCGCCGAGCTACCCCGGCCAGACCCAACCGTCCTACTCGCCCTATCCACCGCCGGATCAGCCCACTCCGGATGCCGAGAAGTCCCCTGACGAAGACGAGGACGTGAGCCGGTCGAACCCGCCGGCCCACGGCTGACCCACGGAGGAGATTCGATGGCGCTGCCGGATTCTCGCCCCGCACCCAGGCGCATACGGGCCTTCGATCAGTCACGTGCCGAGGCCGCGATCCGCGAGCTGCTGTATGCGATCGGCGAGGATCCGGAACGAAATGGCCTGCAGGAGACCCCGGCCCGGGTCGCCCGCGCCTACCGCGAGATGTTCGCCGGCCTCTACACCGACCCAGACACGGTGCTGAACACCACGTTCGACGAAGACCACGATGAGCTGGTGATCGTCAAAGAGATTCCGCTGTACTCCACCTGCGAACACCACCTGGTGTCCTTCCACGGCGTGGCCCACGTCGGCTACATCCCCGGTGAGGACGGCAAGGTGACCGGCCTGTCGAAGATCGCCCGGCTGGTGGACCTCTACGCCAAACGGCCCCAGGTGCAGGAGCGGCTAACCAGCCAGATTGCCGACGCACTGGTACGAAACCTCAATCCGAGCGGGGTCATCGTCGTCGTCGAAGCCGAGCACCTGTGCATGGCGATGCGCGGCGTCCGCAAGCCCGGCGCCATCACGACGACGTCGGCAGTGCGTGGTCAGTTCAAGACCTGTGCCGCGTCTCGAGCCGAAGCGCTCGACCTCATCCTGCGTAAGTGAGTCGGCGCGCCTGTGCAGGTTATGGGGGTTCTGAACGTCACCGACGACTCGTTCTCGGATGGCGGGCGTTACCTCGACGCTGAGGACGCCGTTAAGCACGGTCTGGCACTGGCCGCCGACGGCGCGGGGATTGTTGACGTCGGCGGCGAGTCGACCCGCCCCGGAGCCGCTCGCGTCGATCCACGCGTCGAGGCGTCCCGTGTCGTCCCCGTAGTCAAAGAGCTTGCAGCGCAAGGAATTACCGTCAGCATCGACACCATGCACGCCGATGTGGCGCGGGCGGCGCTGCAGAGCGGCGCGCGGATCGTCAACGACGTGTCCGGTGGTCGGGCCGATCCCGGGATGGCTCCGCTGGTGGCCGAAGCCGGCGTGCCATGGGTGCTGATGCACTGGCGACCGATGTCGGCCGACCGTCCCCACGAGGCTCCGCACTACCGTGACGTGGTGGCCGAAGTGCGCGCCGAGTTGCTCGCCGGCGTCGACGACGCGGTTGCCGCGGGCGTCGATCCGGCAAAGCTGATCATCGATCCCGGGCTCGGCTTCGCCAAGACGGGACAACACAATTGGGCTCTGCTGCGGGCCTTGCCGGAGTTGGTGGCCACCGGTATTCCGGTGCTGCTGGGTGCGTCGCGCAAGCGGTTCCTCGGCAAGCTGTTGGCCGGTCCGGACGGGGTGCTGCGACCGCCGGACGGGCGTGAGACGGCGACCGCAGTGATTTCCGCATTGGCCGCCCTGCACGGGGCCTGGGGTGTGCGGGTGCACGACGTGCAAGCCACCGCCGACGCCCTCAAGGTTGTCCGGGCCTGGACCGACACCCCGACGAACACTGAGCTGGCTGGAAGCGATGGCTGACCGAATCGAATTGCGCGGCTTGACAGTGCATGGCCGCCACGGAGTCTTCGAGCACGAACGCGCGAGCGGGCAGGACTTCGTCGTCGATATCACGGTGTGGATCGACCTGGTCGACGCCGCCGCGAGCGACGACCTGGCCGACACCTACGACTACGGGGCGCTGGCCGAGCTGGCGGCCGGCGTGGTGGCCGGACCGCCGCGAAAGCTGATCGAAACGGTCGGGGCCCAGATCGCCGAGAAGGTGATGGACGACCAGCGCGTGCACGCCGTCGAGGTCGTGGTGCACAAGCCGCAGGCCCCCATTCCGCGGCAGTTCACCGATGTGGCCGTGGTGGTGCGGCGGTCGCGGCGCGGCGGACGCGGCTCGGTGATTCCTGCGGGCGGGGCCGTATGACCTGCGCCGGCGACGATGCGGTGGGGGAGCCCCCAGCCGCGCAGCGGCGAGGGGGACGAAGCGATGAGGAGGAGCGGCGCACATGACCCGCGCCGGCGACGATGCAGAGAGAAGCGATGAGGAGGAGCGGCGCACATGACCCGCGCCGGCGACGATGCAGAGAGAAGCGATGAGGAGGAGCGGCGCACATGACCCGGGTGGTGCTGTCGATCGGTTCCAACCTGGGCGACCGGTTGGCACGGCTGCAGTCGGTCCGGGACGCGCTCGGCGAGTCCGTGCTTGCGGTCTCGCCGGTCTACGAGACGGCTCCCTGGGGTCGGGTGGATCAGGGGGCGTTCCTCAACGCGGTGCTGATTGCCGACGACCCGGCGTGTGACGGGCCGGGGTGGCTGCGCCGAGCCCAGGAGCTCGAACGGGCAGCGGGCCGGATTCGCGGGGAGCGCTGGGGTCCGCGCACCCTCGACGTCGACCTGATCGCCTGCTATGACAGCGGTGCGGCGGGCCAGGTAGAGGTGATCTCCCGGGAGAACAACCTGACGCTGCCGCATCCGCTGGCCCACCTGCGCGCCTTCGTGATGATCCCGTGGCTCGACGTCGAGCCCGACGCGCAGCTGACCGTCGCCGCGGGACCGACGCCCGTCGTGCGGTTGCTGGCCGAGCTCGAGCCGGACGACCGGGACGGTGTTCGGTTGACGGGACTGGCGCTGCGCTGATGGGACCGACCAGGAGACGTGACCTCACGGCCGCGGTGATCAGCGCTGCGGTGCTGGGTTACCTACTGGTGATGCTGCTGTACCGCTGGTTTCCGCCGATCACGGTGTGGACGGGGTCGTCGCTGCTGGTGGTGGGTGTTGCCGAGGCATTGTGGGCCCGCTACGTGCGGGCCAAGATCAGCGACGGCGAGATCGGCGACGGTCCCGGTTGGCTGCATCCACTTTCCGTGGCACGCAGCGTGGTGATCGCCAAGGCATCGGCCTGGGTGGGCGCGCTGGTGCTGGGTTGGTGGGTCGCGGTGCTGGTGTATCTACTGCCGCGGCGGTCCTGGCTGCGGGCCGCCGCCGAGGACACCCCGGGCGCCGTGGTAGCGGCCGTGAGCGCGCTGGTTTTGGTGGTCGCCGCCCTGTGGTTGCAGCATTGCTGCAAGTCTCCGCAGGATCCGCCCGAGCACGGCGAAGGCGCGGAAGGCTAACCGGGCTATGCGGGCCGAGCAGACGCAAAAGCTCCTCCGCGTACGGCGTGTCGGGAGCTTTTGCGTCTGCTCGCCGAAGTCGGCGCGGTGAGAATCGCCGGACTCGCGCGACACGCGGTTTGACCTCGCCCAGGTACAGTACGGCCATGACCGTTCTGTCCCGCGGCGCCCGGACCCGGCGCGGCGGCCGCAGGCCGGGGTGGGTGCTCTTGACCGCGTCGCTGGTCCTCGCAATGGGGGCCAGTTCCGCACTGGTTTTCACCAATCGCGTGGAACTTCTCAAGCTCGCTGTGATCCTGGCGCTGTGGGCCGCAGTTGCCGGTGCCTTCGTGTCGGTGCTTTACCGCCGCCAAAGCGATGCGGACCAATCACGGGTGCGCGACCTGAAGTTGGTCTATGACCTGCAGCTGGACCGGGAGATCTCGGCACGTCGAGAGTACGAGCTGACCGTGGAGTCGCAGCTGCGGCGTGAGCTGGCCAGCGAGCTGCGTGCCCAGGCCGCCGACGACGTGGCGGCGCTGCGGGCGGAACTGGCTGCGCTGCGAAGCAACCTGGAGATCTTGTTCGACACCGACCTCGAGGATCGGCGGGCGCTGGAGAACACGCAGCTACGCGACACGGAGGCCGCAGGTGCCTACGGCGACTGGAGCCGCAATGGCGAAAGCTCACCCGTCGACTGGGTAACCAGCGACCGGGTTACGTCGATCCGCCACGACAACCAGGACACCATGGCCGCCCGCCCCGACGAGGCATCGATCATCGACGTGCCCGAGGAGCCGCTGGTGCCGCCCCGGCCTGCGGCACCACCGCGGGAGGACTTCAGGCCGCATTACGAGCCCGCGCCACCACGCCCGGAGCCGCGTTTCGAGCCTCGTCAGCCGCCGCCACCGCCGCAACCAGAGCCGCAAGCGCAACCGCAGCAGGATTGGCAGCCGGTCGCGGCCGAGGGACAGTGGCTACCGCCCGGGGCGCCGGCCAGCAACTGGGTGGGCGCCGACCCTGCCGCGTCGCCACCTGCACCGCCGTCGGGCCGCCGTCGCGCCCGACATTCCGGTACGGAGGAGTTTTCCGGTGGGGCACCCATGCCACCCGAGCCGGTCCGGTCCTACGAGGAATCGGGTCGCCGGGCACGGTCGCGCCATTCGGCAGAACAGTACGACCCGAGCACCGGGGGTTTTGGCAGCCCGGGCTCAGGCATGAGCGAACCCGCGCCGCCGCCTCCGGCCGCGCAACCGCCCCCGGCCGCGCCGCCCGTATACGCGCCGCCGCCTACCGCCGGGCCCCCTCCGCCGCGCCTGGCGCCGCCACCGCCTCCCGAGCCGGCCCCCCGGCACCGCGGGGCGGACCCGCTGGCAGGTGGAGACAACGATGGCCCGCCGACGGGTGGTCAGTCGGTCGCCGACCTGTTGGCGCGGTTACAGGTCGAGCCGACCGGAGGCGGCCGCCGTCGTCGCCGCGGTGACTGAACTGGGTCCTGCGCCAGTTATCGACTAAGATCTGTCCTGACCGTCCGGTACCCTGGCTCGCCCAAATGAGGGACCGGAACGAAACCATAAACGTGTGAGGTCGCTGCGATGGTGCAGTTCGACGGTTTGCGCCCAGCCAGGCTCAAGGTGGGAATCATCTCGGCCGGACGGGTGGGCACCGCGCTCGGTGTCGCGCTGGAGCGCGCCGACCACGTCGTCGTGGCATGCAGCGCCATCTCCCAGGCGTCGCGGCTGCGGGCGCAGCGCCGGCTGCCCGATACTCGGGTGCTTCCGCCGCCGGACGTCGCCGCCAGTGCCGAGCTACTGCTGCTGGCGGTTCCCGACAGTGAACTGGCCGGCCTGGTGTCCGGCTTGGCCGCCACGTCGGCGGTGCGGCCGGGGACGATCGTCGCGCACACCTCCGGCGCCAACGGGATAGAGATTCTCGCGCCACTGACCCCCGGCTGCATACCGCTGGCCATTCACCCCGCCATGACGTTCACCGGCTCCGACGAGGACATCAGCCGATTGCCGGACACCTGCTTCGGGATTACCGCGGCCGACGACGTCGGGCATGCGATCGCGCAGTCGCTGGTGCTGGAGATGGGCGGCGAGCCGTTCTGCGTCCGCGAGGACGCCCGTGTTCTCTATCACGCCGCCCTGGCCCATGCCAGCAACCACGTCGTGACGGTGCTGGCCGATGCGCTCGAGGCGTTGCGTGCCGCCCTGCGGGGTAGCGAGTTGCTCGGACAACAAAGCGTCGACGATCAGCCGGGCGGCATCGCCGAACGCATCGTCGGACCGCTGGCCCGGGCAGCGCTGGAGAACACCCTGCAACGCGGCCAGGCCGCGCTCACCGGACCCGTCGCCCGCGGCGACGCCGCCGCTGTCGCCGGGCATTTGGCCGCCCTGGACGGGGTCGACCCACAGCTGGCAGAGGCGTATCGGGTGAACGCGCTGCGGACCGCCCGGCGGGCGCATGCCCCGGGGGACGTTGTCGAGGTGCTGACCGCATGACAAGGACCGTTCGACCGCCCGCGTTCAAGCCCGGTGAACTCAACGTGTACTCGACGCCGCGCGATGTCACCGGCGTCAGCCGCGCACTGCGGCATACCGGCCGCCGGGTCATGCTGGTGCCCACCATGGGCGCATTGCACGACGGGCACCTGTCTCTGGTTCGCGCCGCCAAACTGGTGCCGGGCTCGGTGGTGGTGGTGTCCATCTTCGTCAACCCGCTGCAGTTCGGCGCCGGCGAAGACCTCGACGCCTACCCCCGGACACTCGACACCGACCTGGCGTTGCTACGCGGCGAAGGCGTCGAGATGGTGTTCGCGCCGACGGCCGCGGCGATGTATCCCGATGGTCTGCGCACCACCGTGCAGCCCGGTCCGCTGGCCGCCGAACTCGAGGGTGGGCCGCGGCCGACCCATTTCAGCGGCGTGCTGACCGTCGTGCTGAAGTTGCTGCAGATCGTGCGTCCGGACCGGGTGTTCTTCGGCGAGAAGGACTATCAGCAGCTGGTGCTGATTCGGCAGATGGCCGCCGACTTGAACCTTGGCGTCGCGGTGGTTGGAGTGCCGACCATGCGGGAAGCCGACGGGCTGGCGATGTCGTCGCGCAACCGCTACCTGGACTCTGAGCAGCGGGAGCTGGCCGGGACGCTTTCTGCGGCGTTGCTGGCCGGAATGAATGCCGCGCCGGCAGGTACACACGCCGCGCTCGACGCGGCTCGTTCGGTACTCGACGCTGTGCCCGCGCTCGAGGTCGACTACCTGGAACTGCGCGATACCGACCTCGGTCCTGCTCCCGCCCGCGGAGCGGGCCGGCTGCTGGTCGCCGCGCGGCTGGGGACTACCAGACTGCTGGACAACATCGCCGTAGAAATCGGAGAGATGGGAACACTCGCCGGCACCACTGGGCCGGACGAATCACGTTGGAGGAACTGATGTTACGCACGATGCTGAAATCGAAGATTCACCGCGCCACGGTGACGCAGGCCGACCTGCACTACGTCGGCTCGGTCACCATCGACGCCGACTTGATGGATGCCGCGGACCTACTCGAGGGCGAACAGGTGACCATCGTCGACATCGATAATGGCGCGCGACTCGTCACCTACGCCATCACCGGTGAGCGCGGCAGCGGGGTGATCGGAATCAACGGCGCCGCAGCGCATCTCGTACACCCGGGTGATCTGGTGATATTGATCGCCTACGGAACCATGGAGGATGCCGAGGCGCGTGCCTACCAGCCGCGAATTGTATTCGTCGACGCCAGCAACAAGCCGATCGACCTCGGACATGATCCCGCTTTCGTGCCTCCGGACGCGGCGGAGCTGTTGAATCCCCGGATCGGTGTGCGGTAGCCGTGCTGCTGGCGATCGACGTCCGCAACACGCACACTGTCGTCGGGCTGCTGACCGGAGCTAAGGAGCACGCAAAGGTCCTGCAGCAGTGGCGGATTCGCACCGAGCCGGAAGTCACCGCCGATGAGTTGGCGCTGACCATCGACGGGCTGATCGGCGACGACTCCGAGCAGCTCACCGGCGCGGCGGCGCTGTCCACTGTCCCGTCGGTGCTGCACGAGGTGCGCGTGATGCTCGACCAGTACTGGCCTTCGGTGCCGCATGTGCTGATCGAGCCGGGGATACGTACCGGCATCCCGCTGCTGGTCGACAATCCGAAACAAGTGGGCGCCGACCGAATCGTCAACTGCCTGGCGGCTTTTCACAAGTTCGGCAAGGCCGCTATCGTCGTCGACTTCGGATCTTCGATCTGCGTAGATCTGGTCTCGGCCAAGGGTGAATTCCTCGGCGGGGCCATCGCACCCGGCGTGCAGGTTTCATCGGATGCCGCCGCGGCCCGGTCCGCCGCACTGCTCAACGTCGAATTGGCCCGCCCCCGCTCGGTGGTTGGCAAGAACACCGTCGAATGTATGCAAGCCGGCGCGGTATTCGGCTTCGCTGGGCTGGTCGACGGGTTGATCACACGCATCCGCGAGGACGTCGACGGCTTTTCCGGTGACCTGGGCGATCAGGTCGCCGTGGTGACGACCGGGCACACCGCGCCGCTGTTGCTGCCCGAGCTGCATACCGTCAACCACTACGACCAGCACCTGACCCTGCATGGCCTGCGCCTTGTCTTCGAGCGCAACAGAGACGCCCAACGCGGCCGGTTGAAGACGGCCCGCTAAGTGTTGTGGGTGAGCCCAGGGCGTTGCGGGTGAGCCCAGGGCGTCGAGGGTGAATGCAGGGCGTTGGGCGTGAGCCCAGGGCGTCGGGCGTGAATGCAGGGCGTCGCGCGTGAGCCCAGGGTGAAAAATCGCCATGATCCTCGCCCCACAGTCACACCGAACGCCGCCAGTTCACGCTCAACGCCATCACTTCACAGCGGACGCCGTCAATTCACAGCGAACGCGGCAGCGCCCCACACCCGACGCCGCAACCCCCCGACGCCGCAAGCCCGCCCCCAACGCCGCAAGCCCACCCCCAACGCCGTCAGCGCAGGCTCGATGCCCACGAGCGGCCATTTAATGCGAGTTGATTTAAGCTGGCACGTCGTGAGCTCAGGCCCAGATACCGGAGCAGACATTCCCGAGCAGCTGCGGATCCGTCGCGACAAGCGCGCTCATCTGTTGGCGGAAGGGCGTGAGGCCTACCCGGTCGAGGTGGGACGCACCCACACCCTGGCTGAGATTCGCGCCGCTTACCCCGATCTGCCCACCGACACGGCGACCGACGACGTCGTTGGCGTCGCGGGCCGGGTCATATTCGCGCGCAATTCCGGGAAACTGTGTTTTGCGACACTTCAGGACGGCGACGGCACCCAGCTACAGGTGATGATCAGCCTCGACAAGGTCGGCCAGAAATCCCTGGACGATTGGAAGGCCGACGTCGATCTGGGTGACATCGTCTACGTCCACGGCAACGTGATCAGCTCGCGACGTGGCGAATTGTCCGTTCTGGCCGATTCCTGGCAGATGGCGTCCAAATCGCTGCGGCCGCTGCCTGTCGCGCACAAGGAGATGAGCGAAGAGTCACAGGTACGCCAGCGCTACGTGGACTTGATTGTTCGCCCGCAAGCGCGCACGGTCGCCCGTCAACGTATCGCGGTTGTCCGCGCCATTAGGAATGCGCTGGAACGGCGCGGCTTCCTCGAAGTCGAGACGCCGATGTTGCAGACACTGGCCGGCGGGGCGGCGGCGCGCCCGTTCATCACACATTCCAATGCGCTGGACATCGATCTCTACCTGAGGATCGCGCCGGAACTGTTCCTCAAGCGCTGCGTCGTCGGTGGTTTCGACAAGGTCTTCGAACTTAATCGTGTGTTCCGAAACGAAGGAGCCGATTCCACGCATTCGCCGGAATTTTCCATGCTCGAGACGTACCAGAGCTATGGAACCTATGACGATTCCGCAGTCGTAACCCGCGAGCTTATTCAAGAGGTAGCCGACGAAGCTATCGGGACCAGACAACTTCCACTGCCCGATGGGAGCGTCTATGACATAGATGGAGAATGGGATTCTATACAAATGTATCCGTCCCTCTCGGCGGCGCTCGGCGAAGAGATCACACCGCAGACCACCGTCGATCGGCTATGGGCCATTGTGGACCAACTTGGTGTCGAGGTTCCCCGAAACCGTGGCTATGGCCACGGCAAGCTCGTCGAGGAACTATGGGAGCACTCGGTAGGCAAGAGCCTGACGGCACCCACATTTGTCAAGGACTTCCCTGTCGAGACAACGCCATTGACGCGACAGCATCGCAGCATCGCGGGGGTCACCGAGAAGTGGGATCTCTACTTGCGCGGCGTCGAACTGGCCACGGGTTACTCCGAATTGACCGATCCGGTTGTGCAGCGTGAGCGATTCGTCGAGCAAGCCCGAGCGGCGGCCGCCGGTGACGACGAGGCGATGGCACTTGACGAAGATTTTCTCGCTGCGTTGGAGTACGCGATGCCACCTTGTACGGGAACCGGAATGGGTATCGATCGGTTGTTGATGTCTTTGACCGGTCTGTCAATTCGGGATACGGTTTTGTTCCCGATTGTGCGGCCACACTCCAACTGAACTATGCGACTTGTGTCCGGATTGAGTATTTCGCACTCTTATGGCAGATTGATGACGGGGAGTCTATCCGAACTGCACAGTAACTGCACAGGAAGAAACGTGAGGGTAAGCCGATGGCGAAAAAAGTGACCGTCACCTTGGTTGATGATTTCGATGGTGCGGGCTCCGCCGACGAAACGGTCGAATTCGGGCTTGACGGGGTGACCTATGAGATTGATCTTTCTTCCAAGAATGCCGCAAAACTTCGCAATGACCTGAAGCAATGGGTGGCAGCCGGCCGCCGCGTTGGTGGACGGCGGCGCGGGCGTTCCGGCTCGGGTCGGGGCCGTGGCGCGATCGACCGCGAGCAGAGCGCGGCGATCCGGGATTGGGCCCGTCGCAATGGCCACAACGTGTCGACTCGCGGCCGTATCCCAGCCGACGTCATCGACGCGTTCCACGCGGCGACCTAACGAGCACGACGTACCGACGCCCGGGCCATAACGGCCTGGGCGTCTGTCGTTTGCCACTTTCGCTGCCGGCGAACTATTAGGCGCGAAGGGAAACGTTTCTGCGGTTTTCCTCGTTCCTGTAGGTACGGCTTCGTTCTCGGGGTTCCTCCGGAGTTTCGCAGAACCGCCAAGGTTAGGAACCCTGGCAGGCCGACCATTACAGTGGACAGCAGGTACGCGATTCCGGCCCCACGGACTGCAGGGGCCACTACGGGGCCGTAATGGATGTTGTACCGCTGGTGAGGGAGAGCAGGTAGCCGACCGATGTTCGAACGATTTACCGACCGTGCCCGCAGGGTGGTCGTCCTGGCGCAAGAAGAGGCCCGGATGCTCAACCACAACTACATCGGCACCGAGCACATCTTGTTGGGTTTGATCCACGAAGGCGAAGGCGTCGCTGCGAAGTCGCTGGAGTCGCTGGGAATTTCGCTGGAGGGCGTTCGCAGTCAGGTCGAGGAGATCATCGGCCAGGGACAGCAGGCGCCGTCAGGGCACATCCCGTTCACCCCGCGTGCCAAGAAGGTTCTCGAGCTGAGCCTGCGCGAGGCGCTGCAACTCGGCCACAACTACATCGGCACCGAGCACATTTTGCTTGGCCTCATCCGCGAGGGAGAGGGTGTGGCCGCCCAGGTCCTGGTGAAGCTGGGCGCGGAGCTGACCCGGGTGCGCCAGCAGGTGATTCAGCTGTTGAGCGGCTACCAGGGCAAAGAAGCCGCCGAGGCCGGCACCGGTGGTCGTGGCGGCGAGTCGGGCAGCCCGTCCACTTCGCTGGTGCTCGACCAGTTCGGTCGTAACCTCACGGCCGCCGCGATGGAAGGCAAGCTGGACCCCGTTATCGGCCGCGAGAAGGAAATCGAGCGGGTGATGCAGGTCCTCTCCCGGCGCACCAAGAACAACCCGGTGCTGATCGGTGAGCCAGGCGTCGGCAAGACGGCCGTGGTCGAAGGGCTTGCCCAGGCGATCGTGCACGGTGAGGTCCCCGAGACGCTGAAAGACAAACAGCTCTACACCCTGGACCTGGGATCGCTGGTCGCAGGTTCGCGCTATCGCGGTGACTTCGAGGAACGCCTGAAGAAGGTGCTCAAGGAAATCAACACCCGCGGCGACATCATCCTGTTCATCGACGAGCTGCACACCCTGGTGGGCGCGGGTGCCGCCGAGGGCGCGATCGACGCGGCAAGCATTCTGAAGCCCAAGCTGGCCCGTGGTGAGCTGCAGACGATCGGTGCCACCACGCTCGACGAGTACCGCAAGTACATCGAGAAGGACGCCGCGCTGGAGCGCCGCTTCCAGCCGGTGCAGGTGGGGGAGCCGACGGTGGAGCACACCATCGAGATCCTCAAGGGTCTGCGGGACCGCTACGAGGCACACCACCGGGTGTCTATCAGCGATTCGGCGATAGTGGCCGCGGCAACGCTGGCCGATCGCTACATCAACGACCGGTTCCTGCCGGACAAGGCGATCGACCTGATCGACGAGGCGGGCGCCCGGATGCGGATCCGCCGCATGACCGCGCCGCCAGACCTGCGTGAGTTCGACGAGAAGATCGCCGAGGCCCGCCGGGAGAAGGAATCGGCTATCGACGCCCAGGACTTCGAGAAAGCAGCCAGCCTCCGCGATCGCGAGAAGCAGCTGGTTGCGCAACGCGCCGAACGCGAAAAGCAGTGGCGTTCAGGCGATCTCGACGTGGTCGCCGAGGTCGACGACAACGAGATCGCCGAGGTGCTGGGTAACTGGACCGGTATTCCGGTGTTCAAGCTCACCGAGGCCGAGACCACCCGGCTGCTGCGCATGGAGGATGAGCTGCACAAGCGGATCATCGGCCAGGAGGACGCAGTCAAGGCCGTGTCCAAGGCTATCCGCCGCACCCGCGCCGGTCTGAAGGACCCCAAGCGACCGTCGGGATCGTTCATCTTCGCCGGCCCGTCCGGCGTCGGTAAGACCGAGCTGTCCAAGGCGCTGGCGAACTTCCTCTTCGGTGACGACGACGCGCTCATCCAGATCGACATGGGCGAGTTCCACGACCGGTTCACCGCGTCGCGGCTCTTCGGTGCACCGCCTGGATATGTCGGCTACGAGGAGGGCGGCCAGCTCACCGAGAAGGTGCGGCGCAAGCCGTTCAGCGTGGTGCTGTTCGACGAGATCGAGAAGGCCCACCAGGAGATCTACAACAGCCTGTTGCAGGTTCTCGAGGACGGCAGGCTCACCGACGGGCAGGGCCGCACCGTGGACTTCAAGAACACGGTGCTGATTTTCACCTCTAACCTCGGTACCTCCGACATCTCGAAACCGGTCGGCCTGGGCTTTACCCAGGGCGGTGGGGAAAACGACTACGAGCGGATGAAGCAAAAGGTCAACGACGAGCTCAAGAAGCACTTCCGGCCGGAGTTCCTCAACCGCATCGACGAAGTCATCGTCTTCCACCAGCTGACCCGCGACGAGATCATCCGGATGGTCGACCTGATGATCGGCCGGGTTGCCGGCCAGCTCAAGAGCAAGGATATGGCCCTCGAGCTGACCGACAAGGCCAAGTCGCTGCTGGCCAAGCGCGGCTTCGATCCAGTGCTGGGCGCGCGGCCGCTGCGGCGCACCATCCAGCGCGAGATCGAGGACCAGTTGTCCGAGAAGATTCTCTTCGAGGAGGTCGGACCGGGACAGATCGTCACGGTCGACGTGGATAACTGGGACGGCGAAGGCGCCGGCGACGACGCGGCGTTCACGTTCACCGGAACCCGCAAGCCGCCGGCCGAGCCTGACCTGGCGAAGGCCGGAGCGCACAGCCGCCCCGACTAGCGACTAGCTGCAACAGCCCCCCATTTCGTGCCGAAGTGGGGGGCTTTTGCACATGCTCGCGCGGCTGCAACGGCCCGCGGTCTAGACTGTCAGTCGTTGTCAGTTGTTTGATGAGCATCGGAATCTGGTGAAATCCCAGAACGGTCGCGCCACTGCCAAAGTCAGACCCGAAGCTCGTCACCAACACCCACGCGGGACGCGACATCCCAGAAGGAGTCACAGTGGCCAACACGGCGGGCAATTCTGAGACGGCCGGCACCAGGATCGCATCGGTTGATCTGTCGGCGGCAAGTGCAGCGCTCTGGTTGGCGGCAACCGCCTTCCTGGCACTGTTGACGCTGTACTTCGTCGGCATCGACCAGGGAGCGGTGTCGCTGTTCGGCAGTGACTCGCATGTGCACGAATTCGTGCACGACGCACGGCATTTACTCGGATTTCCCTGCCACTGACGCAATAGCGTGGAGAAGCGTCTGATCGCACGCGGCCTGCTGGCGGGCGCGGTCGCGGCGGTACTGGCCTTCGTATTCGCCCGGCTGTGCGCAGAGCCCGCGATCGGCCGCGCAATCGCCTACGAGAACGGTCGAACAGAAGCCGAGAATGCCCAGGGAGTGCACGAGCACGGCGCTGAGTTGTTCAGCCGCGGTGTGCAATCCAACGCCGGATTGGGCTTCGGAGTGCTGGCTTTCGGTGTTGCCATGGGCGCACTTTTCGCGGTGGCGTTCTGCCTGATCTACGGGCGCACCGGAGATGCGGGGGGTTCTATGAGAGACGCTGCGCCACGGCTGTTTTCGTTGCGGCTGGCCGCTGCGGCGTTCGTCACGGTATACCTGGTGCCGTTCGTGAAGTACCCACCCAATCCGCCTGCCGTGGGCCAGTCAGATACCGTCGCGGCACGCACCGGGTGGTATCTGGCGGCGGTGCTGGCCTCGGTCGTGCTGGCGGCCGTTGCGGTGTGGCTGGCCCGACGGCTCGCGGCGCTGTTCGGCGGCCTGTGGAATGCCGGCCTGCTCGCGACGGGATCCTATGCCCTGGTCATCACCGTCGTCCTCGCTCTGCTGCCGACGGTGCACGAGACGCCCGAACCGCTGCGCAACGCCTCGGGTGCGATCATCTATCCCGGCTTCCCCGCCGACGTTCTCTACGAATTCAGATTGGTTGCGCTGGCTACACAGCTCGTGCTGTGGGTGTCCATCGGCCTGGTCTTCGCGATGCTCGCAGCCCGGCTGCTGGATGGGCGGGCCGAGAGCGGACGGGCATCGAGTATCGGGGCGTGAGTGAGGTCATCCGGCTGACGTTGGTGTCGCACGGGATGACCGATGCGATGGCGGCCGGACGCTTCCCCGCCGACGAGCCGCTCAACGACACGGGGCGCAGGCAAGTCAACGCCGTAGGCAGCCTTTATATTCGGGATGGTGCTCGCGTCCTTGCCGGACCTGAGCGACGTGCCCTTCAGACCGCGCAGTTGTTGGGCCTGAAGGCCACCAGCGAGCCGCTGTTGGCCGACCTTGATTGCGGACGGTGGCGTGGCGAGGCGCTCGACCGCCTCCCGCTTGACGACCTGCGAACATGGTTGACCGATCCGGCTGAAAAGCCGCACGGCGGCGAGTCGATCGTCGAACTGATCGATCGGGTGGCCACTTGGCTTCAGGCGCTGACGGACAACGCATCACCGACAGTCGCGGTTACGCACCCCGCGGTGATCCGGGCAGCGCTTCTGCTGGCCGTGGAGGCCCCGCCGAAATCGTTCTGGCGCATTGACATTGCGCCGCTGAGCCGCACCGTCCTGCACTTCCGCGACCAATGCTGGACGCTGCGGCTGTAGCCCGCTACTGGGGGGTCACCAGAGCGAAGACCTGCTTGGCCACCTGCAACATCCAGCCGGTCGCCGTCGGCCCGTGTTCGCGTGGCCAGTTCAGCTGAAAGCTGACCACCCACGGCTGATGCGTCTTGTCGACGGCGTACCAGCTGAAGGTCAGGTCGCCCGGCAGGCCGCCGGCTTTCGCACCGATGTACGGCCAGTCATTGTGATCCAGCTGGATACCCGACACGGCGGCCAGGATATTTCTGACCGGTGCGGCCTTGCCCACCGCGTCGGCCTGCAGCGTCGCGTGGAGCCGGCAGATGTCCTCGGCGCTGCCATACCACTCCGCGTTGTACATCGATGCCGGGATGTGCGCGCGGGTTGGATCAGGTTGGTAGGGAGTGGCATTCGCCTGTTGCAGCAGTGAGGCCCGGACCTGCGGCGAGGACGCCTGCTTCCATTGGCCACGCAGATCCGGTTGCCCCCAGCCGACGGAGAACAGCTCGTACATGGTGGGGAACGGTGTCATGCTGGCGGGGTCGTGGTGGCCGGCGGTGACCAGCGCACGCTCGATGGCTCGGCTGCCCATTCTTTCGATCAGCAAGTCGGTGGCCATGTTGTCGCTGGTGGCGATCATCTTCTCGGCGGCCGTGCGAACCGAAATCTGCTCCCCGACGGCCAATTCCATGGTCGAGCCCACAGCTTTGCTCTTGTCGGTGACGGTCAGCTGATCGTTCCAGGAGACTGTCCCGTTCCTGACTGCCTGCGCCAGCGCATGCAGCACGTACAACTTGAAAATCGATGCCAGCGGCAGAGATTCGCTGGTGTTGACGCCGGCTACCCGCTCACACTGACCGTCGTTGACTTTGGCGACCTGATATGAGTAGCGCGCGCCGGTCCTGCTCAGCACCGCGTCGACGTCGGGCCATGTCTTGATCGAGGGTGGCTGCGTGTCGACGGCAAACCCGTCCACCCACCTGGCGTCGTCGGTGTGGATCCGGATGTCCTGGCGTGCGCCGTACGAGGAGATCAGGTGCAGGGTGGCGGCGCTGGCACTAATGTCAACGCCGTCGAAGGTGAAGGGGCGATCCCACCAGAGCCTCTCCATGGTGGTCTGGACCGACTCGACCTGTTTCTTGGCGGCGAGAGTTCTGACCCCGTCGGGTCCGATGGGCCAGTCCGAGTTGAGCATGTCCAGGGTCTGCTGTGCCCGCAGACCAGGTGGAGTCCTGGTGTCGATCTGCCGACCTGGGTCCGCCGCATTCGCAGGGGGGGCAGGGGAAGGGGCACAACCCGGCGCCAGAGTCGCGACCAATGCGGCGGCGGCGCACAGCACCGTCGCGCGATGTCCCACCCGGCGGCGGCTACCCCGCCTGACCGGATCCGGCAACGTCCAGCACAACCTCGAATTCCAGCAACGAGGCGCCCGTCGCCACCGGGTTGGCCCGGTGACCGGCGTGCGCTTCGATGGCGGGCCCGGTAGCCCACGCCTGGAAAGCTTCATCGGACTCCCAGTGCGTCACCACGAAATAGCGGTCTTCACCCTTGACCGGGCGTAACAGCTGGAAGCCGAGGAAGCCGGGAGAATTTTCGACCGCATGTGCGCGGTGGGCGAATCGCTTCTCCAGTTCGGGGCCAGCGTCGGCAGGTACTTCTATAGCGTTGATCTTCACCACTGGCGGCATGTCGCTAGGCTACCGTGCCGCCGGTCGGACTGAAGAACAGGTCACGCAAGATGGTGGTATGCCCAGCGACCTGTTGACCCGCCACGGCGGACACGGTGAGCCGCTGGTGTTGGTGCATGGACTGATGGGCCGGGGCACTACCTGGTCGCGTCAAATACCGTGGCTCAGCCGGCTCGGCACCGTGTACACCTACGACGCGCTGTGGCACCGGGGCCGGGACGTGTCCGACTCTCACCCGATCAGCACCGAACGGTTCGTAACCGATCTGGGTGACGCGGTGGCCTCGCTGGGGGTGCCGGCCAGGATGATCGGGCATTCGATGGGCGCCCTGCACTCGTGGTGCCTGACAGCCGAGCGTCCCGAGCTGGTTTCGAAGCTGGTAATCGAGGACATGGCGCCGGACTTCCGCGGCCGCACCACCGGCCCGTGGGAGCCCTGGCTCCATGCCTTGCCAGTCGAATTCCGTTCTGAGCAAGAAGTATTCGCTGAATTCGGGGACATCGCCGGCCAGTACTTCCTGGAAGCCTTCGACCGCACCGCCGCCGGCTGGCGGCTGCACGGTCACACGTCGCGCTGGATCGAAATCGCCGCCGAATGGGGCACCCGCGACTATTGGAAGCAGTGGCTGGCGGTGCGGGTGCCGGCGCTGCTCCTCGAGGCCGGCAACTCTGTCACTCCGCCCGGCCAGATGGCTGAGATGGCTAAAGCCGACTGTCCGACAACGTATTTGCGTGTTCCAGAAGCTGGTCACCTGCTGCACGACGAGGCGCCGCAGGTGTACCGGCAGGCAGTGGAATCCTTCTTGGCGGCCAGGTAGACGCTGCGCGGAAGGTCACTGCGATGTCGCCCGACGGCCGGAGAGCTTCAACCCTAATGCTGCCAAAGTTGTTGAAGCACAAAGCGTTATCTGTAGATTATGGCACCGATTCGCCTAAAGACACTTGAGGGCAAATTCAGCCCATGTCGACCCAGGTAGTCAGGGCTAGAGCCCCAGCGCCGGACACCGCCAGCAGGACCACATCGAACGGGCGAAGGCGCGGAGCTTCTGCAGCGCCGATCCGAATCTCGCGAGCGACAAGGAAGAGCGGAAACGTCACACTGATGGCGACGAAGACTCCGCCGACAACATAGAGCCAGACGAATCGCACTCCGTACTTCCTGGCTTCGACAACCATGAGGATGACGACGGACATGCTGAGCATCAGAGCGTCGGCGGTGATGTTGCGCGACGCAGCATTGACCTTGGTGTCCTGCCAGAAGGTGCCGAAGAAGGCGGCGCCGCTGTGTGTGTAAGCGACGGTCTGGCTCCAAGTCGCAACAAGCGCCAGGAGCGCGATCAGTGCGTACACAGCGCACAACACTTTGCGGGTGAGGGGCATCGATGCGGGTTGAACCGTCTCGGTCGTTGTCATGGACACACGCTAGGGGAACGCCAACGCCGGCTGGTGGGGTTCGACCCGAATCGTGTCGACAATTCACCACATTCAAGCGGCGATGATCGCGACATCATAGGCAGACAGCTGGTCGTCCGCGGTGACAATAGTCAGGTCGAGCAGCTGTGCTTGGGCAACGAGGACACGGTCGAATGGATCCCTATGGTGATCCGGAAGTTCGGCGGTCCTTAGCACGTGTGCATGGTCGACCGGCAGCGCAGACGTTCCGGAGCGGCGCATGCGATCGGGCACATACGAGGCCGGTGCTTCAGGCAACGCAAGCTTGCCGAGCCGATACTTGATCGCGATCTCCCAAGCACTGGCGGCCGAGAACAGAATGGTGTTACGGACCTCTTGAACGATTGCACGTGTTTCGTCGCGTAGCCGGTCAGGCTCCGACTGCATCCACAGCCAGACATGAGTGTCGATGAGGTAGCGCGTCACCGATAGAAGGTTTCGAGAACATCGTCTGGCAACGGAGCGTCGAAATCGTCGGGCACGGTATACACGCCGTGGTCGATCCCGAGGCGGCGTGCCGCGCGGGAAGAGTAAGGCACAAGCTTTGCCACGGGCTCACCCCCGCGAGCTATCTCGACCTCCTGGCCACTGTCGACGAGCCGGAGCAGCTCCGACATTCTTGTCTTTGCTTCGTGAACACCGACTCTGATAGCGGTGGACTTAGTCATGGACTTAGTCATGGACTTAGTCTAGCCGGGCGACCCGGCGTGCTGGCGATCCAGTTTTACTCCTCGCCGGCCAACGCAAACCGGCCGTCGTGAGTCTGCGTCACCAGGCCGTCGTCCAGCAGCGAAAACAGCGCCCGGTCGCGCTGGGCGGTGTCGGTGAGCCAAGCCAGGTCCAGCTCGGCGCGGGTGACCGGAGAATCCTTGGCGCGCAACACGTCTAGCAGCCGCCCACGCACCTGGCGGTCGGTTCCTGCATAGGTCTGAACGCGGCGGGCGGGACCGGTCGCGGAGGGATAACCGGCGCGCCGCCATGCGCACTCGGCTACCGGACACAATCCGCACCGGGGCGCGCGAGCCGTGCACACGGTAGCGCCCAGTTCCATCAATGCCACCGAAAACTTCGGCGCCGCTTCACTATCCGGTAGCAGTGCGGAAACGTCGGCGTGGTCACGGACTGCCGACGGCGCACCCGCGTCAGCGCGTCCATGAAGAGCCCGGGCCACCACGCGGCGCACGTTGGTGTCGACCACCGGCACCGGTTGGCGGTAGGCGAAGCACGCCACGGCCCGTGCGGTGTAGCTACCGACGCCGGGCAACGTCAGCAAGATGTCGACGTCGTCGGGAACCACATCGTCGTGATCGCGGGCAATCACCGTGGCGCACTCGTGCAGGCGCTTGGCCCGCCGCGGATAGCCGAGCTTGCCCCAGGCGCGCAGCACATCGGCGGCGCTGGCCGCGGCGGTGGCCGACGGTGTGGGCCAGCGGCGCACCCACTCCGTCCAGATCGGCAGCACCCGGGCCACCGGCGTCTGCTGCAACATGAACTCGCTGACCAGGATTTGCCATGCGCTTACACCTGGATCGCGCCACGGTAGATCGCGCCGCGACCGGTCATACCAGTCCAGAAGATTGGTGACTGGTATGTGTTCCGGGACGGTCACCGCGGATTCCGGCAGAATGTGGGCCATGCCCAACACCAATCCGGTAACCGCGTGGAAAGCACTCAAAGAGGGTAACGAGCGATTCGTTGCCGGCAAGCCACAGCATCCCAGCCAGAGCATCGAGCACCGGGCCAGTCTGGCCGCCGGTCAAAAGCCGACGGCGGTGATCTTCGGCTGTGCGGACAGTCGGGTGGCCGCCGAGCTGATCTTCGACCAGGGTCTGGGCGACACGTTCGTGGTGCGCACGGCCGGTCAGGCGATCGATGCGGCGGTCCTGGGATCCATCGAGTACGCGGTGGCAGTCCTCGATGTGCCGCTGATCGTGATTCTCGGCCATGACAGCTGCGGTGCCGTCAAAGCTGCCCTGAGCGCGCTCGATGACGGTGACATACAAGCCGGTTTTGTGCGGGACCTAGTGGAGCGGGTCGTCACGACGATTCTGTTGGGCCGGCGCGACGGGCTGACCCGCGTTGACGAGTTCGAGGAGCGACATGTACGCGAGACGGCCGCGCAGCTCATGGAGCGTTCGACGGTCATCGCGGACCGTGTGGCGGCCGGCACCCTCGCAATAGCGGGCGTCACGTATCGCCTTGCCGAGGGGCGGGCCGTATTAGTCCATCACGTGGGTGATATCGGAGACGAGCCGCAGAACTGAATTTGCGGGGCCCAACCGCTCCTTCACGACGCCGAAAACGGGCCCGCGGCACGGTGCCACCACCGCGAAAGCGTCGTATGGTGGATAGTATGACATGGGTACAGTTGCACGAGCGGATGGCTCTGATGGCCGAGCTGATCGACCGGGGCGTCCAAGATCCAGACATGACCCTGGATTACTGCTGCACCCTGCCCCAAGTAGAGCGGCTGTTCGGCGGGCAGGAAGGCCTGCTGCTGTCGCTGGAGCAGCGGTGGGTGACTTCTTTGACCGCAAAACTGGACCAAGCCGCCTACGATGGCGTCCCGGCCGAACGTGCCGTTGACGAACTTGCGGCTGACCAGCCCGGCTTGCGTGGCTTGCTGGACGCCGCAGCGCGGCGTTCGGCTTGTGTTCGCTCTCAGGAGCGCGATGACGAGTGGATCATCAAGGTGTATGGCAGTGGGACAGGCGAAGGCATGCCCGCGGCTGGGTCGCCGGGGCCGGCGAAGTCTCCTGGCGTCGCAGACCCGACGTGGTCACAGCTACACGAGCGGATGGCCTTGCTGGCCGAGCTGATCGACCGGGCCGCCGAAAACCCCGATGCGGCATTGGATTACGGCTGCACCCTGCCCGACGTGCAGCGGCTGTTCGGCGGCGAGCAAGGCCTGTTGCTGTCGCTTGAGCAGCGGTGGGTGACTTCTTTGACCGCAAAGCTGGACCAAGCCGCCTACGATGGCGTCCCAGCCGAGAACGTCCCGGCCGAACTCGCCGCTGAGCAGCCCGGGCTGCGGGCGCTGCTGGATGCTGCAGCGCAGCGTTCCGTTCGGATGCGGTCCCAGGAGCACGACGACGAGTGGATCGTCAAGGTATATCGCGACGCGCACAAAGACGCCGTTCCAGCGACGTAGCCGTCGGCTCCTAACACGATAGTCAGCCAGCTAACCTCGCGACACGCCGAGGCGGGTCGGACAAGTATGCGTGACCTGGGCCTACGGTGTGAATGTGCTGGATCTGGAACCGCGTGGCCCGCTACCCACTGAGATTTACTGGCGGCGCAGAGGTCTGGCGCTGGGCATTGCGGTGGTCGTGATCGGGATCGCGGTTGCGACGATCATTGCCTTCGTGAGCACCGGTGCCGGAGCCAAACCCGCCAATGCCGAGAAACCGGGTTCGGCGCAAAGCCGTCCCGGCTCGTCCGCGCCGCAGGCACCGCCTTCCGCCGGGCCGCAAGCCAGCCCCACCGTGGCGCCGCCACAGGGACAGGCCCCCCAGGGTCAAAACCCCGAGTCCCCGACACCGACGGCCGCGGTGCTGCCGCCGCCGGTGCTCAAGGAGGGCGACGACTGCCCCGATGCCACGCTGGCGGTCAAAGGCCTGACCAACGCGCCTCAGTACTTCATCGGGGACCAGCCGAAATTCAGCATGGTGGTCACCAACATCGGCCTGGTGGCCTGCAAACGTGACGTCGGCGCTGCGGTGCTGGCGGCCTACGTGTACTCGCTGGACAACAAGCGGCTGTGGTCCAACCTCGACTGCGCACCGTCCAACGAGACGCTGGTCAAGACCTTCACGCCCGGCGAGCAGGTGACGACCGCGGTGACTTGGACCGGAATGGGCTCGTCGCCGCACTGCCCGTTGCCACGGCCCGCGATCGGGGCCGGCACCTACAACCTGGTCGTACAGCTGGGCAACCTACGCTCGCAGCCGGTTCCGTTCATCCTGAATCAGCCCCCGGCACCGCCTGGGCCTGCGCCGGCCGGGCAACCAGTCCCACCGCAACCAGAGGGCCCGCCACCGGGCCCCACGCCCGCGGGATAGCTCCGAATTCAGCTCAGCGGATCGGCGATTGTCGACTCTGCCAACTGGGACAGGCCCTCACGCACGTGGCGTGCCCACATCGCGCCGATTCCTTCCACCGATTGCAGGTCGTTAGCGCTGGCCGCGAGCAGGCCCTGCAGCGTTCCGAACGCCCGGACCAGCAGGTCCACGTGGGCGAACTGCAGCCTCGGGATTTCGGCCATCGCGCGGTAGCCCCGCGGGCTCAGCGCTGAGTCCTGGGCCTCAGCCGTAGTGGGATACCCGAAGACCTTAGCCAGCGCGGTGAGTTCGAGCAGTTCGGTGTCGGACAGCGTGTCCAGCTCTGCGAGCGTGGCGGCAATCTGCGGATCCGCCGGCGGCTCGGGATTGGCGTGGTAGTCGCGCACGACCAATTCCCGGGCGGTGTCGTTGCCGCCGAGCAGCTCCTCGAGCTGCAGTCGCAGTTGTCGGCCATCGGTGCCGAGTTCGACGGTTTCATAGTCGATGACCAGGCCGATGCGCCGGACCAGCTCGAGGCGCTGGACCACCGTCATGACGTCGCGCAGCGTCACGAAGTCCTCGATCTCGGCCCTGGACAGTTGCCTGCTGACCTCGTCGAGCCTGGTCTTGTACCGCTCCAGGGTCGCGATGGCCTGGTTTGCCCGCGACAGGATGGTCGCGGAGTCGGTCAGCACGTGACGCTCTCCGCCGACGTAGACGGTCACGATGTTCATCGAGTGGCTGACTGAGATCACCGGGTAGCCGGTCTGGATCGCAGCCCGTTCCGCCGAGCGGTGGCGGGTTCCCGATTCGTCGGTGGGTATCGACGGATCCGGCACCAGCTGCACGTTGGCCCGCACGATGCGGCTGCAGTCGGTGGACAGCACGACGGCGCCGTCCATCTTTGCCAGCTCGCGCAGTCGCGTCGGCGCATACCGGACGTCCAGGGAGAAACCGCCGTCGCAGATGGCCTCGACGGCCTCGTCGTGCCCGAGCACGATCAGCGCCCCGGTGCGTCCGCGCAGGATACGTTCCAGGCCATCCCGGAGCCCGGTGCCAGGTGCCAGGCGGGCGACAGCCTCACGCAGCGTGGGTCTGCTCACAGCGTGCATTCTGCTATGTCCCGGCCGATTAGGGGGACCTTAGGGAGACTTGTCCAGTCGACGCAGCTTCGCGGAGGTCGCGCTGCGGTGGTCGGCGATGTCGACCATATGTTCCAGAGCAGCCACGATGGTGGGTGCGCACAGCGCATGCATGCCCGGTGGCACCAGGTCTGACGCGTTGCCGCGCCCGGCCGGGATCAGCGCGATGTTGAACCCCTGCCGGGCGGCTTCGGTGAGGCGCCGGTCCATGCCGTTGACCCGGCGCAGGTCGCCGGCCAGGCCCACCTCGCCGATGATCACCGCCGTGGTGGGCAGCGGCAGCTTCACATACGCCGACGCCAGCGCGATCGCTACCGCGAGATCCGACGAGGGGTCGGTCAGTCGCATGCCGCCCACGGTGGACAAGTAGATGTCGTTGATCGCGAGGTTGAGCTGGGCATGCTTTTCCAGCACGGCGGTGATCATCGCGGCCCTGGCGTGGTCGATGCCGCTGACGGCACGACGGGGCGAACCACCGTTCGGCGTCGCCAGCAATGCCTGGACTTCGCCGATGAGTGGTCGCTTGCCGTCCAGCGCCACCGTGATCGCGGTGCCGGCCACGGGCGCCGGCCGTTGATCCAGGAACAGGCTGGACGGGTCGGCGACATCTTCGATTCCGTTGTCGTGCAACAGGAAACATCCGACTTCGTCGGACGCGCCGAAACGGTTCTTGATCCCGCGGACCATTCGCAGCGTGCCGTTGCGGTCGCCTTCGAAATGCAGCACCACGTCGACGAGATGCTCGAGTGACCGCGGTCCCGCGATGGCCCCGTCCTTGGTGACGTGGCCAACCAGAATGAGCGCGACACCATTGGCCTTCGCGGCCGCGGTCAGCGCGGCCGTCACCGCACGCACCTGTGTGACGCCCCCGGCGACGCCGTCGGACTCGGTGGTCGAGATGGTCTGCACCGAGTCCACAATGACCAAGGCGGGCCGGACGGTGGCGATGTGTTCCAGCACCGTATGCAGATCGGATTCGGCGGCCAGGTAGAGCCCGTCAGCCACGCAGCCGATCCGGTCCGCACGCAACCGGATCTGGCCGGCCGACTCCTCGCCGGAGACATACAGCACCCGCCGGCCGGATTGCGCCTGGCGATGGGCGACCTTGAGCAGCAGCGTCGACTTACCCACTCCAGGATCGCCGGCCAGCAGCGTCACCGAGCCGGGAACCACGCCGCCGCCGAGCACCCGATCTAATTCGTCGACGCCGGTGGGACAGGGCTGCACCCGGTTTGCGTCAACCGAACTGATCGGAACGGCTTGGGAAGCGCCGGCGCGGGCCGCGGAACGACGGCTGCCGCCGCCGACCGCACTGAGCACGGCCAGCTCGTCGACGGTGCCCCAGGTCCCGCACTCCAGGCAGCGGCCCACCCACTTGGCGGTGACATGCCGGCATTCCGAGCAGCGGTACTGGGTACGCGGATTCCCCACGAAATGACCGTATCGGGCTGGTGTGACAACCCGCCGGATTTACTCGCGCTACACGCGGACCGATGCCTACGGCCGCGCGGGCGACAGCCCGGCCGTAACCGGCACCATCACGCTGCCCTGTCCGGCCTTCTCGAACTTGAAGGTGAAGTTGTAGATGAGGCCGTTGGTGATCGGCTTGTCCAAGTTGACGACGGCCTTCGCGGCGTTGCTGGACCCCAGCGGCCCCGGCGCCACCCGCTGGCCTTCTGGGGCACCTACGAACAGCATCCCGCTGGGCTGCAGCGGAGCATCGGTTATCTCCACCCTGCCGATATCGCTGGTGATTTCCACCAGCCTGTCGGCTACATCCGGCGACTGATTGACGGCGACCAGCACGAGGTCCACCGTTCGTGGCGGCTTGATGAAGTCAGTCGTCTGCGTGGCCTGGATGCGGATATTCCGCAGGTCCACGCTGTGCTTCAGCTCCGCGTTGGTGATCGTGAGCCTGTTGCCGCTGACGGCGGGCTCCTGGTTCGCGGTCTGCGCTATCTGGCCGGCTCCACAACCGCTGAGCGCGGGCGCGATCAAGGCAACCAGACCGATGACGGCGAATGCCGGGAGGCGGATCTTGAAGCGGTTCACTCGATGCCTCCTGCTTGGCCTCTGGTCACGGGACACACGGCACAGTCTGATGCCCAACTATGCACAGTAGTAGGTGAAGTGCTGCCGACGGTAGCCGCCTTCCCCGAGTCGGGAAGGCGCCGCCGACATTAGCCAGCGCCCCCCAAGACCAGCGCAGGAGCAACCCTGGAACGCCGTCGACGGCGCGCTGCATTGCACGTCTTGCCTCGCCTGTCAAGCCCTAATCTGCGGGCGTTGTGCCCCTGACCTGCACCGTTGTTCCGCGGGTGTTGGCGGTCCGTGTTAGCATGGAGTAACGAAAGGGGCTCGAATCTGATGATTTTCAAGGTCGGAGACACCGTTGTCTATCCACACCACGGTGCTGCGTTAGTCGAGGCGATCGAAACCCGAACCATCAAAGGGGAACAAAAAGAGTATCTCGTCTTGAAAGTGGCGCAGGGAGACCTGACAGTTCGAGTACCTGCGGACAACGCCGAGTACGTCGGCGTCCGCGATGTGGTCGGGCAGGAAGGCCTCGACAAGGTTTTCCAGGTGTTGCGCGCGCCGCACACCGAAGAGCCGACCAACTGGTCCCGCCGCTACAAGGCCAACCTGGAAAAGCTCGCCTCCGGCGACGTCAACAAGGTGGCCGAGGTCGTGCGCGATCTGTGGCGTCGCGACCAGGAACGCGGCTTGTCCGCGGGCGAGAAGCGCATGCTGGCCAAGGCTCGGCAGATCCTGGTCGGTGAGTTGGCGCTCGCCGAGAGCACCGACGACGCCAAAGCCGAAACCATCCTGGACGAGGTTCTGGCCGCCGCGTCCTGAACGCCACCCTAGTTGCAAGTCGTCGCGATCGTTCCGGCCGCCGGGTCGGGTGAGCGACTGGCTGCCGGCGTCCCCAAGGCGTTTTATCCACTCGATGGCCGCACCCTGGCCGAACGTGCCGTCGACGGCCTGCTGGATTCCGGGGCCGTCGACAGCGTCGTGGTAGCCGCACCCGCTGGCCGCACCGACGAGGCAAAGGTCATCCTCGGTGACAAGGCCACGGTGGTTACCGGTGGCACCACCCGGGCCGACTCGGTGGCCCGGGCACTGCAGGCGCTGCCCGCCAGCACCGAGTTCGTGCTGGTTCACGATGCTGCCCGGGCACTGACGCCACCAGCGCTGATCGTGCGCGTGGTGGATGCGCTGCGGGCCGGCAATAGTGCCGTGGTGCCCGCGCTGCCGGTCTCTGACACCATCAAGGCCGTGGATGCCAACGGGGCGGTCCTGGGTACGCCTGAGCGCGCCGGTCTGCGCGCGGTGCAAACCCCCCAGGGGTTCGCCACCGACTTGCTGGTGCGGGCCTACCGCGACTATCTGGGTGCCGGCGGCAACGAATTCACCGACGATGCGTCCCTCGTCGAGCACCTCGGCGCCCAGGTGCAGGTGGTCGAGGGCGACCCGCTGGCGTTCAAGATCACCACCCGGCTCGATCTGTTGCTGGCCCAAGCGATCGTGCGGCAGTGAACGAACTGCCACGCGTCGGTTTGGGCACGGATGTGCATCCGATCGAGGACGGGCGGCCTTGCTGGCTGGTGGGCCTGTTGTTCCCCGACGCCGACGGATGCGCCGGTCATTCCGATGGCGACGTGGCTGCGCACGCGCTGTGCGATGCGTTGCTCTCGGCCGCAGGCTTGGGCGACATCGGCGGCGTGTTCGGGGTCGATGATCCGCGCTGGCAGGGCGTCACCGGCGCCGAGATGCTGCGCCATGTCGTCGAACTGCTGTCGCAGCACGGCTACCAGGTCGGTAACGCCGCCGTGCAGGTGATCGGCAACCGGCCGAAGATCGGCCCGCGTCGTGCCGAGGCGCAGTCCGTGTTGTCGGGCCTCGTGAGCGCGCCGGTGTCGGTGTCGGCCACCACTACCGACGGGCTCGGCCTCACTGGGCGCGGCGAGGGTCTGGCCGCCATCGCCACCGCGCTGGTGGTGCGGGTCGCATAGGCGCATGCCGCGCAGCCCAAGCGGTAGCGGGTTGCGGCAATTGGCCAGGTAAGCTGGCACGTCGTGACCGATCGCTTGCGGCTACACGACACGGCGTCCGGGGCCGTGCGTGACTTCGTCCCGCTGTGCGACGGCCACGTCTCCATCTACCTGTGCGGCGCGACGCCGGACACGTTGCCCCACATCGGGCATGTCCGCAGTGCCGTGGCCTTCGACATCTTGCGCCGCTGGTTGACAGCGCGCGGCTACGACGTCGCGTTTATCCGCAACCTCACCGACATCGAAGACAAGATCCTGAACAAGGCTGCCGCGGCGGGCCGGCCCTGGTGGGAATGGGTGGCAACTCATGAGCGGTTGTTCGCCGCCGCCTACGACGCCCTCGGCGTGCTGCCGCCGTCGGCCGAGCCGCGCGCCACCGGCCACATCACCCAGATGATCGAATTAATGCAACGCCTGATCGAAACCGGGCACGCTTACACCGGTGACGGTGATGTCTACTTCGACGTGCTGAGCTACCCCGAGTACGGTCAGCTCTCCGGGCACCGGATCGACGACGTCCACCAGGGCGAGGGCGTGGCAACCGGCAAGCGTGACCAGCGCGACTTCACCCTGTGGAAAGGCGAAAAGCCCGGCGAACCGTCGTGGCCCTCGCCGTGGGGGCGCGGACGTCCGGGGTGGCACGTGGAATGCTCGGCAATGGCCCGCACCTACCTCGGGCCGGAATTCGACATCCACTGCGGTGGAATGGATTTGGTGTTCCCGCACCACGAGAACGAAATCGCGCAGAGCCGCGCCGCCGGCGACGGGTTCGCCCGCTACTGGCTGCACAACGGCTGGGTGACGATGGGCGGGGAGAAGATGAGCAAGTCGCTGGGCAACGTCGTCGCGATCCCCGCGATGTTGCAGCGGGTGCGGCCAGCCGAGCTGCGCTACTACCTGGGCAGTGCGCATTACCGCTCGATGCTCGAATACTCCGAAACCGCCCTGCATGACGCGGTCAACGCCTACGTCGGGGTGGAGGACTTTCTGCACCGGGTGCGCAACCGCGTCGGCGCCGTCGTGCCCGGTGAATGGACCCCGCGGTTCGCCGAGGCGCTCGACGACGACCTGTCGGTGCCGATCGCGCTGGCCGAGGTGCACCAGATGCGCGCGGAGGGCAACCGGGCGCTCGATGCCGGTGACCACGAAGGAGCCTTGAAGGCTGCCGGCGGAATTCGGGCGATGATGGGCATTCTGGGCTGCGACCCGCTCGACGAACGCTGGGAATCGCGCGACGAAACGTCGGCCGCGCTGGCCGCCGTCGACGTGCTGGTGCAGAACGAACTGGAAAACCGGCAGAAGGCGCGCGAGCAGCGCGACTGGGCGCTGGCCGACGAGATCCGGGATCGGCTCAACCAGGCTGGCATCGAGGTCACCGACACCGCCGACGGGCCGCAGTGGTCACTGCGATCTGACGATGCCAAATAAGCCAAGTTGATGGCGGGTAACTCGCGTCGCCGCGGGGCGGTTCGCAAATCCGGCACCAAGAAGGGCCCCACCGTCGGCTCAGGGGGGCAGCGTCGTCGCGGCCTGGAGGGGCGTGGTCCGACGCCGCCTGCACACCTACGGCCCAAGCATCCCGCCGCCAAGCGGGCCGCTGCGCAGGCACGACGGCCGGCTCGGAGCCGCGGCGACGAAACGGAGACGGTACTGGGCCGCAACCCGGTGCTGGAATGCCTGCGCGCAGGCGTTCCGGCGACCGCGCTGTACGTTGCGCTGGGCACCGAGGCTGACGAGCGACTCACCGAATCTGTATCCAGGGCTGCGGATTTGGGCATCGCGATCCTCGAGGTACCGCGCAGCGACCTGGACCGGATGACCGCTAACCACCTGCACCAGGGCATTGCGTTGCAGGTACCGCCGTACGACTACGCCCATCCCGACGATCTGTTGGCGGCTGCGCTGAACACACCGCCGGCGCTGTTGGTCGCGCTGGACAATATCTCCGACCCACGCAACCTCGGCGCGATCGTGCGTTCGGTTGCGGCGTTCGGCGGGCACGGCGTGCTGATTCCGCAGCGTCGTTCCGCCTCGGTGACCGCGGTGGCCTGGCGGACCAGCGCCGGGGCGGCGGCCCGCACTCCGGTGGCGCGAGCCACCAATCTCACCAGGGCGCTGAAGGATTGGGCTGACCGCGGGCTGCGGGTGGTCGGGTTGGATGCCGCCGGTGACACCGCGCTTGACGACCTAGACGGCCGCGACCCGCTGGTTTTGGTGGTCGGTTCGGAAGGCAAGGGCCTGTCCCGGTTGGTGCGGCAGAACTGCGACGAAGTGGTGTCGATCCCGATGGCCGGTGATACCGAGTCGCTGAACGCCTCGGTGGCGGCTGGGGTGGTGCTTGCTGAAATCGCCCGCCAGCGGAGACGCTGATTGCGCGAGCAGACGCAAAAGCCCCCGCACGCACGGCGTGTCGGGAGCTTTTGCGTCTGCTCGCGGGTGTTGGGTGCGTTGTTGACGGGTGCCGCGCTGCTCCTGTCGCCACCCCGAGCCGCCGCGGAGCCGACCGACTTCGATCTACAGGCGCACGCCGGTGGTCGTGGCGAGACAACCGGGGAAACCCTGCGAGCGTTCGCGAAATCGATCGAAATCGACGTCAGCACACTCGAATTGGACATCAACGTCAGCAAAGATGGACAACCTGTGGTGTGGCACGACCCAGCCATCGAGGCCCGGCAGTGCTCCGACACCGGGCCGGCGTTTCCGGGCGATCCGTCGTATCCCTACGTCGGAAAGCTGGTGCGGAAGCTCACCCTGATGCAGCTCCGCACGCTGGACTGCGGCAAGCCGGACAGTGAATTTCCTCAGGCTGAAGTGTTGTGGGGCAACAAGATAGCGACGTTACCCGAGGTGTTCGAGCTTACCGACTCCTACCGCTCCGGCGTACGCTACAACATCGAGACCAAGGTGGCTGCAGATCGTCCGGAAGTGTCGGCGGACCCCCAGGAGTTCGTCAATGCGGTACTGGCGGCGGTCAGGTCGGCGGGCAAGGTCGAGCGGGTGGAAATACAGAGCTTCGACTGGCGGACGCTGCCGCTGGTACGCCGTGCCGAGCCGTCGATTCCGTTGGTGGCCTTGTGGAACGAGCAGACCTGGACTCCGGATTCGCCATGGCTGGCCGGTGTCAACCCCGCCGTGGTCGGCGACCCGATAGTAGGAGCAATGATGGTGGGCGCGAGCATTTTGTCGCCCAGCTACACACTGGTCGACAAAGTGTTCGTTGATCGCGCGCATTCGTTAGGGCTCAAGGTCATTCCGTGGACCGTCAATAACGCCTCTGCCATGCGCGAGCAGATCGGCAACGGCGTCGACGGCCTTATCACCGACTATCCGGCGGTGCTGCGGGGTGTGATGAGCGAGCTCGCTATGCCGCTGCCGCCCGGCACATCTAGACGACCGGCTTACCCGGCGAGCAGACGCAAAAGCCCCCGACACGCCGTGCGTGATGGGGCTTTTGCGTCTGCTCGCCGTTACACGCCGAGCACGCGCGCACTGGCCCACAGCGCCAATACCGCCACCACCAAAGCCGTAGGCACGGTGCACAGCCCCAGCAAGGTGTATTCGCCGACGCCGGGCTCGACCTGGTGCTGACGCAGCACGCGTCGCCACAGCAGGTTGGACAGCGAGCCGACGTAGGTCAGATTGGGGCCGATATTGACCCCGATCAGGACCGCCAGGACGGCCGCCGGCCCGCTCGCCGCGACCAGCGGCATCAAAGCCAGCGTCGCAGGCAAGTTGTTGACGACGTTGGCCAAAACAGCGGCCAGCGCAGCGATTCCGAGTAGCGCCGGCAGCCCCGAGCCCGACGGCAGCACCGCGGACAGGTGCGTCGCCATGCCGTTGACCATGACCGCCTGCACCACCACGCCCAACGACAGGACGAACACCAGAAACGACACGTTCACCGAGTTCACGATCTCCACGACGGAGGTACGTCGGTGGTAGAGGCTGCGCACGGCCAGCACCGAGGCACCGGCCAACGCGGCCCAGGCCGGCGCCAGTCCGACCGATTCGGCAATCCCGAACGCGACAAGCGTCAGCGCAACAACCACCAAAACGAACACCGGCGGCCGCGGCGGCGCCGCCAGTTGCTCAGGGTCCGGCGCCACCCGCAGATCCCGCGCGAAAAACCACCGGAAGACCACGTAGATCGTGGCCACCGCGGACAGCCACGGCAGTGCCATCACCAGCGTGAACCTGGTGAACGAGAGGTCGGCGACATGGAAAGCCAGCAGGTTGGTCAGATTCGACACCGGCAGCAGCAGCGAGGCTCCGTTAGCCAGATGGGCGGTGGCATAGGCGTAGGGCCGCACCGGAGTTCGCAGCCGCCGGACCGTGGCCAGCACTACGGGTGTCAGCAACACCACGGTGGCGTCCAGGCTGAGCGCGGCGGTGATGCTTGCGGCAATGAGGAACACCTCGCGTAGCAGGCCCCGCGACCCGACCCGCTGCGCCATCGCCGCGCCCGCGGCCTCGAACAGGCCCTCGTCGTCGCACAATTTGGCCAGCACCAGCACGGCACCCAGGAAGGCGACTACCCGCGCCAGGCCGCTCACCTGCTCTGCTGCCTGGCGTGCCGAGATCGCTCCCGTCGCAATGAGAATGAGCGCGGCCGGAACCGCTGCCAACGCCTCCGGCCAACCTCGGGGACGGGCTACCGCGAACCCAAGCACGACAGCAAGCAGCAGCAGCGCGATAAGCAGAGTCAAGGTGCTAAATCCAGGGGTCCTCGCGGCGCCACACCGTGGGCATATGCAGCGCGACACCGTCGGATGCGGCCAGCTCGTCGAGGATACGGATGGATTCGTCCAGGTCATCGGCCGCATATGGGAAGGCCCGCAAGGGTTCTGACAGCGGGCGGAAGAAGTCGTCCCAGTGGACGAGGACCACACGGCGTGCGCCCACCGCGCGTACCACCTCGGTCCAGTAGTCGACGAAATACGACTGCGACTGCAGGCCCAGCTGCCCGACGCCGAGATATACAACCTCTGCACGCTGGCCGTCCAACGCGCCCTTGACGAAGCCGGCGCTACCTTGGATCAACAGCCGCCGGTCCGACGGCCGGTGGTGGATCAGCGTCGACCATGCTTCACCGCAGCGATACGCCGACGCTCGCACCGGCGGCACCACCGGCTCGCTGATCACCCCGGGAAACCGGTCAGGCGGACAGTGGTGCGACTCCACCAACGTGACGTCGAAGGCGCCCAGGCGAATTGATGCACCGGATACCGCAACGACAAGACGGTCCGCGGGTAGCCCGTATCCACGCCCGACGTTGGCCGCCGATTCGCCCCCGACCAGCTGCGCCCCGGTACGGTCGGCCACCAGCGCAGAATCCAGCGCGTGGTCGATGTGCGTGTGTACCGGAATCACGGCCGCAAGCCGCGAAACCTCAGCCCGGGCAAGGCATTCGTCGACGCGCTCCGGTGACGGTGATACCTTGGCTGCGGCCACCTGGGCCAGACCGGGACGGGAGAAGTAACCGTCGGTCATCAGTGCCGACGACCCGTCGTCGAGCAGCAATGTCGTCACACCCATCCACGTGACCGACAGCGGCGCATCGGATTCGGCGGCGGGCACGTCGAAACGATCCGAATACCGCGCGAGATCGGGACGGCCCAGCTTCAGCCGCATCAGCAGAACGCCTTGATCTCGGCGCCGGCAGCCTTCAACCGATCGCGCACCGCAGCCGCGATCTGCACGGCACCGGGCGAATCACCGTGCACACAAACCGATTCCACGGTGACGCCGAGCTGAGTTCCGTCGACCGCGGTGACCTGGCCAGTGGCCACCATGTCCAGCACCCGCTGCGCGATCACCTCCGGATCACCCAGCACCGCGCCCGGTTCCCGACGGGAAACCAGCTGACCGTCCGGCCGATAGGCGCGATCTGCGAATGCCTCAGCCACCGTTCGTAATCCGATCCGGTGGGCCTCGTCGAAAAACGCCGAACCGGTCATGCCCAGCACCGGCAGCGTTGCGTCGACCATGTGTACGGCCGCGGCGACGGCGGCGGCCTGCTCGCGGTCACGGACGATCGTGTTATACAGCGCCCCATGGGGTTTGACGTAGGACACCGCCGATCTGCAAGCCTGCGCGAGCGCCTGCAACGCGCCGATCTGGTACACGACGTCGGCGAGCAGGTCTTCGGCGGCGACGTCGATGAACCGTCTGCCAAACCCGGCTAGGTCGCGATAGCTGACTTGCGCGCCGATCCGCACGCCGCGCTCGGTAGCCGACCGGCACACCCGCAGCAGGCCGGCCGGATCTCCCGCGTGGAATCCGCACGCCACGTTGGCGCTGGTGACGATCCCGAGCATGGCGTCGTCGTCACCGAGGCGCCAGACACCGAAACCCTCGCCCAAGTCGGCATTGAGGTCGATGCGCGCCATTGAACTAGCTTATGAGCTTGGGCGCCGCGGTGGCTTGTCGACTAGCGACGCGATCTGTCTGCCGGGGCAAGCCCGCTGTTTGCGCTACTGCTTGGCCATCTTGGCCGCGATCTGCATGGCGATGTCTTTCGCCGCCGAACCGGGTTGGGTGTAAGCGCACGTCGCGACGTCGATGGCGACGTTGTTGCGCACGCTCAGTGCCCGCTGACACGTCCAGCCATCGCCGCCTTCCTGGACTTCCGTGGTGCTGAGAGTGCCGTCTCGGTCGGTGACCTCGGCCACCGTCCACACGGTGTCGGACTGACCGGGGTGATGATCGGCGAACTGTCGGTTCGAGCAGGCGGGCCAGTTTTGCGCCGAGGATTTGTAAAACGCCGCGGCGTCGCGTCCGGACGGGAACGAGATCACCGCCTCAATGGCGTAGTGGTCCCGTCTCTTGGAGCCGTCGACGCTGTCGTCGAGCCGCTGGCCGCGGATAGCGGACCATCCCGTGTTGGCATAGACCTTGTCCTGCGCGGGCCCGTCGACAGCCAGGCAATTCCGATCGGCCACGCCGGCGCTCCAGTCCCACATCTTGCTGGCGTCGAACCAGATCTTCATCGTTGTCGCACCCAGCGCACTGTTGATCTGGTCCACGCCAAGCAGCAGTCCGGCCAGCGCGGAAACCGGTAGCGGCGCGCCCGCATAGGGACCGGACTTATCCGCGGGTACGGCCTTCCCGCTGACGTTGCTGCTGCAGCCGACGGTCAGCGTCCATGCGCCCAACAGCAAAAGGCCCGCTATTCGCTGACGCACTATTGCTCCCCTACTGCGCGTGGGCCGGATCAGCGCTGGTGTTCAACCGTCTCGGCCGCCCGCGTTGGACAAGCTTAAGCGCTGGCGTACCCCCCACGCTCGAGCTTTCGTCCGATCGACCAGCAGAACAGGTAGATCAAAAAGGAGATGGTCGCCACGAACACCGACACCGGAACGCCCGGCGCCAGGGACAGCACGATGCCGCCGACGGCGGAGACCTCGGCGAATACCACCGACGCCACGATCGCCCCGACCGGCGAGGTGACCACGCGGGCCGCTGCGGCTGCCGGTGTGATCAGCAACGACATCACCAGCAGCGCCCCGACGATCTGCACGGCCTGGGCCGCCACCACCCCGACCAGCGCGGCAAACACAATGCCCAGCCCGTGTACCGGCACGCCGCGCGCGGCCGCCACCTCCGGATCGACGGTGGCGAACAGCAGCGGCCGGTAGCAGATCGCCAGCACCGCGATGACAAGCAAGCAAACGGCCGCCAGCATGGCCAGCCCGGAATAGCCCACCCCGACGATCTGTCCGGTCAGCAACGCGAAACTGGTCGCGGTCCGACCCGGGTAGAGATAGATGAACAGCACCGCCAAACCCAGCCCGAAGGCCAGCACCACCCCGGTCACCGAATCGCGCTCCCGGGCTCGCTGACCGAGCACGCCGAACAGCGCCGCAGCCAGTGCGCTACCGATCAGTGCGCCCACGCCCACCTCGAATCCGACCAGCAACGCGAACGCGGCGCCGGTCAGCGATAGTTCGCTGGAGCCATGCACGGCGAACGACATCTGACGCATCACGATGAACGGGCCGATCAGACCGGACACCAGCCCCAGCAGCGCCGCCGCCACCAGCGCCTGCTGCACGAAGTCGTGTCGGAGCAAGTGGGCGGTGATGTCGAAGGAGAACAGATGGTGCAGCATGTCGGCGAGCCGGTAGTTCATCAGGTGTGCCCGTCCGGCGTGCCGATCACCACGTAGTGGTTCTTGACCTTCGCCACCTGGATGTCGGCCTGGTAGAGCCTGGACAGCGTCTCCGTCGTCATCACCTGCTCGACGGTGCCGATCGTGAAGCGGCCGTCGACCAGATAGAGCACCCGGTCCAGGTACGGCAGGATCGGGTTGACCTCATGCGTGACGACGATGACCGTCGTGTCGGCTTCCCGGCGTCGCCGGTCGATCAGCGCCGCGACCAACTTGGCATTGGCCGGGTCCAGCGTCAGCAATGGTTCGTCGCACAGCAGCAGCATCGGGTCGCTGACCAGCGCCTGAGCGATGCGTACCCGCTGCAGCTCCCCGCCGGACATTACACCGACCCGGACATCGGCCAGCCGCTCGCCGTTCACCTGCCGCAGCGCCTGCCGCACTGCGTCGCGCCGGCGGTCCCGATCGGTGCCTCGTAGCGAAACCCAGCCCCAGCGGCGCCCGTCGATGCCCAGCGCGACCAGGTCGCGCCCGCGCAGCATCACGTCCCGGTCCATCGGCCGGTGTTGCGGCACGTACCCGATGTGTCCGCTGCCCGAGGTGGTGCGTCTGCCGTCTACCAGCGCGACACCGGCGCTCAGCGGAAGCTGCCCGAGCAGCACCTTGAGTAGTGACGTCTTGCCCGTGCCGTTGGGGCCCAGCACCGCGATGAACTCTCCGCGCGACACCGACAGGTCGAGGTGGTCCCACAGCACGCGGTCGCCGAACGCTAGACGGGCACCTTGGAGCGAAACGCTCTGTGCACGGAGGTCGGCAACTCCCCCGACGGCCTGGTGGCTCACGCGCTTATCGGCTTGACCGCAGCGCGGCGAGCAGCTGGTTGACCGTATTGCGTTGCCACGTCAGGTAATCGGTGCCCGCAGGTAAGGTTTCGGTCACTTCGGTCACCGGCACACCTGCCCGCCGGGCAGCATCCTTGAGGCCGTTGATCGCGGCGGTGGACGTCTGGGGGTTCACCAGCAGCGCCGAGACCTGCCGGTGGTTGATCAGGTCAAGAACGGCCGCCATGTCGGCCGGAGATGGATCGGTTTCGTTCTCGTTGGCCGAGGTAAAGGCGGGCGGCGTGCGATTCACCAGGCCGGACGCGGCGATCAGATAGTGCCCGACCGGCTCGGTCGCGATGACTCCGGCGGCGGGGTAGTTGCTGGCGATGGCGTGTTCGGAGATGGCGATCGCGTCTGCGCCGCGGCAGAACTCGGCGGCATTGGCCCGGTAGTCGGCGGTGTTGCCCGGGTCGATGACCGACAGCCGGTCGGCGATCACGGCGGCGACCGACTTGGCGACATTCAGGTCGTAGAAGACGTGTTCATCGGGCGGTCCGGTGGTCGTGGCGTCGAGGAGTTTGAAGGCATCCACCGATTTGATGCCCGGATGGTCGGCCAGTACCTGGCCGACCCACGGGTCGTACCCGCCGCCGTTGTAGACCACCAGGGCGGCGTCGGCGATCGCGGCGGCGTCCGACGGGCTGGCCTGGTACGAGTGCGGATCGGTGTCGGCGCCGGACAGGATGGATTTGACGGCGAGATGGCTTTTGGCGACGGCGCGCGCCACGCTGCCCCACACGTCGGTGGACGCCACTACGGCGACCGCGTGCGGGTGGGCCCCGCCGCTGACGCCGCAGCCGGTCAACACCGTCGAGCCGATCAAGAAGGCGGTGATGGCCCGCAGGCAACGTGCCGAATTGAGGCGCGGCGGGTCGCCACCATGTATTCGTGGCGATCGCAAGCGCGGTGTAGCCGGGCGCGGCGGGTCGCCACCATGTATTCGTGGCGATCGCAAGCGCGGTGTAGCCGGGCGCGGCGGGTCGCCACCATGTATTAGCGCCATTCCCGTCCCACCAGAGCCGTTCGAACACACGATTAATTCTCGCCGGCCCCACGCCGACCACTAATATTAATGAAAATCGTTTCCAGTAGTAAAGCGGGGTTCGGCGTCGCTTACCTGCGCACGCAGATCCGCTGTAGCCTGACCGAACGTGAGTCCCACACCGCGTCGGCGTGCGACTTTGGCGTCTTTGGCGGCCGAGCTCAAGGTGTCGCGGACCACCGTTTCGAACGCCTTCAACCGACCGGATCAACTCTCGCCCGAACTCCGCGAGCGGGTGCTCGCCACCGCGAAGCGGTTAGGTTACGCCGGACCGGATCCGGTGGCGCGATCGTTGCGTACCCGCAAAGCCGGCGCGGTGGGTCTGGTGATGACCGAAGCATTGACCTACTCGTTCAGCGACCCCGCGGCCCGGGATTTCGTTGCGGGAGTGGCGCAATCGTGCGAAGAGCTGGGTCAGGGGCTGCTGTTGGTAGCGGTCGGACCCAGCCGCAGCCTTGCCGACGGGACCGCCGCCGTGCTTTCCGCCGGGGTGGACGGCTTCGTGGTGTATTCGGTGTGCGACGACGACCCCTACCTACAGGTGGTGTTGCAGCGGGGGCTGCCGGTTGTGGTGGTCGACCAGCCGATGGGACTGCAGGGAGTGTCGCGGGTGGGCATCGACGACCGGGCGGCGATGCGCGAGATCACCGACTACGTACTCGGATTGGGGCATCGCGAGATCGGCCTGTTGACCATGCGGCTGAGCCGGGACCGACGTGAAGGTCTGGTGGACGCCGAACGGCTGCAGTCGCCGACATTCGACGTGCAGCGCGAGCGCATCATCGGAGTCTGGGAGGCGATGACCGCCCACGGCATCGACCCGGCTTCGCTCACCGTGGTGGAAAGCTACGAGCATCTGCTTACCTCGGGCGGCGCCGCCGCAAAGGTGGCGCTGGACGCTAATCCGCGCATTACCGCGCTGATGTGCACTGCGGACATATTGGCCCTGTCCGCCATGGATTACCTACGGGCCCATGGCATTTACGTACCGGGCCAGATGACCGTCACGGGTTTCGACGGCGTGCCGGAGGCGATCAGCCGCGGGCTGACGACGGTGGCGCAGCCGAGCCTGCAGAAGGGGCGGCGGGCCGGTGAATTGGTGCAGAAGCCGCCGCGGTCCGGCCTGCCGGTAGTAGAGCTGTTGGACGCCGAGCTGATCCGGGGCCGCACCGCCGGTCCGCCCGCTTGACTTTCAGCCTTCGCCGTCGCCGATCAACAGCCGCACGGCCAGGTCGAGCCGCTTGCTGACGTCGGTCGCCGACGCGCGGCGGGTCAGCCAGGCCAGCAGGTTATTCGTCCACACGTCTGAGATCACCCGTGCCACTTGGTATTGATGCTCAGTCGGTTCGCCGTCGGCCATCGCGCGGGCGAACATGCTGTCGATGAGCTTCTCCACATGGTCGACCTCGCTCGCCGCGGAGGCGTCGGCGAACACGTACGCGCGCGTCATCGCCTCGGTGAGCAGCGGATTGCGCTGCATGGCGCGGTTGAGCTTGTCCACCATGAATTTCAACCGGTGAAACGGAGTTCCGCCGGCAACCGCCGAACGATCGGTCTTCGCATCGATGCGGCTGAACTCTCGGCCCAGCGCCGACACCAGCAGATGCACCTTCGACGGGAAGTACCGGTACAGCGTCCCGACCGCTACATCAGCCCGGTCCGCCACGGCGCGCATCTGAACCGCCTCATAGCCGCCTTTGGACGCGATGGCCATAGTGGCGTCCAGGATGCGCTTGCGGCGTTCCCGCTGCGCCTCCGAACCGAGTTCGGACTCAGCCAATACCGCCACGTTCACCACCTCGCGGGGCTGCGCATTGTCCGCTTGGGAGGCCGCGCGGCCCGGGTTTGTGTTCGCTGGCGACATCTGAGGGATAGCTCCTTTTTCCGGCGGTTCGTTCGCAAACGATACGCATTTCGTGTGTGAATTTCCCACCTCCCGGCCGCCGACACAACCACGTGTCCTGCTGTAATGGCGTTCGACTTGACGGTCGACTACTGGCACTATTAGAACACGTTCTAGTCCGCCGACGACGAGTCGGATAATTGCAACGGGGCGGAGTCGCCCTTAGTCACCTCGAATCCAGAATGCGGAGGCTCACACGTGGTAGCGACCGTCGCCGACGAACAGGCCGCCGCGCGTGAGTTGGTGCGCGATTGGTCGCGGAACTCGGGCTCGAGCGAGGCCATCCGCGACGTCGAACAGGGCAACCCCGATGCCTGGCGACCGGTATACGCGGGCCTGGCCGATCTGGGATTGTTCGGGGTTGCGGTGCCAGAGGACCGCGGCGGAGCGGGCGGCAGCATCGAAGACCTCTGCGCGATGGTCGAGGAGGCGGCCAAGGCGCTGGTGCCGGGGCCGGTCGCGAGCACGGCGCTGGCCACGCTGGTTGTGTCCGATCCAGAGATACTGGCCGCGCTGGCGTCCGGTGAACGCTTCGCCGGCCTCGCGCTCGAAGGTGACGTGCGGTTCGACAACGAGACTTCGCGGGCGTCGGGCACCCTCCCGTGGGTGTTGGGGGCGGCGCCCGGTGGCATCCTGCTGCTCCCGGCCGACGGGAAATGGCTGCTGATCGACACCACCAGCGACGGGGTATCCGTCGAGGCATTGCCGGCTGCCGACTTTTCCCGGCCGTTGGCCCGGGTGGTGCTGACCTCGGCCGAGGCTTCCGTGGTGGGGGACCGGCCGGTAGCCGACCTGGCCGCGACGGTGCTGGCCGCCGAGGCTGCTGGGGTGACCCGCTGGGCACTGGACACGGCGGTCGCCTACGCCAAGGTGCGTGAGCAGTTCGGCAAGCCGATCGGCAGCTTCCAGGCCGTCAAGCATCTGTGCGCGGAAATGCTGTGCCGGGCCGAGCAGGCCGAGGTGGCCGCCGCCGACGCCGCCCGGGCTGCCGGTGATTGCGCGGATTCCGGGGACAACCAGTTCGCCATCGCCGCGGCGCTGGCCGCGAGCGTCTGTATCGCCACCGCCAAGGCCAACGTCAAAGACTGCATCCAGGTGCTCGGTGGTATCGGCTGCACGTGGGAACACGACGCACACCTGTACCTGCGCCGGGCGCACAGCATCGGCCGGTTCCTCGGCGGCGCCGAGCGCTGGCTGCGTCGTGTCACCGCGCTCACCCAGGACGGCGTGCGCCGTCGCCTGGGCATCGACCTGTCCGGGGTCGAAAACCTGCGGCCGGCGATCGCTGCGGCCGTCGCCGAGGTTGCCGCGCTGCCCGAGGAAAAGCGGCAGGCGGCCCTGGCCGAGTCCGGGCTGCAGGCGCCGCACTGGCCGGCGCCCTACGGGCGCGACGCTTCGCCGGCCGAGCAACTGCTGATCGATCAGGAGCTGGCCGCGGCCGGCGTCGTGCGTCCCGACCTGGTGATCGGCTGGTGGGCGGCGCCGACCATCCTCGAACACGGCACGCCCGAGCAAATAGAGCGTTTCGTGCCGGCCACGCTGCGCGGCGAATTCCTTTGGTGCCAGCTGTTTTCCGAGCCGGGAGCCGGTTCGGACCTGGCCTCGCTGCGTACCAAGGCGGTTCGGCACGAGGGCGGCTGGCTGCTCACCGGGCAGAAGGTGTGGACGTCGGCGGCGCACAAGGCGCGGTGGGGCGTCTGCCTGGCCCGCACTGACCCGGAGGCCCCGAAACACAAGGGCATCACCTACTTCCTGCTGGACATGAAATCGCCCGGAATCGAGATCCGGCCGCTGCGCGAGATCACCGGCGACTCGCTGTTCAACGAGGTCTTCCTGGACAACGTGTTCGTTCCCGACGAGATGGTGGTCGGCACTGTGAACGACGGCTGGCGGCTGGCCCGGACCACGCTCGCCAACGAGCGCATCGCGATGGCCACCGGCACAGCCCTGGGCAACCCGATGGAAGTGCTGCTCAAGGTGCTGGCCGAGATGGACCTCGACGTGGCCAACCAGGACCGGCTGGCGCGGCTGATCGTCACCGCCGCCACCGGTGCACTATTGGACCAGCGCATCGCCCAGTTGGCCCTCGGCGGCCAAGATCCGGGCGCGCAGTCCAGCGTGCGCAAACTCATCGGCGTGCGCTATCGACAGGCGCTGGCCGAATTCATGATGGACGTGTCCGAGGGTGGCGGCCTCGTCGAAAACCGCGCGGTGCACGACTTCCTCAACACGCGGTGCCTGACGATCGCCGGTGGCACCGAGCAGATCCTGCTCACGGTCGCCGCCGAAAGGTTGCTCGGGCTGCCGCGCTAGTGTCCTGAGCCCGTGCGTCGAACGTGGGGCTTACGTACGAATTTCCATCGCTTCTCGTCCATAGCGCCCACGTTCGGCGAGCAGCAGCGACCCCGCACACAAATCGACGACTCCGGCCTCGGCGAGCTTACGAGAAATTAGCCTGCGCGCAGGTGCTGGGCGAGGTGACGTTGACGCCGGAGTACACCACCTGGATGTGGGTGCAGACGAAGACGTTGATGTCGGTCTTGGGCTGACCGGTCGACCAGTCGGTCGAGTCGATGCGGCCGGTCGTCTGGTACTTGTCCGGCGGACCCTCGCCGAAGTAAACGGTGGTGATCTCGTCGCTGCCTGCCGACTTGTGCACCCGCTCGTATTGGCCGTTTGCGTGTGCGTCCAGGTAGGCCAGCCGATTGGACGATCGGACCTCGGTGGTCTGACGCGCCCACAGGCCCGACGGGAAGCCGGTGACGCCGTCGGGGGTTTGCATGTCGGCTCCGACGGTGAAGTCGCAGTGGCCGTCCGCTTTGATGCAGTTGACGAAGGCATGCGTCTCGAGCTGATTCGGCCCGTCCAGCGGAAACAACGTGGTGGCGGTATTGCTCGCCGCCTGCGCGAATCCGGCGGGCCCAAATGGGAACATCAGTCCGACGACCGCGAAGCCCATCACCAGCCGTTTCATCTGCTGCCCTCTCCGTAGCGTTGACCTCAAGCAGAACTTAACGCGCGACTACTCGTCGTAGGTCACTTCGACCGAATCGGACTCCGGATGCGACTGACAGGCCAAAATCAGGCCGTCGTCGAGGTCCTGCTGTTCCAGCACGTCGTTGACCTCCATGGTCACATCGCCGCTGCGCAGCGTGCAGGCGCAGGCACCGCAGTGACCCTCCCGGCAGGAGAACGGCGCGTCGAGACCCTCGGCCAGCAGCACGTCGAGCAGCTTCGCGTGGCGCGGCCACGACACGGTATGGGTTTCACCGTCCAGTTGCACCACCGCGGTGGCCGGCGTTGTGTCACCACCGTCGGGAGCGTCCTCGATCTTCACCGCGGCGAACGGATCCGAATCCAGCGACTTGAACACCTCGATATGCACTTGCTGGGGCAGCACGTCCAGCGCTTCCAAGGCCTCCCGGGACGCCTGCATGAACGGGCCGGGCCCGCAGATGTATGCCGGCCGGCCGGTGTAGGGAGCGGCCAGCTTCGCCAGCGCGGTCGCGCTCGGCAGCCCCTGCAGCGACTCCAGCCAGTGCACCACGGTGAACCGGTCGGGATACTTGGCGGCCAGCTCACGCAGCGCATCGCGGAAGATGACCGAGCGGTCGTCGCGGTTGGCGTAGAGCAGCGTCACCTGACCACTGCCCTCGGACAGCGCGGATTTACAGATCGCCATGATGGGCGTGATCCCGCTGCCGGCCGCCAGCAGCAGAAAGTCGTCGTCGAGGGTTTTGGGCACGAAATTGCCCGACGGCGCCAATACGTGGATCCGCATGCCTTTGTGGGCGTTGTCGCACAGCCAGTTGGACGCGTATCCGTCGACGGTTCGTTTGACCGTGACGGTCAGTGCGTCGTCGGTGTAGGGCGAGCTGCACAACGAATAGCAGCGGGCCACCGAGCCGGTGCGGTCGCTGGGTACCCGCAGTGTCAGGAACTGGCCGGGGGCGTAGCGCAGCCGCTCCGCCGGAATCCCCGGTTCGTCCGGTCCTTCCGGCACCCCGAAAACCAGCGACCGCGCCTCATCGGTTTCGGCGACGACCTCGGCGATCTGCAGTTCCAGGACGTGGTCGCCGAGTGGCTCGTCGGGAATTGTGTCGGTCAACCCCGTCCTCTCTTCCATTCAGCAGGTGGCGACGACCCGCTGCGACCGGCTGCTCCGCTCTTGCGATCGCCACAGCTCCCACTAGTGTCGACCCGCTGCGACCGGCTGCTCCGCTCTTGCGATCGCCACGTACAACTAGAACATGTTACAGAAAACCCGATTCATACCGCTACCAGCCGCAGGCATACCCTGCTCGACACAAATCGGAACGTGTTCTAGTCTTCTGTGTAAATCCACTTTTGTGAGTCTGGCCCAGGAGGCAAACGTAAGTGACGTCCATTCAACAGCGTGACGCGCAGTCGGTGTTGTCCGCCATCGATGATTTGCTTCCGAAGATCCGAGAGCGCGCTCAGGCCACGGAGGACCTACGCCGGCTGCCCGAAGAGACGGTCCAGGAGCTCGACGAGGTGGGCTTCTTCACCTTGTTGCAGCCCGAGCAGTGGGGCGGCCTGCAGTGCGACCCGACGCTGTTCTACGAGGCAACGCGGCGCATTGCGAGCGCGTGCGGCTCGACCGGCTGGGTGAGCTCGATCGTCGGCGTGCACAACTGGCATCTGGCGCTGTTCGACCAGCAGGCCCAGGAGGAGGTGTGGGGCGAGGACTCGAAGACCCGGATCTCGTCGTCGTACGCCCCGATGGGTGCGGGCGTCGTGGTCGACGGCGGCTATCTGGTCAACGGGTCGTGGAACTGGTCGTCGGGGTGCGACCACGCCTCATGGACGTTCGTGGGCGGCCCGGTCATTAAGGACGGCCGGCCGGTGGACTTCGGCAGCTTCCTGATTCCGCGCACCGAGTACCGCATCGACGACGTGTGGCATGTCGTCGGGTTGCGCGGCACCGGCAGCAACACGCTGGTGGTCAAGGATGTCTTCGTCCCGCGGCACCGGTTCCTGTCCTACAAGGCAATGAACGACGGCACCGCCGGCGGATATCAGAACAACACTGCTCCGGTCTACAAAATGCCTTGGGGCACCATGCATCCCACTACAATCTCAGCGCCGATCGTAGGCATGGCTTATGGCGCGTACGACGCGCACGTCGAGCACCAGGGCAAGCGGGTGCGGGCGGCGTTCGCCGGGGAGAAGGCAAAGGACGACCCCTTCGCCAAGGTGCGGATTGCCGAGGCGGCCAGCGACATCGACGCCGCGTGGCGGCAGCTGATCGGCAACGTCGGCGACGAGTACGCGCTGTTGGCCGCCGGCAAGGAGATTCCCTTCGACCTGCGTGCCCGCGCGCGGCGCGACCAGGTGCGTGCGACTGGACGCGCGATCGCTTCGATCGACCGGTTGTTCGAGGCGTCCGGTGCCACCGCGCTGGCCAATGACCAACCGGTGCAACGCTTCTGGCGTGACGCACACGCCGGCCGGGTGCACGCCGCCAACGACCCCGAACGGGCGTACGTGATCTTCGGGAACCACGAGTTCGGGTTGCCGCCCGGCGACACCATGGTCTGACGCCCGTGACCGTCACCGAGGAATTGACGTTCGAATCCACCTCGCGCTTCGCCGAAGTGGATGTTGACGGGCCGCTGAAGCTGCACTACCACGAAGCCGGGGTCGGCAACGACCAGACGATCGTCCTGCTGCACGGTGGTGGTCCCGGCGCTTCGAGCTGGACGAACTTTTCCCGCAATATCGCGGTGCTGGCTCAGCACTTCCATGTGTTGGCCGTCGACCAGCCGGGCTACGGCCACTCCGACAAGCGCGCGGAGCATGGCCAGTTCAACCGGTACGCCGCCAGGGCGCTCAAGGGGCTGTTCGATCAACTGCAGCTGGGGCGGGTTCCGCTGGTGGGCAATTCACTGGGCGGTGGCACGGCGGTCCGCTTCGCGCTGGACTATCCCGACCGGGCCGGACGGTTGGTGCTGATGGGCCCGGGGGGGCTGAGCGTCAACCTGTTTGCGCCTGACCCAACCGAGGGCGTGAAGCGGCTTGGCAAGTTCTCCGTCGAGCCCAGCCGGGCGAATCTCGAGGCGTTCCTGCGGGTCATGGTTTACGACCAGAAGCTGATCACGCCGGAATTGGTGGACCAGCGTTTTGAATTGGCCAGTACGCCGGAATCGCTGACCGCCACGCGGGCGATGGGAATGTCTTTCAGTGGAGCCGATTTCGAGCTGGGCATGATGTGGCGCGAGGTTTACAAACTGCGCCAGCCGGTGTTGCTGATGTGGGGTCGCGAGGATCGGGTCAATCCGTTGGACGGAGCGCTGGTGGCGCTTAAGACCATTCCGCGTGCGCAGCTGCACGTCTTCGGGCAATGTGGGCACTGGGCGCAGGTGGAGAAGTTCGACGAGTTCAACAAGCTCACCATCGATTTCCTGGGAGGTGCGTGATGAGCAGCGGAGGCATTAGGTCGCTGGGCTGGCTGCGCATCGAGGCCACCGATATGGCGGCTTGGCGCGAGTACGGCTTGAAAGTCCTTGGCATGGTCGAGGGTAAGGGTGCCACCGAAAGTGCCCTGTATCTGCGGATGGACGACTTTCCGGCGCGGCTGGTGATCGTGCCCGGCGAGCACGACCGGCTTGCGGAGGCCGGCTGGGAATGTGCGAACGCCGAAGGCCTGCAAGAGATCCGGAACCGGCTCGACGTCGAGGGCACGCCGTACAAAGAGGCGACCGCGGCCGAACTGGCGGAACGACGAGTGGACGAGATGATCCTGTTCTCCGACCCGTCGGGCAATCCGCTGGCGATCTTCCACGGTGCCGCTCTGGAGCACCGACGGGTGGTCAGTCCGTACGGACACAAGTTCGTCACCGGCGAGCAGGGCCTGGGGCATGTGGTGCTCACCACGCGCGACGACGCCGAGGCGCTGCACTTCTATCGGGACGTGCTGGGCTTCAAGCTGCGTGACTCGATGCGGATGCCGCCGCAGGTGGTGGGACGGCCCGCAGACGGTGCGCCCGCGTGGCTGCGCTTCTTCGGCTGCAACCCGCGTCACCACAGCCTGGCCTTTCTGCCGCTGCCGACGCCGAGCGGGATAGTGCACCTGATGGTCGAGGTCGAGAACGCTGACGATGTGGGCCTGTGTCTGGATCGGGCGTTGCGCCGCAAGGTGCCGATGTCGGCCACGCTCGGCCGGCATGTGAACGATTTGATGCTGTCGTTCTACATGAAGACACCAGGTGGGTTCGATGTCGAATTCGGTTGCGAGGGCAGGCAAGTCGAGGACCACGACTGGATTGCCCGGGAGAGTACCGCGGTCAGCCTGTGGGGCCATGACTTCACCGTCGGCATGAGCGGTTAGCCCACGATCAGCAATGGCTGCCGCGCCGCTTGACCCGCGCACGTTCCGCAGCGTGCTGGGGCAGTTCTGCACCGGAATCACGATCATCACCACCGTGCACGACGACGCGCCGATCGGGTTTGCGTGTCAGTCATTCGCGGCGCTGTCGCTCGACCCACCGCTGGTGCTGTTCTGTCCGACCAAGGTGTCGCGGTCCTGGAAGGCCATCGAAATCAGCGGGCGGTTCTGCGTCAACGTGCTGACCGAGCAGCAGAAGGACGTCTCGGCGCGATTTGGCTCAAAGGAACCCGACAAGTTCGCCGGGATTGATTGGCACCCTTCGCAACTCGGTTCGCCCATCATCGACGGGTCGTTGGCATACATCGACTGCACGGTCGCCTCGGTGCATGACGGCGGCGATCACTTCGTCGTGTTCGGCGCGGTGCAGTCCCTGTCTGAGGCACCCAAAATCAAGCCGCGGCCGTTGCTGTTCTATCGGGGCGACTACACCGGTATCGAGCCGGACAAGACCACACCGGCGCAGTGGCGCGACGACCTGGAAGCCTTCCTCACCACCACCACTCAGGACACCTGGCTTTAGTCGGGGCTTTGGTGCGGCGAGCGTAACGCTGCTGCGGAAACCAAGGGGACGTCTTCGCAGCAGCGTTACGCTCGCGACTACACAAGATCAGTTAGGCGACCTGCGATAGCTCTCGGCATCGCGGTGATTACCAGCCTGTTCGCTCCGGGCTTCATCGCGGTCGGGTGCGGAGCCGTCTACTTCTTCCGCCCTGGCCGCTGGGTCGATCTTGTCGGCGCGGTCCCACTGCTCGTCAAGTTGTTCACGCGACGTCGCAGCTTCGCTTTGGTGCGCGGCCGCTCGTTCCTGCAGTCTGGCGGCTTCGGCGGCCTTGACCTCGGCCTCCGCTTGCGCAGCACGCGCCTTGGCGGCGGTTTCCTCGGCCAATGCTTCACGACGTTCGAGCTTGGCCGATTCGAGCCTGGCCTGTTCCCGAATCTCCTCGGCCTGCTGTTGCCGGCGGCTTCTCCTTGCCCTGCTCGTCGCGAAGACCAGTGCGGCGACCACCAAGATGGCCACTACCGCGGCAATCACGATCCAGACGATGTTGTTGGTACTCATATTGAGCTCCATTGAGACGGTGTGTAGTTGTGGCGTCTCTACCGGATCCCCATATTCGACACGAATAAAACAAGCAATTTCGAGGCCGTGATCAGGGGTGTCTTACCTAGTGCGCGTAGGTGGTTTCGGTGTTGGCGTCCTGGAACATCTCCGAGACGATCAGCCACGACCCGTCCTTTTGACGCTGCAGGGCGCGCAACGAGAAGTTGTCGCGGTCCAGCGTCCCACCGCCGACGAGCCCCTGGCCCTTGACTTGCAGGTGGGCGGACACCAGCACCACTTCGGGGGTCAGCACCTTGAAACTCGTCTCCGGCGGACCGGCCAACTCGCCGCGATTGAAGTTGTCGTCGCCGAACAGTCCCCGCAGGTACTCGACGATTTCGTCGCGGCCCCGCTTGACCGTGCCGAAGGCGTTGACCCAGTCGGCGTCATCGGAATACACCCCGAACAGCGGCTCCGCGTCGCGATCGTCGAACGACTTCAACAACGTCAGCAGCGTCTTGCCGATGGCTTCCTGATCGGCGGGCGGCAACTCCGAAAAACTGGCCATGGCCAGGAAGCTACATGAAGTCCAGCGCCTCGACCGTCGCGATAGGGCCACGATGTCCCGACCGATTCGCACCACCGATGACGTACACGGTGTTGCCGACGGCTGCGACCACCTCAGCGTGACGTGGGGTCGGCATTGGGGTCAGCGTGCTCCACTTGTTCTCGGCGATGTCGTACATCTCGACGACGTTCACCACCTGTGTCGGTTGTTCGCCGCCGACCGCCACGATGCGGCCGTCGATGTAGGTGGCGCCGTAGCTTCCGCGCGGCGTCGGCATGCCCGTGAGCTTGGTCCATTTACCCGACGCCGGGTCGAACCGCTCCAACGCCGCGGAGTTCTTGTCGGCGGACAGGAACCTGCCGCCAACCGCGTAGACGTAGGTGCCGTCCGATGCCGCCGCCAGGTGCTCACGCGGGGTGAGCATGTCGGCGGCGTCCTTCCACGAACTGCCGTCGAAGACCTCGGTCTGCTTGACGAGTTGCTTGGCGCTCTGCCCGCCGAAAACGACGAGTTTGTCCCCGACCACTGCGGCTGCCGGCGCCGCGCGAGCGTGGTTGAGATGCTGCAACTCCACCCACTTGCCGCCACGCAGCGCGAACACCCTGTTGGACCCGTTGGCGATGTTGGGTTCGGTTTCGCCCCCGACTATCACCACCTCGCCGTTGTAGGTCGTCGCCGCCGCATGATGCAGTGGAATGGGTAGGGGCGGGCCGGTTTCCCAGGTTCCGGTCTTCGGGTCGTAGCTCTCGACTATGTTCAGCGGCCCGTCGCTGAGGCCACCCATGACCCAGATCTTGTCGCGGAGAACGGTCCACGCCATCATCAGCCGGGGGGTCGGGGCGTCAGGCAGGACGCGCCACTGCGACGAGGGCTGTAGTTTGCGGGCCGGCAACTTCAGCACTTCTGCCGATGTGACCTGGCTATTGCCAACGGCAGTCGATCCGCCGATCGCGTACACCGATTTCGCCACCGTCGCGACGGCCATGCCGCGCCGTGGGCTGGCCATATCGGGCAAGCTGTCCCAGGTTTTCGTCATCAGATCGAACACCGACACGCTCTTGAGAACTTGCCCTCCCGATACGCCGCCGACCGCCACCAGCCGTCCATCGGCGATTGCCACGCCGAGGTCGCTGCGTGGTTGCGGAAGTGCGGACAATGACGTCCAAGTTTTCGCCGCCGGGTCGTAAGCCTCGACCACCGGCAGATCCGTGTTCCCGTTGTTTCCGCCGACCACGTACACCAACTTTCCGTCCGAGGCCGCTGCCAGCATCTGCCGCGGCGTCGGTATCGGCGTCCCGAGGGTCCAAGAGTTGCCGTCGAAGATCTCGGTCGTGTTCAGCAACGCGCCGTTGGCGCCAATCCCGCCGGTCACGATGATTAGGTTTCCGACCGTTGCCGCGGCAGCCGCCGCCCGGGGCTGCAACAAATGCTGCTGCTCCACCCATTGGCCGTTGATTACTCGCCAAACCTTATCCGTCGCACCGCTTTTGCCGTCCGCACTGGTCCAGCCGCCAAGCACGACCGGGTTATCTTGATACTTCACCGCGGTGGCATGCTGGACCGCGACCGGTAGATCGGGGCCGGTCTTCCAACCGTTGACGGTGGGGTCATAGCCCTCGTGAGATGGGGTGACGGTGCCGTCGTTCCGTAGCCCGCCAAAGATCCAGATCGTGCCATCGAGCTCCGCAGTCGCCACTGCGTCGCGCGCGATGCGCGCATCCGTAATCGGCTTCCACTGGGCGGGTTCTTCGGTGCTGGGTTGAGTCGCGACTTTGTGGTCGTTCTTGTTGCCCGTCACGAGATACGTGACGCCGATGACCAACAGGATGGCGGCGAGGACCGCCGTGGCGGCCAACGCGATGCGATTCCATTTCTTCCCCGGCTCCGTGAACCACCCCGCCACACCTGGTTTCCTGCCGCGCGGCGGTACCGGAGCCGATGGCGTCGGCCGCACCGGCGGGGGCGGCGGTTGGGCCGGCGGGGCAATGCTGGTCCGGTCCGCGGCCGGACGGATCGGATCGGTCACACTCGTCGGGGCCGAACCGGGTGGCGGCCCTTGCGGGCCGTGTCCGGCACGCAAGATGCTGGCCGCTTCGGAGAATTCATCCTGACCAGCGGGCGGAGCGCTTGGCGGTGGGACCGCAGCGGCGCTAACCGGTTCCGGAATATGCTGCGTCGGCCGGGCAATGCTTGACGAACTCGCCGCCGGCGGCTGCATCCCTGCGGTGTCTCCGCCGGGCGGGCCGGCTGCCGTGGTTACCGTCCGGCTTGTGTCACCGGTGGTGCCCGTGATTGCCATCGAGTCGGGCTTCAAACCGTTGCGTCGCTGCGCTTGTTGCAATTCGCGGCCGAATTGCTCGGCCGACGTGGGCCGATCCGCCGGGCTGATCGCCATCGCATTCTCGATCGCCGCGCACACCGCGTCCGGGATTCCTTCCGGACGCAGGTCCGGGACCTTCGTCGTACTGATCCGCAGGTACTGGGCAATGAGATCTTCGCCGCTCTTACGCGCGTGCGCCGCGCTGCCCGCAATGAGCGCATAGATCGTGGCGCCGAGCGAATAGATATCGGAGGCGACGGTGGCCGGATTACCGGTCATCACCTCGGGCGCGGTGTAGTCGATTGTGCCGGAGAAGAATCCGGTCGCGGTTTCGTACCCGCCCTCGATGTGTGCGATCCCGAAGTCGCTCAACAATGGTTCGCCGTAATCATTGATAAGGACATTCGCGGGCTTGATATCGCGGTGCAGAGTGCCGGTTTTGTGAGCGGTTTCCAGTGCCCCGCAGAGTTTCACGCTGATCCGCAACGCCTCGGGCCAGGGGAGAGGTCCTTCCCGGCGCAGCCGCACCGCCAGCGAATCGGCGGCGTGGTAGGGCATCACGATGTAGGGCTTGCCGCTGGGGGTGACGCCGACGCGCAGGATGTTGACGATGTTGGGGTGCCCGGAAAGCCCGCCCATCGCGTAGCCCTCACGCAAGAAACGTTCCCGGCTCTCCTCGTCGAAATGTGACGGCAGGACCTTGACTGCGACGTTTCGGCCGAGCGCCGTCTCGTAACAGCGGTAGATGACCCCGGCACCGCCTCGAGCCACTTGGCGCGCTTCCTCGAATCCGGCGGCGGCTAACTCCTCTGCCAGCCCACTTGATACCGGGCTCGGACTGTCGGCCGTGGGTCCATCAGCCATATCTGGCGCTCACCCTCCGTGCGATAGATCGTTCGCGAGGTTAAGAGTAGCGAAAGTGAACTCCCCGGTGTGGTATTCGGCGAACCTTTCCGAGAAGCCTCATCGGGAGCGCGAACATGCGGCCAGCGCCCGCTTTGCGCGGGCCCGAAGAGCCTCGGCCAGAATGGCGTTATGGCACTGGATCTGACTGGTTATTTCGACCGCATCAATTATCGCGGCGCCATTGAGCCGAACCTGGAGGTACTACAGAATCTCGTCACCGCGCACACCACCACCATTCCGTTCGAGAATCTGGACCCGCTGCTGGGAGTCCCGGTCGACGATCTGAGTGCGGAAGCACTGACCGATAAACTGGTGCACCGGCGTCGGGGTGGCTACTGCTACGAGCAAAACGGGCTGATGGGTTACGTGCTCGCGGAAATCGGCTTTCGGGTGCGCAGACTAGCCGGCCGAGTGGTCTGGATGGTCCCGCCGGACTCGCCATTACCGGCGCAGACGCACACCGTGCTGGCGGTTACCTTTCCCGGGTCGCAAGGGCCTTTCCTCGTCGACGTCGGCTTCGGCGGGCAGACGCCCACGTCGCCGCTTCGGCTGGAGACGGGCAGCGTCCAGGAAACAACGCGCGAGCCGTATCGCCTCGAGGACCGCGGCGACGGGTTGGTGCTGCAGGCGCAGGTCCGCGACAAGTGGCAGCCGCTGTACGAATTCAGCACCAGGACGGCGCCGATGATCGATCTGAGGGTGGGGAGTTGGTTCGTCTCCACCCACCCCACGTCGCATTTCGTGACCAACCTGATGGTGGCGACGGCCACCGAAGACGCCCGGTGGAACCTGGCTGACCGGAACCTGACCATCCACCGCACGGGCGGCACCGAGAAAATCCGACTGGACGATGCCGCGGCGGTAGTTGACACCCTCGCTGACCGGTTCGGGATCAACGTCGCCGATGTCGGCGAGCGCAGTGTGCTTGAAGCACGCATCGACCGACTACTTAACGCGGAGCCAGTGTCCGATTCGGCGTAGGCCTTCTTCGATGTCGCTCGTCGGCCCGGCGAATGACAGCCGGACAAACCGATTGCCGCGCCCGGGATCGAAGTCGATACCCGGTGCGATAGCAACTCCGGTGTCGGCCAATAGCTTTGAGCAGAACGCCAGCGAATCGTCGGTGAACTCTGAGACGTCGGCGTACACGTAGAACGCACCGTCGGTGGGGGCCAGCCGGTCGATGCCGATCTGGCGCAGGCCGTCGAGCACTAGCGAGCGGTTGATCGTGTAGTGCTGTAGGTGGCCGTCGGCTTCGGCGGTGGCCTCGGGGGTGAATGCCGAGACTGCCGCATACTGCGACAACACCGGTGGACAAATGGTGAAGTTGCCCGTCAGGCAGTCCACTGCGCGGCGCAGCTCGGACGGCACCAGCAGCCAGCCCAACCGCCAGCCCGTCATCGCGTAATACTTGGAAAAGCTGTTGACCACCACAGCATTTCGTGAGGTCTGCCAAGCACAGCTGGTCAGCGGCGCGCCGTCGTAGACGAGGCCGTGATAGACCTCGTCGCTGATCAGCCGCACTCCGGAGGCGTCAGACCACGACGCGATCGCGGCCAACTCGGCGGGTGGGATGACCGTCCCGGTGGGATTGGCCGGGCTGGCGACGATGACGCCCTGCACCGGCGGGTCGAGTTCGGTCAGCATCTGGGCGGTGGGCTGAAACCTGGTGTCGGCTCCGCAGGGGATCTCGACTACCTCACACCCCAACGCCGACAGGATGTTTCGGTAGCACGGGTAGCCTGGGCTGGCCAGCGCCACCCGGTCGCCCACGTCGAAGCAGGCCAGAAAGGCGAGCAAAAAGCCGCCCGACGATCCGGTGGTGACGATGACCGCGTCGGGGTCGACGTCGATTGCGTGCTGACGTTGGTAATCCGCTGCGATGGCAGCCCGCAATTCTGGAATGCCAAGTGCCACACTGTAGCCCAGCTGGTTGAGATGCAGAGCTGCGGCTGCGGCTGTCCGCACCGGCTCAGGGGCGCCCACGCTGGGCTGACCCGCCGACAGGTTCACCAGATCGCCGTGGCTGCGCTGGCGCTCCGCGGCCGCAAGCCAGACATCCATCACATAGAACGGTGGAATGCCGGCACGCAGCGCCACACGATCGTTCACGGGATCGGTGCTACCGGACACACTTCTGCTTCCAGCTGACGCAGCAGTTCCTGCGGCGTAGCCAGCAGCTGCGAACTGCCGTGTGCGCGTTTGAAATACAGGTGCATATCGTGTTCCCAGGTGATCGCGATGCCGCCGTGCAGCTGGATGCCCTCGGCGGCGACGGTGGACAGCGCCTCGCTGGCGGCCAGGCGTGCGGTTGCGGCGTTGGTGGGCGTGGGTTGGTCGCATGCTTCATTGACGACGGCCCGGGCCGCCGCGATCTTGACATACAGGTCGGCCATCCGATGCTTGAGCGCCTGAAAGCTGCCGATCGGCCGGCCGAACTGCACTCGGCTCTTGGCGTATTCGACCGTGAGCTCCAGGCACCGTTGGGCGGCGCCGATCTGTTCGGCGGCCAGCAGGATAGCGGCCGCGTCGGCCAGGCCCGGGTCGGCGCCCAGGGATTCGGTGTCTTCGGGGTGTACCTTGGCCAGCCTGCGGGTGGGGTCCATGGTGGCGGCGGGCTGGGCATTGAAGCGCGTCCACCTGCTCAGCTGACCATTCGTCGCGGCGACGACAACGTCGGCGATATCACCGTTGACCACAAACTCGGGATCGAGCACCAGCGCCCCGATCGAGGTTCCACCGGCCAGCGCCTCCAACGTCTCGGCGTCAGGTTCTGGCGCGGCGAGCAGAGCCAGTTCGGCCAGCGTGGTGCCCAGCAACGGGGAGGGGACCAGCGCCCGTCCTAACTCCTGTAGAACCGTTGCGGCGTCGGCTAATTCACCGCCCGCTCCACCCACCTCCTCGGGTACCACCAGCGCGGCGGCGCCGACCTGCTCGCACAGCAGCTGCCACAGCGACTCGTCGTAGCCGCGGTCGGACTCCATTGCGGCGCGCACCGCGGCCGGGTTCGCGTGCTTGGTCACCAAAGCCGCGACGGTCTGCCGCAGCATTTCCCGTTCTTCACTCATCACAGCGCCTCCAGCACTCGTCGCCGGTGTGCCTCCGGCGTACCCCACGCCGACCGCAATGCCTGCACGCGCAACAACGACAGGGATAGGTCATGTTCCTGCGTGAACCCGATCGCGCCATGGGTCTGCAATGCCGAGCGCGCCGCCAACAGGCCCGCCTCGCTCGCAGCGACCTTGGCCGCGCTTACGTCGCGCGGTTGCAACGTCAATGCCGCGCCGTACACCAATGGCCGGGCCAACTCGACCGCGATATGCACGTCGGCAAGCTTGTGCTTGATCGCCTGATACGAGCCGATCACCCGACCGAACTGCGACCGCTGCTTGGCGTATTCGACGCTGCCGGTCAACAGGGCCTCGGCCGCGCCCACCAGTTGCGCCGCGGTGGCCAGTGCGCCGAACTCGTAGGCCCGCGACACATCCGCACGCCAACCATCGCCGGTTGCCGCGACGTCGTAAAGGCGACGGCTGGGGTCGACGGACTCGTGCTCTGCACCTGCTTCGGCCTCGGTGACAGTATCGTCACCGGCCAGCAGCACTAGCCCGGCGGTGTCGGCGTCGACCGCGCGCGGCACCTGCGGTGGCATCGCGACGGTGGCGATCAGCTCACCCGAAGCCAGTCCTGCGCAGTGATCGGCCTGATCGTCACTGACGAGCAAAACCGGTGCAACAGCAATGGATTCGGTGACCGGACCAGGCACGCACCAGCGCCCGAGGCGTTCGAGGGCTACCACCAGGTCGACCGGGTCAGCCTCGATGCCGTCGAACTTTTCCGGCACGGCCAACGCCGTGACGCCGAGGTTGGCCAGCTGCTCCCAGACCTTGCGGCCGGGCGTGACGTCGCCCGCGGACCAGGCACGAACCGCGCCGGGCAGGTCCGCGGCACTCAAAGCCGCGTCGATGCTGGCCGCGAAGTCGCGTTGCTGTTCGTCGATTGCGAATTCCATTAGCGCTTCTACCCCTTCTTTTCTCGAGGCAGACCCAGCAGCCGTTCTGAAATGATATTGCGCTGGATTTCGTTGGTGCCGGCGTAGATGGGGCCGCCCAGTGCGAACAGCAGGCCTTCGGTCCATCGGCCGGTGAGCTCCCCGTCCGCAGCGAGAATGTCCAGCGCGGTCTGATGCAGTGCCACGTCGAGGTCAGACCAGAACACTTTGGTCACCGACGATTCGGCGCCCAGTTCTCCTCCGCGGGACAGTCTGGTGACCGTGCCGAAGGTCTGCAGCCGGTAGGCCTGTGCCTTGATCCATCCGTCGGCGACCCGCTCGGCGAACTCCGGGGGCGAGCCGCGGTCCTTCCAAAGCTGCACCAGTCGTTGGGCTACCGCCAAGAAGCGGGCCGGACTGCGCAACGACATTCCGCGCTCATTGCTCGAAGTGCTCATGGCAGCGCGCCAGCCGTCGTTCGGAGTGCCGATCACGTCCTCGTCGGGCACGAAGACGTCGTCGAGGAAGATTTCACCGAAGCCGGTGTCGCCGCCAAGCTGAGCGATCGGCCGCACCGTGATGCCTTTGGCCTTGAGGTCGAACATGAAGTACGTCAGCCCGTTGTGCCGTTCGGCCGCAGGGTCAGAGCGGAAGAGCCCGAACCCCATTTCGGCGAAGGGGGCTCGCGAACTCCAGATCTTTTGTCCGTTGAGCAGCCAGCCGCCGTCCGCTCTGGTCGCGGTGGACCGCAGCGACGCGAGGTCACTCCCGGATTCGGGCTCCGACCAGGCCTGCGCCCAGATCTGTTCGCCGCTGGCCATTTTGACGAGGACGCGGTCCAGCTGCTCCTCGGTGCCGTGCGCGAACAGCGTCGGGGCCAGCATCGAAGTGCCGTTGGCGCTGGCTCGGCCCGGCGCACCGGCGCGGAAGTACTCCTCCTCGAACACCACCCAATGCAACAGCGGGGCGTCACGGCCGCCGTACTTCTTCGGCCAGGTGATGACGGACAGGCCCGCATCGAAAAGCACACGGTCCCAATGCCGGTGCTGGGCAAAGCCTTCCGCGTTGTCGTAGGACTGTGTGGGGATGGACGCCTTGTTGGCGCACAGGAAGTCACGCACCTCGGCCTGGAAGGCCAGTGTCTCGTCGTCGAAATTCAGATCCATCTATGTTCCGTTCAAGCCAGCTCTCGCAGTTGTGGTTTGACCACCTTGCCGCCGGGGTTGCGCGGCAACGCGTCGACGAACCGCACCGATCGGGGTGCCTTGAAGTTCGCCAGATGTTCACGGGTGTAAGCAATCACCGACGCCTCATCGAGGCCGGCGCCCGCCCGGGCGACCACGAACGCACGGCCGACCTCGCCCAGCCGCTCGTCGGGCACTCCGATCACCGCGGCGTCGGCCACACCGTCCATCCGCGCCAGCACCTGCTCTACCTCGGCGGGATAGACGTTGAATCCGCCGCAGATGTACATGTCCTTCAGTCGGTCGGTGATTCGCAGGTTGCCGACCTCGTCGACGGTGCCGATGTCGCCGGTGTGCAGCCAGCCGTCGGTGTCGATGGCGGCGGCGGTCGCTTCGGGGTCGTCCAGGTAGCCCAGCATCACGTTCGGCCCGCGCAGCAGGACTTCACCAGATTCATCGATGCGCAATTCGAAGTCGGCGAACGGCCGGCCGCATGTGGTCGCAACCGTCACCGCGTCGTCGTCTGCGCGGCACATCGTCCCCATGCCGTTGGCCTCGGTCAATCCGTAGGCGGTCAGCACGATGTCGATGTCGAGTTCGGACTGCATGCGTTCCACCAGCACCACCGGCACGGTGGCTGCCCCGGTGACCGCGAACCGCAGCGAGCTCAGGTCGTAGTCGCGACGCGCCGGATGGTCGAGCAGCGTCTGGTAGATGGTGGGTGGGCCGGGCAATACGGTGATGCGGTGTTGCTCGATCGCCTGCAAGGTGCGCAGCGGATCGAACGTCACGTGCGGGATCAGCGTCGCACCGGTCTGCAGGCAGGCCAGGATGCCGGCTTTGTAGCCGAAGTTGTGGAAGAACGGATTGATGCACAGGTAACGGTCGTCGCTGGTGATCTTGCCGTTGGCCGCCCAAGACGCCGAGCCCCCCAATGACTGCCGATGCGCGCACAACACGCCTTTGCTACGGCCGGTGGTGCCGGAGGTGAACAGAATGTCGCTGACGTCGTCTGGCGTGACCGCGGCGGCGCGGGCGCCCACCTCGTCTGCGCCGCCTGGGCCGACACTGCCAGCGATGAAGTCGTCCCAGGTCCCGTCGTTTTCGTCGATTGGAATCCGCACGATGTGCCGCAATGCGGGCAGAGCATCATGGTCCAGGCCGGCCGCCCGGTCGACGCCCAGGAATTTGCCCGCAGCGAACAGCACCGGCGCGCGGGTTCGGGCCAGGATGTCGGCGGCTTCCTCGGCTGTATAGCGGGTGTTCAACGGCACCATGGCGGCGCCCGCGTGGTGAATCGCCAGGCAGGCCACGACCCAATGCCAGGTGTTCGGCGACCAGATGGCGACCCGGTCCGCCGGCTGAACACCAAGGGCGATCAGTGCAGCGGCCGCTCGGTACACCTCGTCCCGCAGCGCCGCGGCGGTGAAGCTGCGGTCCTCGGTGAGCAGTGCGTCGTGGTCAGCGAGCCGACGCGCGAATCGATCCAGCGCCGCGGGCACGGTGCGGGAATCGGTCGTCACTGGGGGATGCTCCTAACAAAGCAAGTGCTTGGTAGGTTAGCCTACAGGGCATGCAGGACGTCGAGGAGTTCCGGGCGGAGGTCCGCCAGTGGCTCGCCGACAATCTGGTCGGTGAATTCGCAGCCCTCAAGGGTCTCGGTGGGCCAGGTCGCGAGCACGAGGCCTTCGAAGAACGCCGGGCATGGAACCAGCATCTCGCCAAAGCCGGGTTGACCTGCCTGGGCTGGCCGGTCGAACACGGTGGGCGCGGACTGTCCACCGCGCACCGGGTGGCGTTTTACGAGGAGTACGCCCGCGCCGACGCGCCTGACAAGGTCAACCACTTCGGTGAAGAGCTGCTGGGGCCGACGCTGATCGCGTTCGGCACCCCCGAGCAGCAGCAGCGCTTCCTGCCGCGCATTCTCGACGTCACCGAGCTGTGGTGCCAGGGATATTCGGAGCCAGGCGCCGGTAGCGACCTGGCCAACGTCTCGACCACTGCCGAACTCGACGGTGACCAATGGGTGATCAACGGCCAGAAGGTGTGGACGTCGCTGGCGCACCTGTCGCAGTGGTGTTTTGTGGTCGCCCGCACGGAGAAGGGCTCGAAGCGGCACGCCGGGCTGTCGTATCTGCTGGTGCCGCTGGATCAGCCCGGTGTGCAGGTCCGGCCGATCGTCCAAATCACCGGCACCGCGGAGTTCAACGAGGTGTTCTTCGACGACGCGCGCACCGACGCTTCGTTGGTGGTCGGCCAGCCGGGCGACGGGTGGCGGGTCGCGATGGGCACGCTGACGTTCGAGCGCGGCGTATCCACGCTGGGTCAGCAGATCGTCTACGCCCGTGAGCTTTCCAATCTGGCCGAGCTGGCGCAGCGCAATGGTGCCGCCGAAGACCCACTGATCCGGCAACGCCTGACGCGGGCGTGGACCGGACTTAGGGCCATGCGTTCGTACGCCTTGGCGACCATGGACGTCGAGCAGCCTGGCCAGGACAACGTGTCGAAGTTGTTGTGGGCCAACTGGCATCGCGATCTGGGCGAGCTGGCGATGGACGTGATCGGCAAGCCCGGGATGACCCTTACTGACGGCGAATTCGACGAATGGCAGCGGCTGTACCTGTTTACCCGCGCCGATACCATCTACGGCGGATCCAACGAGATCCAGCGCAACATCATCGCCGAGCGGGTGCTCGGCTTGCCGAGGGAGGTTAAGGGTTGAGTCTGTCCGAGGCGCCGAAAGAGATTGCCGGACATGGACTTCTGGACGGCAAGGTGGTTGTGGTAACCGCTGCGGCGGGCACCGGTATCGGTTCGGCGACTGCGCGCCGCGCCCTGACAGAGGGCGCCGACGTGGTGATCTCCGACCATCACGAACGACGGCTGGGGCAGACCGCCGACGAACTTTCCGCGCTGGGCTTGGGCCGGGTCGAGAGCGTGCTCTGCGACGTGACATCCACCGCACAGGTTGAGGCGCTGATGGACTCGACCACCGCGCGCATGGGCCGGATCGACGTGCTGGTCAACAACGCCGGGCTGGGCGGGCAGACCCCGGTGACCGACATGACCGACGACGAATGGGACCGCGTCCTGGATGTGACCCTGACGTCGGTGTTCCGCGCCACCCGCGCTGCCCTGCGCTACTTTCGCGCCGCCGCGCATGGTGGGGTGATCGTCAACAACGCCAGCGTGCTGGGCTGGCGGGCCCAGCATTCGCAGGCGCACTACGCGGCCGCCAAGGCTGGCGTGATGGCGTTAACCCGTTGCAGCGCAATCGAGGCCGCCGAGTACGGAGTCCGCATCAACGCGGTGTCGCCCAGCATCGCGCGGCACAAGTTCCTGGACAAGACCACCTCGTCCGAGTTACTTGACCGGCTGTCGGCCGATGAAGCATTCGGCCGGGCCGCGGAACCCTGGGAAGTAGCAGCCACCATCGCATTCCTGGCCAGCGACTACTCCAGCTACCTCACCGGCGAGGTGATCTCGGTGTCCAGCCAGCATCCGTGACGCGCCCAGGTGGCCAAGCAAGCGCTTGGTTGATACTCTGAGCGGGTGGACCGAGTGACCGGTTCGGCCAACAGCCGGCGAGACGAGTTGCTGGAGCTCGCTGCGGAAATGTTCGCCGAGCGTGGATTACGGGCCACCACCGTGCGTGACATCGCCGACGGTGCCGGGATCCTGTCCGGCAGCCTGTACCACCACTTCTCCTCCAAAGAGGAAATGGTCGACGAGTTGCTGCGCGGTTTCCTGGACTGGTTGTTCGCCCGCTATCGGGAAATCGTCGATGGCGAGGCCAATCCGCTCGAGCGGCTCAAGGGCCTGTTCATGGCATCGTTTGAGGCCATCGAGCGTCGGCATGCGCAGGTCGTCATCTACCAGGACGAAGCTCAGCGGCTGTCATCGCAACCCCGGTTCTCCTACATCGAGGACATGAACCGGCAACAACGCAAGATGTGGGTCGAAGTCCTCAACCAGGGCATCGACGAGGGCTACTTCCGGCCCGACCTCGACGTCGACCTGGTCTACCGTTTCATCCGTGACACCACCTGGGTGTCGGTCCGCTGGTATCAACCCGGCGGGCCGCTCACCGCGGAGCAGGTGGGTCGGCAATATCTCGCCATCGTTCTGGGCGGAATCACGAAAGAAGGAGTCTGAAGATGACCCGTGTCGGCGACGATGCAGAACGACGTGATGAGGAGGAGCGACACCAATGACACGTGTCGGCGACGATGCAGAACGACGTGATGAGGAGGAGCGACACCAATGACACGTGTCGGCGACGATGCAGAACGACGTGATGAGGAGGAGCGACACCAATGACAGAGGCGTACGTCATCGACGCTGTACGTACCGCGGTTGGCAAGCGTGGCGGCGCGCTGGCCGGGATACATCCCGTCGACCTCGGTGCCCTGGCCTGGCGTGGTCTGCTCGACCGGGCTGACGTTGACCCCGCCGCTGTCGACGATGTGATCGCGGGCTGCGTTGACGCCATCGGGGGACAGGCGGGCAACATCGCCCGGCTCTCGTGGCTGGCCGCGGGCTACCCCGAAGAGGTCCCCGGAGTGACCGTAGATCGGCAGTGCGGCTCCAGCCAGCAGGCGGTTTCCTTTGGTGCACAAGCGATCATGTCAGGCACAGCCGACGTCATCGTGGCCGGCGGTGTGCAGAACATGAGCCAGATTCCGATCTCGTCGGCGATGACCGTCGGTGAGCAATTTGGATTCACCTCGCCGACCAGCGAATCCAAGCAGTGGTTGCATCGTTACGGCGATCAGGAGATTTCACAGTTCCGCGGCTCGGAGTTGATAGCCGAGAAGTGGAACCTGTCGCGCGAAGAGATGGAGCGGTACTCGCTGACCAGCCACGAGCGGGCTTTCGCTGCGATCCGGGGTGGCCACTTCGATAACGAAATCCTCACTGTCGAAACCGAATCCGGGCCATTCCGGGTGGACGAGGGTCCGCGCGAGTCGTCGCTGGAGAAGATGGCCGGCCTGAAGCCGTTGGTCGAGGGCGGCCGGTTGACCGCAGCGATGGCCAGTCAGATCTCTGATGGTGCGAGTGCCGTACTGCTGGCTTCCGAGCAAGCCGTCAAAGCCCATGGGTTGACGCCCCGTGCCCGCATCCACCACATCAGTGCCCGCGCGGCCGACCCGGTGTTCATGTTGACCGGGCCGATCCCTGCAACTCGTTATGCGCTGGAAAAGACCGGGCTCTCCATCGACGACATCGACACCGTCGAGATCAACGAAGCGTTCGCACCGGTAGTTTTGGCTTGGCTCAAGGAGATTAAGGCCGATCCGGAGAAGGTCAACCCCAACGGCGGTGCGATCGCACTCGGGCATCCGCTGGGTGCCACCGGGGCGAAACTGTTCACCACGATGCTCAATGAGCTCGAGCGCATCGGCGGCCGCTACGGTCTGCAGACGATGTGCGAAGGCGGCGGCACCGCCAACGTCACCATCATCGAGCGGCTCTAACCTTCGCCTCCTGTTCCGCCGAGTGTGAACCGCACGACGCCTGCCCGGCGTGTCGCGTCGCGCGATTCACACTCGGCACGGGTTGTCGGTGGGTAATGCCAGCATTCGCTCATGGACGAACTCCCTTGGCCATTTTTGGGCTCGGAGGCGCTGACAGCGAAGACGGTTCCGGAGCGGGCGATGCGCGCCGTTTACGAGCCGGTCTACCCGGCCGTTTATGTGCCGCGGGACATTGAGCTGACCGTGAATGAGCGCGCAGACGCGGCCTGGTTATGGTCGCAGCGTCGAGCCGTCGTCGCTGGGAATTCGGCAGCGGCTCTACTCGGCACGAAGTGGGTAAGCCCTTCGCTCGACGCCGAGTTGGTGCATGACAATCGAAAGCCTCCACTGCGAATCGTCGTTCACACCGACAGGTTGGCGCCACACGAGACGTTAACGGTTGACGGCATCCCGGTGACTACCCCGGCTCGGACGGCTTTCGACATTGGGAGGCGAACAACCTCGCGGCTGCATGCAGTTCAGCGGCTTGATGCGTTGGCGAACGCGACCGATGTCAAGCTGACCGACGTAGAGGCCGTCATCGCCGAACATCCGGGCACGCGCGGTTTGGTTCGGCTACGACAGATATTGTCGCTTGTTGACGGAGGAGCCGAGTCTCCACAGGAAACACGGACGCGGTTGATCTTGGTCGACGCGGAGCTGCCGAAACCGCAGACGCAGATACGAGTTTTCGATGACTACGGAGCCTTTGTTGCGCGCGTCGACATGGGATACGAGGAGTTGCGCGTCGGCATTGAGTATGACGGACCGCAACACTGGACAGACCCTGCCGTGCGTGATCGGGACATCGACCGCTCTAGCGCGTTGGTGGATCTGGGCTGGACGATCATCAGAGTCAGCAGCGACCTGCTGCGATACCGCCCAGGCACCTTCGTCGCCCGTGTGGTCGCCGCAATGCAGGCGGCGGGATTGCATTGGTGACCGCCGAGTGTGAACCGCACGACGCTCAATCGGCGTGTCGCGTCCCGCGATTCACACTCGGCGCCAAGAGAGGCGCCGAGGCGAGGCGGCGACTACTCCACCAGCGACGAGGCGGTCCGGAGATGCTCGATGGCATCGTGCACGATCGACTCGATCAGCTCGGCGCACGACGGCAGGTCCTCGATGATGCCTGCCACCTGTCCTGAGGCCAGCACCCCCGCCTCGGTGTTGCCCTCGACCAGCCCAGCCTTCAGCAGCATCGGGGTGTTGGCCGCCATCACCACCTGTGACCAGGTCAGATCATTGCCATGCCGCATGGCCAGCCCGTCGGTGATCATCGACCGCCAAGTCATCTGCGACATCTGCTTGAACTTCGCGGCATTGCGTACCGCCGCGGTGAAACCCCGTGCCCTAGAACCGCTCTCCAGCTTCTCGACCAGCCCGGTGCGCAGAACCCGGTGCGGCATGCCGTCGACACGCCTGGTGACCACGGTGCCGTCCAGCGCCGCCTCCAAATAACGCCGCTTGACCGCATCGGGCACGGTGGAATCCGAGGTGAGCAGAAACCGGGTGCCCATCGCCACCCCGGCAGCGCCGTAGGACAGCGCCGCCGCCAGCCCGCGCCCGTCGAAGAAGCCACCCGCCGCGACAACCGGAATATCAGTGCCGTGCACGGCATCCAATACCGACGGCAACAGCAACGTGGTCGCAACGGGTCCGGTGTGCCCGCCGCCTTCGCCGCCCTGCACTATCATCGCGTCGGCGCCCCACCCCGCGACCTTGCGTGCATGTTTGGCCGCGCCGATCGACGGAATCACCACCACCCCAGCTTCTTTCAGCCGCGCTATCAGTTCCTGCCGGGGAGCCAGGGCAAACGACGCCACCTTGACGCCCTCGTGGATCATCAGCTCGACGCGGTCACCTGCATCGGCGGCGTCCGCGCGGATGTTTACCCCGAACGGTTTGTCGGTGGCGGCCTTGACTTTTCCGATGGCCGTCGCCAGCTCATCCAGCGTCATGGTGGCCGATGCCAAAATGCCCAGCCCGCCCGCGTTGGCCGTGGCCGACACCAGGCGGGCGCCGGCCACCCAACCCATCCCGGTTTGCACCACCGGATGTTCGATGCCGATCAGTTCGGTCAGTGGCGTGCGCAGCCTCACTAGCGGATCTCTCTGTCGCGCAGCGTCTTTGGATCGATGACCTCGCGGATCAGCCGCAGTTCGTCGTCGGTCGGCAGCCTGGATTCCGCGGCCCCGTCGAGACCATGCACCTCGAACGAGGTGGCTTCGCGGACTTCGTCAGGTGATACACCAGGGTGCAAGCTCAAGGCCCGCATGGTCCGGTCCGGGCCGCCGAAGTCGAATACCCCAAGGTTGGACACCACCCGGTAGACGTTGACGAACCGGAACGCCGGATTGTCCGTGTCGATTTTGTCGTAGCCGATTCCGGAGACCACATCGACGGCGTCGGTGAACACCCGCTTGGAATGGTTGCCCACCCAGTAGCTGGTCGCATGGTTGACGGTGTTGCCCGGCGATCCGCGCACGCCGAACATCTGCCGGGTCGGCTGTTGCAACGGCCCGAAAGCCGAGATGTTGTGATTGCCATAGCGGTCAACCTGATTGGCGCCCATCACCACATGGCGCCGTCCCCAGGCCAGCGTCTCGAACACGCGGCCGAACGGCATCCAGCCCTCGATCCTCTTTGGGGCACCGGCTTCTCCCAACGCCGGGGTTTCCGCCAAAAGTTGGGCTTCGCCGTCGGTCAGCAGGATATCGGGGGAGAACGTCAGTCGCGCCAGTCGCGCCCCCACCGAGGCCATGTTGGTCATCGGGCTGATCATGATCTCGCCTGCATCCCTGAACAATTCGGCGCAAGCAACCGCACACACTTCGGCTCTGGTGGTCATCGTGCGGCCTCCTCGCAGAATTTACGTACGGCCGCTTGGTAGTCGTCTTCGGTGCCCGAGAGATAAGTCTGCACGAACTGTTGCCAGCCCTCTTCGGTCGAGGCCGCCTCGGCGTAGTGCCGCTGGAACTTCTCGTCACGGCCGTAATCGGGCGCGGCGGTGGTGAAATGGGCACCACCGGGAGCTTCCACGACGCCGTCGACCATCATCCGGTTCACCAGCATCGCCTGCGGCGGAACCGCTTTGACCAGTTCCTCGGTGGAAACGATGCGCTCCACCGACAGGAAGCGTCTCTCGGCGGCCATCAGGAAGAGGTCGTCGAAGTAGGGGTCGATGCCGGTGTAGGCCGCATTGCCCTGGCTGTCACCGAGATTGAGGTGGGCAAACGCGGCGTCCAGACGCAGCGCGGGCATGGCGATCAGCGTTTCGTGTCCGCCGTCGGGTGCAGGGTACGGGCTGGTGACCGTCTGTAGTTCGCCTTCCCAGAAATCCGGTACCGAACTGCCCAGCCCGGCGCGGATGGGCAGGAACGGCAGCCGCTGGGCGGCCGCTTGCAGTCCGCAGCGCAGCATGCCTTCGTCCATCTCCCGGGCTTCGATCGCACCGCTGGTTCGGGCCTTGGCAAACCATGGGTCGTAGAAGGGCGGTGAGTCCAGTGAGACGAACCCGTAGTAGACCCGTCGGACCTTGCCGGCCGAACACAGCAGCCCCAGATCGGGTCCGCCGTAGGTGACCACTGTCAAGTCGGTGACGTCGGTGCGCAGCAGAGCGCGCACGAATGCCATCGGCTTGCGTCGTGATCCCCAGCCGGCGATCCCGATCGTCATGCCGCTGCGCAGCTGCGCCACGGCATCGTCGAGGGTGGTCCTTTTATCGGTCATTATTCGCCGCTCCTCCTCATCGCTCCGTCCCCCTCGCCGCTGCGCGGCTGGGGGCGCCCCCACCGCATCGTCGTCGGCGGCTATTCCTTGTTGCCCTTTGCCGTACCGGCGAACGCGTCGCGGTGTTCATCGGACACACCGGCGAGGTTGAGCTCGAACGTAAAGCCTTGCTCCATGCGGTAACTCGAATTGACTCGTTGCACGTCAATCAAATTGAGCGCCTCCTTGGCAGCGCGAATCACCCGGGTGTCTTTAGCCGCGATATCGCGGGCCACGCGCAATGCCGCGTCGTCCAACTGCTCTCGGGGCACCACCTCGTGCACCGAGCCGAAGTGATGCAGCGTGGCGGCGTCGACGGTGGCCGCGGTGAAGAACAGCCGTCGCATCAGGTGCTGCGGAACCAGCCGGGACAGATGCGTGGCCGCGCCGAGCGCGCCGCGCTCCACCTCCGGCAGCCCGAAGGTGGCGTCGTCGGAGGCGACGATGACGTCGGAGTTGCCGACCAGTCCGATGCCGCCGCCGACGCAGAATCCGTTCACCGCGGCGATCACCGGCACCGCGCATTCGTAGACCGCGCGGAACGCGGCGAAGCAGCCGCGGTTGGCGTCGATCAGCGCAGTGAATCCTTCAGTACGCTGCATCTCCTTGATGTCTACGCCGGCGTTGAAGCCGCGGCCCTCGGCGCGCAGGATCACCGCGTGAGTGTCGGGATCGGCGCCGGCAGCCTTGATGGCGTCGGCCAGCTCGAACCAGCCGCGCGACGGGATGGCGTTGACGGGCGGGTAGTCGACGGTGACCGCGACTATGCCCGGTTCTGTGACTGTGGAGGTGATCGTCATGGCACTTCCTGCTGGGGGGTCAGCTACCTAAGCAAGCACTTGCTTGGTACGCTAGCACAGTGACCCAACCCGAATCAGCCGGCGCCATCAGATTGGGATTGGCCGGACGGGTGGTTCTGGTCACCGGAGGTGTCCGGGGTGTGGGCAAGGGGATCAGTTCAGTCTTTGCCGCACAGGGCGCGACCGTGGTGACCTGCGCCCGCCGCGGGGTCGAAGGTCTGCCGTATGAGTTCCACTCCTGTGACGTTCGCGACGAGGAGGCTGTCAAGGCGTTGATCGACTCCATCGTCGACAAACACGGCAGGCTCGACGTCGCCGTCAACAACGCCGGAGGCTCGCCGTACGTGCTGACCGCGGAGTCCACCCCGAAGTTCAACCGCAAGATCATCGAGCTCAATCTCATTGGTGGGCTGCTGGTTTCGCAGTACGCCAACGACAAGATGCAGGAGCAGCCCGCTGGCGGGTCGATCGTCAACATCTGCAGTCTCAGCGGCCGGCGACCGTCTCCGGGTACCGGCGCCTACGGGGCGGCCAAGGCCGGGCTGGAAAGCCTCACCCAGACCCTCGCGGTGGAGTGGGGGCCCAAGGTCCGGGTGAACTGCTGCGTGGTCGGCATGGTCGAAACCGAGCAGGCCGACCTGTTCTACGGCGACGCCGGGTCGATCGCCGCGATCTCCAAGAACGTGCCACTCGGCCGGCTGGCCAAACCCGAGGATGTCGGTTGGGCCGCAGCGTTTTTGGCATCAGATGCTGCCGCGTACATCAGCGGAGCTTCACTAGAGGTGCATGGCGGCGGCGAGCCGCCTCATTACCTGGCGACGACGACCGCCAGAGCGGTCAAGTAGAGGAGACAGAAATATGGGTGTGGTTGACGGCCGCGTGGTCATCGTCACTGGAGCGGGCGGCGGTATCGGTCGCGCGCATGCGCTTGCCTTCGCGGCCGAAGGAGCGCGCGTGGTGGTCAACGACATCGGGGTCGGCCTGGACGGATCACCGGCCAGCGGCGGCAGTGCCGCGCAGGGCGTTGTCGACGAAATCGCCGCTGCCGGTGGCGAAGCCATCGCCCATGGGTCCGACATCTCCGACTGGACGCAAGCGGCTGGGCTCATTCAGAGCGCAGTCGAGACGTTCGGCGGCCTGGACGTTCTGGTCAACAATGCCGGCATCGTTCGCGACCGGATGATGGCCAACACCAGCGAAGAGGAGTTCGACGCCGTCATCGCCGTGCACCTTAAGGGCCACTTCGCCACCATGCGCCACGCCGCATCGTATTGGCGCGGGCTGTCCAAAGAGGGCAAAAGCGTTGACGCACGGATCATTAACACCAGTTCGGGTGCGGGTTTGCAGGGCAGCGTCGGGCAGGGTAATTACAGCGCCGCCAAGGCCGGCATTGCGGCGATGACACTGGTCGGCGCCGCCGAAATGGGCCGTTACGGCGTCACTGTCAACGCCATCGCACCGTCAGCGCGCACCCGCATGACCGAGACCGTCTTCGCCGAGATGATGGCAACGCAGGAGCAAGATTTCGACTCCATGGCGCCGGAGAACATCTCGCCGCTGGTGGTCTGGTTAGGCAGCGCCGAATCCCGTGATGTCACAGGGAAAGTGTTCGAAGTCGAGGGCGGCAAGATTCGCGTCGCCGAGGGCTGGGCGCACGGCCCGGAGGTTGACAAGGGCGCGCGATGGGATCCCGCCGAGTTAGGGCCGGTTGTTGCGGACCTGCTCGGCAAGTCGCGTCCGCCGGTTCCCGTCTACGGGGCGTAACTTCTTGCGAGCGGGCCACGCCGTTGACGCTGCGCCAACAACGTCAGGGCTCGCAAATGACGACGGGGATCGTCCGGTCAGTCCAGGACTGGTAATCCTCGTAGTTCGGGTACATTTCCACCAATCGCGGCCAATACTCGGTGCGTTCCTCGGCGGTGGCGTCCCGCGCGGTCAGGTCAAGCACCTCATTCTTGATCTGCACCTGAACTTTTGGATCGGCCTTGAGGTTGAGGTACCACAGCGGGTGCTTGTCGCTGCCGGCTCGGGAAGCCACCACAATCACGCGGGAACCGTCGCGCAGGTAGATCAACGGGCTCACCCGCTTTTCACCTGTCTTGCGGCCGGTCGTCGTCAACAATGCGACGGGACTCTTCTGGAATGTGCCGCCCAACTTTCCGTTGGTGCTGCGGTACATCCACGCATTGATCCGGGACATCCACTTGATGAAAAAGGTGGTGCGAGGATCATTCAGTCGTTTCGGCTTATCCATTTGACCATCCGCTCAGTACTGACCAGCGCGTCGATGTAGGCGGCTGTGTTCGAAGACCAGCTCCGGGCTAGATCCGTTCGATGATGGTGCCGGTGGACAGTGCACCGCCAGCGCACATGGTGATCAGCGCGGTGCTCTTGTCGCTGCGCTCAAGCTCGTGCAATGCGGTGGTGATCAGGCGGCTGCCGGTAGAGCCGACGGGGTGGCCCAACGCGATGGCGCCGCCGTTGACGTTGACCCGTTCCATGTCAGGCTCGTGAACCCGTGCCCAGGACAGCACCACGGATGCGAACGCCTCGTTGATCTCGACGATGTCGATGTCGCCGATCTTCATTCCGGCCTTCTCCAGCACCTTCGCCGTCGACTGCACCGGGCCGTCCAGGTGGTAGTAGGGCTCCGCGCCGACCAGGGCCTGGCTGATGATCCGGGCGCGCGGGCGCAGGCCGAGTGCCTTGGCCTTGTCCTCGTCCATCCACAACACCGCGGCCGCGCCGTCGGAAATCTGTGACGAGGTGCCCGCCGTGTGGATGCCGCCCTCGAGCACCGGCTTGAGCTGGCTCAGGCCCTCCAGAGTGGTGTCGCGCAGGCCCTGGTCACGGGACACCATGTGGCGTTCGCTGGTCGGCTGCATCTGCTCGTCGAGCACCGGCGCCTCGATCGGCGAGATTTCCCGGTCGAAGCGGCCCTCATCCCACGCCCGCTTGGCGTGTTGCTGAGAGGCCAGGCCGAACGCGTCGATGTCTTCGCGCGTGATACCGCGGCGTTTGGCGATCCGCTCGGCGGCGGTGAACTGGTCGGGCAGGTCAATATCCCACGATGCGGGCCGCAGGATGCTGCGGTCGGGACCCGCGTTGGCACCGAGGCCGACGCGGCTCATGGCCTCGATTCCGCACGCGATACCGATGTCGATGGCACCCGCCGCGATCAGCCCGGCGACCAGGCCGTTGGCCTGCTGGCCGCTGCCGCACTGGCAGTCGACGGTCATGGCGCCGACGTGCTCCGGCAGCCCGGCGACGAGCCAGCTCACCCGGGTGATGTTGTTGGACTGCTCGCCGAACTGAGTGACGCAGCCCCCGACGATCTGTTCGACGTCGCCCGCGTCGATGCCCGCCTTGTCGACCAGCGCCTTTTGGGTCGCCCCAAGTAGCTCGGTGGCGTGCAGTCCTGACAACCAGCCATTGCGCTTGCCGATCGGGCTGCGGGTGGCTTCAACAATTACCGGGTTACCCATGGGGCCAGGCTAGAACACGTTTCATTACTCTGACAAGCGAGGATGCTCCGACGCCTTTTGTCTGCGGTGAAGGCATGTTTTACTGGCAACAGAGCATCACTAGTACAACTAGTGTCCTGGCCCCACCAGACACCCAGCTAGTCAGCTAGAACTGTAGTAAGGAGAAGCAGCGTGGCTACCCCCAACCTTCCTCCCGGGTTCGATTTCACCGACCCCGACATCTGGACCGAGCGGATTCCGGCCGAAGAGTTCGCCGAGGTGCGCTCCTCGGCCCCGATTTGGTGGAACGAGCAGGCTCCCGGTGAGGGCGGAGGCTTCCACGACGGGGGTTTCTGGGCGATCACGAAGCTCAACGATGTCAAAGAGGTGTCCCGCCGCAGCGACGTGTTCTCCAGCTACGAAAACGGGGTGATCCCGCGGTTCAGCAACGACATCGCTCGGGAGGACATCGAGGTTCAGCGGTTCGTCATGCTCAACATGGACGCGCCGCATCACACCCGGCTGCGCAAGATCATCTCGCGCGGGTTCACGCCGCGAGCCGTCGGGCGCCTGGAGGACGAGCTCAGGGAGCGTGCCCAGAAGATCGCGAAGGACGCGGCGGCGGCCGGTTCCGGCGACTTCGTCGAGCAGGTGTCGTGTGAGCTGCCGTTGCAGGCCATCGCGGGTTTGCTCGGCGTGCCGCAGGAAGACCGCGGCAAGCTTTTCGACTGGTCCAACGAGATGACGGGCGCTGACGACCCGGAGTTCGCCCACATCGACCCCAAGATGTCGTCCGCCGAATTGATCATGTACGCGATGAAGATGGCCGAAGACAAGGCCAAGAACCCCGGCGAAGACATCGTGACCCAGCTGATCGAGGCCGACATCGACGGCGAGAAGCTCTCCGACGACGAATTCGGCTTCTTCGTGGTGATGCTCGCGGTGGCCGGCAACGAGACCACCCGCAACTCCATCACGCAGGGCATGATGGCGTTCGCTGACTTCCCCGACCAGTGGGAGCTCTACAAGAAGGAGCGCCCGACGACCGCGGCCGACGAGATCGTCCGCTGGGCCACCCCGGTCACCACCTTCCAGCGCACCGCGCTGGAGGACTACGAGCTGTCCGGCGTGCAGATCAAGAAGGGCCAGCGGGTGCTGATGTTCTACCGGTCGGCCAACTTCGACGAAGAGGTCTTCGAGGACCCCTACTCGTTCAACATCTTGCGCGACCCCAACCCGCACGTCGGGTTCGGCGGCACCGGCGCGCACTACTGCATCGGTGCCAACCTGGCCCGGATGACGATCAACCTGATCTTCAACGCCATCGCCGACAACATGCCGGACCTGAAGCCGATCTCCAAGCCCGAGCGGCTGCGGTCGGGCTGGCTCAACGGCATCAAGCACTGGCAGGTCGACTACACCGGAAAGTGCCCGGTGGATCACTAATGGATTTCGACCTCACGGCGACACAGCAGGCCGTCGCCGACGTAGTCACGTCGGTATTGGACCGGGACATCTCGTGGAAGGCGCTTATCGACGGCGGCGTCACCGCGCTACCGGTGCCGGAACGTCTCGGCGGCGACGGCGTCGGCCTGTCCGAGGTGGGCACGGTGCTGACCGAAGTGGGGCGCTTCGGCGCCATCACGCCGGCGCTCGCAACCCTGGGCCTCGGTGTGGTGCCGCTGCTCGACCTGGCCTCCGATGAGCAACAGGACCGGTTCCTGGCCGGAGTCGTCAAAGGCGGGGTGCTGACGGCCGCACTCAACGAACCGGGCGCGGCGCTGCCTGACCGGCCCGCCGCTACGTTTGCCGGCGGTCGGTTGTCGGGCACCAAAGTCGGTGTGGGATATGCCGAACAAGCCGGATGGATGCTTGTGACGGCCGACAGCGCGGTCGTGGTGGTGTCGTCGAAAGCCGATGGGGTGCAGCTGGTTCGGACACCGACGTCGAATGATTCCGACGAGTACACGGTGACCTTCAGTGACGTGGCGGTCGCTGACTCCGAAGTGTTGTCGGGTGCATCGCCGACGCGGGTAAACCAGTTGGCGCTGGCGATGATCGGCGCCTATGCCGACGGGCTGGTGGCTGGTGCGCTGCGGTTGACCGCCGACTATGTGGCCAACCGCAAGCAGTTCGGCAAGCCGCTGTCGACATTCCAGACAGTGGCGGCCCAGCTGGCCGAGGTCTATATCGCTTCGCGCACCATCGATTTGGCGGCCAAAGCGGTGATCTGGCGGCTGTCCGAGGGACGTGATGCCGATTCTGACCTCGACGTGCTCGGGTATTGGCTGGCTTCACAGGCCCCGCCCGTGATGCAGATCTGCCACCACCTACATGGCGGTATGGGCATGGACATCACCTACCCGATGCATCGGTACTACTCCACGATCAAAGACCTGGCCCGGTTGCTGGGCGGGCCTTCGTATCGTCTAGATCTCGTGGCGATCGCAAGCGCGGCGAAGCCGGGCGCTGCGGGTCGCCACGCAGACGACCGGGTGGGAGCGCAATGTTCATCGATCTGACGCCGGAGCAGCGGCAGCTGCAAGCCGAGCTGCGGCAATACTTTTCAAATCTGATCTCGTCCGACGAGATGAAGGCGATGGAGCAGGACCGGCACAACGCGGCGTACCGCGCGGTGATCCGCCGGATGGGTAAGGACGGCAAACTCGGCGTCGGGTGGCCGAAGGAGTTTGGCGGCCTGGGTTTTGGGCCGATTGAGCAGTCGATCTTCGTCAACGAGGCACATCGGGCCGATGTGCCGTTGCCGGCGGTGACGCTACAAACGGTCGGGCCGACTCTGCAGCAGTTCGGCAGCGAAATGCAGAAGGAGAAGTTTCTACCGGCCATTCTCGCCGGTGAGGTACACTTCGCGATTGGCTACACCGAGCCGGAGGCGGGCACTGACCTGGCGTCGTTGCGTACCACCGCTGTTCGCGACGGCGACCATTACATCGTCAACGGCCAAAAGATCTTCACCACCGGTGCCCATGATGCCGACTACATCTGGCTGGCCTGCCGCACCGATCCGGAAGCCGTCAAACACAAAGGCATTTCGATTCTGATCGTCGACACCAAGGATCCGGGCTACTCCTGGACGCCGATCATCTTGTCCGACGGCGCCCACCACACCAATGCCACGTACTACAACGACGTGCGGGTGCCGGCCGACATGCTCGTCGGCGAGGAGAACGGCGGCTGGCGGCTGATCACCACGCAGCTCAACAACGAACGGGTGATGCTGGGCCCGGCCGGCCGGGTTGCGGGCATCTACGACCGGCTGCACGCCTGGGCGTCCAAGCCCGGTGGCGACGGTGTCACGCCGATCGACCACCATGACGTCAAGCGGGCGCTCGGGGAGATTTACGCGATGTGGCGGATCAACGAGCTGCTCAATTGGCAGGTGGCCGCCGCCGGCGAGGACATCAATGTGGCGGACGCCGCGTCGACGAAAGTGTTTGGCACGGAGCGTATTCAGTACATCGGTCGGCTCGCCGAGGAGATCGTCGGCAAGTACGGTAACCCTGCCGAGTCGGACACCGCGGAGCTGCTCAACTGGCTGGACTCTCAGACCAAGCGCAATCTGGTGATCACCTTCGGCGGAGGAGTCAACGAAGTGATGCGGGAGATGATCGCCGCGTCGGGCCTCAAGGTCCCGAGAGTGCCTCGATGACACGGTCTATCGAAGAGGCCGTCGCCGAGATCAAGGCGTCCGACGACGCCAAGCCACGCGCAGCCCGCGATCCGGTGAATCAGCCGATGATCAACAACTGGGTCGAGGCCATCGGCGACCGCAATCCGATTTATGTGGATGAGGCTGCGGCTCGCGCCGAAGGCCACCCCGGAATTGTGGCTCCGCCGGCCATGATTCAGGTGTGGACCATGTTCGGACTTGGCGGCCAGCGTCCGGATGACGACGCCATGGGCCCCATGATGAAGCTGTTCGACGACGCTGGGTACATCGGTGTGGTCGCCACCAACTGCGAACAGACCTATCACCGTTATCTGCAGCCCGGTGACCAAGTGAGCATCACGTCCGAGATGGGTGACGTGGTCGGGCCCAAGCAGACCGCGCTTGGCGAGGGCTATTTCATCAACCAGCACATCATCTGGCGGGTCGGCGACGAGGACGTCGCCGAGATGAACTGGCGCATCCTCAAATTCAAGCCCGTCTCGGACGCTGCACCCAGCTCGGTGCCGGAGGACCTCGATGCCGATGCCATGATGCGCCCGTCGTCGTCGCGCGACACCGAATTCTTCTGGCAAGGGGTCAGGGCACACGAGTTGCGGATCCAGCGGACTGAGGACGGCAGCCTGCAGCACCCGCCGGTGCCCGCGGTTTGGCAGGACAAATCGGCAGCGATCGACTACGTGGTGTCCAGCGGGCGCGGCACAGTGTTCAGCTTCGTGGTGCACCATGCGCCGAAGGTTCCGGGTCGCACTCTGCCGTTCGTCATCGCGCTGGTGGAACTGGAGGAGGGCGTACGGATGCTGGGTGAGCTGCGCAACGTCGAGCACGCCGAGGTGAAGATCGGAATGCCCGTTCGCGCAACCTATATCGATTTCCCGGCCAGCGCCACCGGCCCGGAATGGAGCCTGTACGCGTGGGAGCCTGACGCATGAGCGCGCCGGTTGTTGAAGTGGGTACCACGCTTCCCGAGTTGAAACTGTATGGGGACCCGACGTTCATCATTTCAACCGCGTTGGCAACTCGCGATTTTCAGGACGTCCATCACGACCGCGACAAAGCCGTCGCGAAGGGCTCCAAAGATATATTCGTCAACATCCTCACCGACACCGGGCTGGTGCAGCGTTACATCACCGACTGGGCCGGCCCGTCGGCGTTGATCAAGTCGATCGGCCTGCGGCTGGGGGTGCCGTGGTACGCCTACGACACGGTGACCTTCTCCGGCGAGGTGACCGCCGTCGACGACGGACTGATCACGGTAAAGGTGCTGGGCTCCAATAGCCTTGGTAGTCATGTGGTTGCGACAGTGACCCTGACGATCGGGGGCGCCTGATGTCATCGGATTTACTTAGTGGTCGAGCTGCCATCGTGGGGATCGGTGCCACCGACTTCTCCAAGAACTCCGGTCGTAGCGAGCTGCGGCTGGCGGCGGAGGCGGTGCTTGACGCCCTGGACGACGCCGGCCTGAGTCCGGCCGACGTCGACGGGCTGACCACCTTCACGATGGACACCAACACCGAAATCGCCGTCGCGCGTGCGACCGGCATCGGTGAGCTGAAGTTCTTCTCCAAGATTCACTATGGCGGCGGTGCCGCGTGCGCAACCGTCCAGCACGCGGCGATGGCCGTTGCCACCGGAGTGGCCGATGTGGTGGTGGCTTACCGGGCATTCAACGAGCGGTCCGGCATGCGATTCGGCCAGGTACAGACCCGGCTGGTGGGAGATGCTGGCGCACAGGCCGATTCGACTACCGCGGACAATGCATTCTCCTATCCGCACGGCCTTTCGACGCCGGCGGCACAGGTGGCCATGATCGCCCAGCGGTACATGCACCTATCCGGCGCGACGAGCCGGGATTTCGGCGCGATCTCGGTGGCCGACCGCAAACACGCCGCCCACAACCCGAAGGCCTACTTCTACGAAAAGCCGATAACCATCGAGGAACACCAGAATTCGCGGTGGATCGCTGAGCCGTTGCGGCTGCTGGACTGCTGCCAGGAGACGGACGGCGCGGTCGCCATCGTGGTGACATCTGCTGAGCGTGCCCGCGACCTCAAGCAACGTCCGGCCGTCATCGAGGCCGCGGCGCAGGGCTCCAGCCCCGACCAGTACACGATGGTCAGCTACTACCGGCCCGAGCTTGGTCTGCCGGAGATGGGTCTGGTGGGCCGGCAGCTGTGGGAGCAGTCGGGCCTTTCGCCGACCGACATCCAGACAGCGGTGCTCTACGACCACTTCACGCCGTTTACGCTGATTCAGTTGGAGGAGTTGGGATTCTGCGGGCCAGGGGAAGCTAAGGATTTCATCGCCGACGGCGCCATCGAGGTGGGCGGACGGCTTCCCATCAACACACACGGCGGTCAGCTCGGCGAGGCCTACATTCACGGCATGAACGGCATCGCAGAGGGCGTCCGGCAGCTGCGTGGCACGTCCGTGAATCCGGTGCCTGATGTTGAGCATGTGCTCGTCACCGCCGGCACGGGTGTGCCGACATCTGGCCTGATCTTGGGCTAAGGCTCCTCTGTCTCGTTTTCCCGCCGAGCGTGACGTTGCAGTCACGGTGGAGCCCGAACGCGCCTGCAGCGTCACGGTGAAGTGACGCGTTGCACTCTCCATGGCACGCTGCCGCCATGGCGGAACCGTTCATCGGCAGCGAAGCAGTCGCCGCTGGGATAGCGACCGATAGCCAGTTACGGCGCCGCTACACGCGTGTGTTCCGCGACGTGTACGTCAGCGAAGGCACAGAACTGACTGCCCCACTGCGGGCTCAGGCGGCGTGGCTGTGGTCGCGACGCCGCGGGGTCATCGCCGGGTTCGCAGCCGCAGCATTGCACGGCAGCGATTGGGTGGACCCGAGCCGGCCTGTGGACATCATTCATGACAACCGGCACCCAACGCCGGGTCTGCAGATCTGGGGCGGCCGGCTCGCGAGCGACGAGATCGAAATGATCGACGGTATTCCAGTTACGACTCCAGCTCGTACTGCGCTTGACCTTGCTTGCTGGTATCCATTGACAACGGCGGTAGCCGCTCTCGATGCCCTTGCCCGCGCTGCTGACTTCAAGCAGGCGGATGTGGAGTTGCTGGCGGCCCGACATCGAGGACGTCGCGGACTTGAGCGTGCTCGCGCTTCACTCGATCTCGTCGACGCCGGTTCACAATCGCCGAAGGAGACCTGGCTCCGGTTAATCCTGGTGCAGGCGGGTTTACCTAGGCCGCAGACGCAAATTCCTGTTTACGACGAGTTTGGTGATGTCTTTGCTTACCTCGATATGGGTTGGGATGACCTCAAGGTCGCGATCGAGTATGACGGCGAGCAACACCGTAATGTTCGGCAGCAATACACCTGGGATGTTCGGCGACTGGAAAAGGTCGAACGTCGTGGTTGGATCTTGGTGCGGGTTGTCGCCGGGGATCGGCCCGCCGAAATCCTTTGCCGCGTTCGCGCTGCCCGTGCTCGTCGACTGTGACGTTGCAGTCACGCTCGAGCTCGAACGTGACTGCAGCGTCACGCTCGGCGCAAAGGGAGAGGGTTAGGCGGGGACCAGCTCGACGCCGGAGAGCACGACGGCGTTGTCGCGCGAAGGCGCGACAACGCTTGCCGCGAAACGGCCTTCGTCCTTCCAGACGTTGACTTGCAACGTCTCGCCTGGATACGCGACTCCAGAAAAACGCGCCCCGTAGGCGCCTACGGCTCCGGCATCACCGTCCAGCAGAGCATCGGTGATGGCCTTGCAGGTCATGCCGTAGGTGCACAGACCATGCAGAATGGGCTGGGGAAAGCCTGCGGCAGCGGCGAATTCGGGGTCGGAGTGCAGCGGGTTACGGTCGCCGCACAGCCGGTATAGCAGCGCCTGCTGCGGCAGAATCGGCATCGCCAACTCGACATCGGGTGCCCGGTCGGGCGCCGCGTCGGATGATGACGGCCCACGCTCACCGCCGAAGCCGCCCTCGCCGCGCGCGAAGATCGATCGCTTCTGTGTCCACAACAGTGTGCCATCGGGTGCGGTCACCCTCGTCTCACTCCAGATCACCGCGGCCTTACCCTTGTCCCAGATGTCCGTGAACCGGGTGACGGCTTTCGCTGACCCTGAAGGCGGCAGCGGCGCAGGCACTTCCACTCGTTCGCTGGCATGCAACACCCTGGCCAGCTCGATGTCGATGCCAGGAAACTGGACGGTCGGGGGCTCGGTCATGTGGAACGAGGCGGCGACGTTGCCGAAGGTCGGCAGCACCTGAGGCGTCTTGTCGACCAGGTAGCGCAGCTCGCGTGGGTTCATCGGATCCGAACCGGCGCCTAGTCCCAAGTGGTAGAGCTGGATGTCGCTGCTGGTCCACGCGAATTCAATCGGCTCTAGCTCAGCGGCCAGTGCGGTCGCTACATCGATTGGCATTTCAGCGTCCTCCGGCCTCAACACCGGCGATGTGCAGCGCCGCCAGGTAGCCGAATGTCATTGCCGGGCCAATGGTTCCGCCGGGGCCGGGATAGGTGTGCCCCATCACCGGAGCGCTGACATTGCCTGCGGCATAGAGACCTTCGATGATGCTGCCGTCGTCGCGGAGTGCGCGCGCGTGGACATCGGTGCGAATGCCGCCTTTGGTACCGAGATCCCCGGGCACCATCTTGGCGGCATAATAGGGAGCATGGCTGAGCTCGCCGAGGTTGGGATTGGGCTTGTTGGTCGGGTCGCCGTAGTACCTGTCGTAGGCACTTTCGCCGCGGTGGAAGTCCTCGTCGACGCCTGACCGCGCAAAGCCGTTGAAACGCTGCACAGTCGCGGCCAGTTCAGCGACCGGCAGGCCGGCCTTGCCGGCCAGCGCTTCAAGCGTGTCGGCCTGTACGATCACGCCGGACTCCATCCACTTACGCGGAATGCGTTGTCCGGCTTGTAGTCCCGCGAAGATGTAACGGTCCCGATACCGCTGGTCGAACACCAGCCACGCGGGAATGTTCTCACCCGGGCCGGACCCCTGGCCGTATTCCCCGCCGTACATGTGGTGGCAGGCTTCGACGTAAGGCATGGATTCGTTCATGAATCGCTTGCCCGACATGTTGACGATGACCGATCCCGGCGAGTTGCGCTCCGACAACGCGAACCACGGTGCACCCACCAGCGGCACCGTCGGCCCCCACCACGCGTCCTCCATCAGATCCAGCGCGGCACCGAGCTTTTCGCCGGCGATAATGCCGTCACCGGTGTTGGCCTTCGCGCCGACCGTCCATTCGGTGGTGATCGGGGCACGCTGGTACTTCACCCGCATCTGTTCGTTGTGCTCGAAGCCGCCTGAGCCGAGGATCACACCGCGCCGGGCCCGGATCAGCCGTGGCTCAGCCGATTCCGACCCGGAGGTATCCCGTACATAGACGCCGCGCACCACACCGTGCTCGACGTAGAGGTCGGTCAGCGCGGTGTTGAGCTCTACCGGAACACCGGCTTGCTGCAACCCGATCCGCAGCGGCCCGATCAGCGCTCGGCCCATCCCGACCAGGTTCTTGCCCGTCGCCTTCGCCCACATGGTGCGGGCGCCGACCTTCAGACTGCGCAATACTCCGCGTGGGTGCCGCTTCAGTTGGTTGAGTCGCATGTAATCCTGCTGCATCACAACCACATTGAGCGGCACCTTGCCGTAGGCAGGTTCGAGTCCGGCCTCATCGACGCCGAGCTTGCGTGCGTTGAACGGCTTCGGCTCGATCGAACGACCACCCGCGCGCCCGCCCGGCGCCTCGGGGTAGTAGTCCGAATAGCCCGGCACCCAGCACATCTTCAGCGGTGTGTGCTTGAGCACGAACGACAGCATCTCGGGTCCGCGCTGCAGGTAGGTGTCGATGCGTTCCGGTTCGACGATGTCGCCGATGATGCCGTGCAAGTAGGTGCGGGCCGCCTCGGGGGTGTCCTTGATCCCGTCGCGCCGGAGAACCTCGTTGTTGGGAATCCAGACGCCGCCGCCCGAGCGCGCGGTCGAGCCGCCGTAATGCGGGGCCTTCTCGATGACTACCGTCGAGAAGCCCCGATGGGCGGCAGTGAGGGCAGCCACCATGCCGGCGCCGCCGCTTCCGACCACGACGACGTCGTACTCCTGTGCTGTCATGTAGAACACGTTATAGAATTGCCCGGGTCGGGCGCTACTGGCCCGGTCACCACGAATCCGGTACGACGAGGGGACTTCGGCAAATGCTCTCTGTTGCGACTCGCGACGAGCTGGCCGCCGACTTGGCCCAGGCTGAGCGCAGCCGTGAGCCGATCGCCCCGCTGACGGCCGGCCACCCTGATATCGACGTCGTCGACGCTTACGAGATCCAACTGATAAATATCCGTCAGCGGGTGGCGGAGGGGGCCCGGGTGGTGGGCCACAAGGTTGGTCTGTCGTCGAAGGCGATGCAGCAGATGATGGGCGTTGACGAGCCGGATTACGGGCATCTGCTCGACGAGATGGAGGTCTTCCAAGACGTCCCGGTCAAGACGGCACGGTACCTGTATCCGCGGGTCGAGGTTGAGGTCGGTTTCGTATTGGCCGCAGACCTGCCGGGAGCCGGGTGTTCCGAGGAGGACGTGCTGGCAGCGACCGAGGCCTTGGTCCCGTCGATCGAGTTGATCGACACGAGGATCACGGACTGGAAGATCGCGCTCTGCGACACCATCGCGGACAATGCGTCGTCGGCGGGTTTCGTGCTGGGTACGGAGCGGGTGTCGCCGGCCGACATCGACGTCAAGACCGTCGATGCGACGCTGACCCGCAACGGAGAGGTGGTCGCGGAGGGCCGCAGCGACGCGGTGCTGGGGAATCCGGTCACCGCGGTGGCGTGGTTGTCCCGCAAGGTGGAAAGCTTCGGGGTACGCCTGCGAAAAGGTGACATTGTGTTACCCGGATCGTGCACCCGCGCGATCGACGCGCGCGCCGGCGACAAGTTTGTCGCTGACTTCGCCGGACTGGGCTCAGTTCGGTTGTCGTTTGAATAGGAGCGATCGCAAGCGCGGCGTAGCCGGGCGCAGCGGGTCGCGACCAATTGAATAACGAGCGATCGCAAGCGCGGCGTAGCCGGGCGCAGCGGGTCGCGACCATTGAATAAGGGAGCAACATGCCGTCAAAGGCAAATGGGGCCTTAAAAGTAGCCATCGTCGGGTCAGGAAACATCAGCACCGACCTGCTCTACAAGCTGCTGCGGTCGGACTGGCTGGAACCGCGCTGGATGGTGGGCATCGACCCGGAAAGTGAAGGCCTGGCACGCGCCCGCAAGCTGGGTCTGGAGACGACACACGAAGGGGTCGACTGGCTGCTGGCCCAGCCTGACAAACCTGACCTGGTATTCGAGGCCACCAGCGCTTACGTGCACCGGGACGCGGCGCCGAAGTATGCGGCCGCGGGCATCCGGGCCATCGATCTGACACCGGCCGCGGTGGGCCCGGCGGTGATCCCGCCGGCCAACCTGCGCGAGCATCTGGACGCGCCGAACGTGAACATGATCACCTGCGGGGGCCAGGCGACCATTCCGATCGTGTATGCGGTGTCTCGCGTCGTCGAGGTGCCGTACGCCGAGATCGTCGCGTCGGTGGCGTCGGTCTCGGCCGGGCCGGGCACCAGGGCCAACATCGACGAGTTCACCAAGACGACGAGCAAGGGCGTCGCAACTATCGGCGGAGCGGCTCGAGGTAAGGCGATCATCATCTTGAACCCCGCCGACCCGCCGATGATCATGCGCGACACCATCTTCTGCGCCATCCCTGAGGACGCCGACCGGGACGCGATCGCCGCCTCCATCCACGAGGTGGTGGCGGAGGTGCAGACCTACGTGCCGGGTTATCGGCTGCTCAACGAGCCTCAGTTCGACGAGCCGTCGATCAACTCCGGTGGTCAGGCGGTGGTCACCACGTTCGTCGAGGTCGAGGGCGCTGGCGACTACCTGCCGCCGTACGCGGGCAACCTCGACATCATGACCGCCGCGGCCACGAAAGTGGGCGAAGAGATCGCCAAAGAAACCTTGTCGGTGACGGGGGTGCAGGTATGAGTCGCGCCGATGACGATGATGCGGGCGTAGCCGGGGTAGGAGAGTGGCACCAATGAGCACCGACGTCTTTTTCAACCCGATTTGGGACGTCCGGATGACCGACACGTCTCTGCGGGACGGATCGCACCACAAGCGCCACCAGTTCACCAAGGACGAGGTGGGCGCCATCGTGGCTGCCCTGGACACCGCGGGCGTGCCCGTCATCGAGGTCACACACGGTGACGGCCTCGGCGGCTCGAGCTTCAACTACGGGTTCTCCAAGACCCCCGAACAGGAGCTCATCAAGCTTGCCGCCGAAACCGCCAAAGAGGCCAAGATCGCCTTTTTGATGCTGCCCGGCGTGGGCACCAAGGAGGACATCAAGGAGGCCCAGGATAACGGCGGGTCGATCTGCCGAATCGCCACGCACTGCACCGAAGCTGACGTGTCGATCCAGCACTTCGGGTTGGCCCGCGAGCTGGGCCTGGAAACCGTCGGGTTCCTGATGATGGCTCACACCATTCCGCCGGAGAAATTGGCCGCCCAAGCCCGCATCATGGCTGATGCGGGCTGCCAATGCGTCTATGTCGTCGACTCCGCCGGAGCGCTGGTTCTGGAAGGGGTGCGCGATAGGGTCGCGGCGCTGGTCGCCGAACTCGGCGACGACGCCCAGGTCGGCTTCCACGGCCACGAAAACCTGGGGTTGGGGGTAGCGAACTCGGTCGAGGCCGTCCGCGCGGGCGCCAAGCAGATCGACGGCTCCTGCCGTCGGTTCGGCGCCGGTGCGGGCAACGCGCCGGTGGAGGCGCTGATTGGTGTGTTCGACAAGATCGGCGTCAAGACCGGCATCGACTTCTTCGACATCGCCGACGCCGCCGAAGACGTGGTGCGGCCGGCCATGCCGGCCGAATGCCTGCTTGACCGCAACGCGCTGATCATGGGGTATTCCGGGGTTTATTCCAGCTTCCTCAAGCACGCGGTGCGCCAATCTGAACGTTACGGGGTGCCCGCCCACCAGTTGTTGCACCGGGCCGGTCAGCGCAAGCTCATCGGCGGCCAGGAGGATCAGCTCATCGATATCGCGCTGGAGATCAAGCGGGAGCAGGAAAGCGGGGCTGCAGTCTCGCCGTAGTGCAGCGCCTTAGGCCGGTGCGTGCACAGGTTACGCAAAGGAACCGCGGGTAGCCTCGCGCGCATGAGCAAGACATCCAACACACGCGGTTTCCGTCGCCGCGGGCTGTACGGCAGGCTCGCCGGGGGGCTGCTAACCGCTGCTGGCGCGACGCTGATCGCGCTGCCAGTGGCCAACGCTGATCCGCCATGCAATCAGACCGTGGGGCAATCCATCGACTCGTACCTGAAGCGGCATCCCGACGTCCACCAGCAGCTGGAAAACAGCTCGCGGGCGGAAGGTGGCAACGGCAACGTCATCGACTACCTGAATCGGCATCCGGATGTGCGGCAGCATCTGATCGACCTGTCTCAGCAGTGCACATCTTAGTGAGTCGGCGTCGTCTCTGAACCCCACGGGCGACGCGCGCGAATGTTCGCGGTTGACTCAAAACAGGAACACGTTCTAGCGTCGAGGACGTGTTCGCTTCCCCCGTTTCAGGCCCGCTCAGTTCGGCGATCGCGGAGGCCGAGGAATTGGTCGCCGCCGCCCCCCACATCGAGACCGAAGCCGACTTACTCGAAGGACTGCAGTACCTGGCGGGCTGCGTCGCGGGGTGTCTGCATCTGGCATTCGACTACGAACGTGACCACCCTTTTTTGCAGTCCGGCACCGGACCCTTCACCAAGATGGGCCTGGACAACCCCGACACCCTCTACTTCGGGACCCGGGTCCACGCCGAGCGCGACTACGTGGTCACCGGTAAGCGCGGCACCACTACCGACCTGAGTTTCCAATTGCTTGGTGGCGAGTACACCGACGACAACGTGCCCGCCAGCCAGGCCGCGTTCGACGACCGGGAACTCGAAATCGCCGAAGACGGTAGCTTCGAATGGCGGTTGCGCCCCACCAGCGCCGGGCAACTGGTGATGCGTGAGGTATACGGCGACTGGTCCGCGCAGCGCGGCACCCTGACGATTTCCCGGCTGGACACCGCCGGTACCGCGCCACCGCCGCTGACCCGCGAGGCGATTGAAAAGCGTTACGCTACAGCGGGAAAGCAACTCGTCAATCGGGTGAAGACATGGCTGCAATTCCCGCAGTGGTTCTATCTCAAGATCCCGGTCAACACCATGGTGCCGCCGCGGCTGACGCCCGGTGGGCTGGCGACCCAGTACTCGTCGGTCGGGCATTTCGAGTTGCGGCCAGATCAGGCGCTGGTGATCACGGTTCCGGTGAGCGACGCCCCTTACCTGGGCTTCCAGCTGGGCAGCTTGTGGTACATCTCGCTGGACTACATCAACCACCAGACCTCGCTGAATAACACTCAGGCCCAAGCGGATCCGGACGGCAAGGTTCGCATCGTCGTGGCAGACCAGAACCCGGGTGTGACCAACTGGGTGGAAACGCTCGGCCATCGTCGCGGCTTCCTGCAGTTCCGCTGGCAGCGGGTCTCACGTCAGCTCACCGAAGCCGACGGGCCGACCGTCGAGCTGGTCGACTTCGACGCGATACCGGCCGCACTGCCGTATCTGGAGCACAACAAGATTTCCGAGGACGATTGGCGCGCGCGAATAGCACTGCGCCAGCAGCAAATTGCGGCCAGGATGTTGGGGTGAGGATGACAGGAATGCTCGATCGGAAAGTGGTGGTCATCAGTGGTGTCGGCCCTGGGCTGGGAACCACGCTGGCGCACCGGTGCGCGCGTGACGGCGCCGACCTGGTGCTGGCGGCCCGCAGCGCCGAGCGTCTAGATGACGTCGCCAAGCAGATCCTCGACACCGGACGGCGGGCGGTGGCGGTGCCCACCGACATCACCAACGACGACCAGGTCAGCAACCTCGTCGACGCGACCCTGGAGGCATACGGCAGAGTCGATGTGCTGATCAACAACGCATTTCGGGTACCCTCGATGAAGCCGTTGGCGGGCACCACATTTCAGCACATCAGGGACGCGATCGAACTCAGCGCCCTGGGGGCGCTACGCCTCATCCAGGGCTTCACGCCCGCCCTCGCGGAGTCACACGGGTCGATCGTCAACGTCAACTCCATGGTGCTGCGGCACTCGCAGGCCAAGTACGGCGCCTACAAGATGGCCAAGTCCGCGCTACTGGCCATGTCACAGTCACTGGCCACCGAACTCGGTGAAAAGGGTATCCGCGTCAATTCGGTTGCGCCCGGCTATATCTGGGGTGAGACGCTGCAGAGCTACTTCAATCATCAAGCCGGAAAGTACGGCACCACGGCGGACCAGATCTACCAGGCCACCGCCGCCAACTCCGACCTCAAACGCCTGCCCACCGAGGACGAGGTGGCGTCGGCGATTCTCTTCATGGCAAGCGACTTGTCCAGCGGGATCAGCGGGCAGACTCTCGATGTGAACTGCGGGGAGTATCACAACTGATGACCGATCGCACCGACGTCGGCTCCGTCGACGAACTGCACGCATCGGCCACCAAGCTGACCGGGCTCGACGATTTCGGCGCCGACGACGACAACTACCGCGAAGCGCTGGCGGTGTTGCTCGACTCATACCGGCGGGAAGCGAGCCTGACCGTGTTGGGCAGCAAGATGAATCGGTTCTTTCTGCGCGGCGCGCTGGTGGCCAGGCTGCTGTCGGAAAACGCGTGGAAGCAGTATCCGCAATACGCCGATGTCGTCATCGAACGGCCGATCTTTGTCACCGGCCTGGTGCGCACCGGCACCACGGCGCTGCACCGGCTACTTGGCGCCGACCCCGCGCATCAGGGTCTGCACATGTGGCTGGCCGAGTTCCCGCAGCCGCGACCACCGCGCGAAACCTGGGAATCCAACCCGCTGTATCGCCAACTCGACGCGCAATTTAATCAGCATCACGCCGAAAACCCCGGATACACCGGCCTGCACTTCATGGCCGCATACGAGCTGGAGGAATGCTGGCAGCTGTTGCGGCAGTCACTGCATTCTGTGTCCTACGAGACACTTGCCCACTTACCCAGTTATGCGGAGTGGCTTTCCAACCGAGACTGGACGCCGTCCTATCGACGACACCGGAAAAACCTTCAGCTGATCGGACTCAACGACGCCGAAAAGCGTTGGGTGCTTAAAAATCCCAGTCATCTCTTTGCGCTGGACGCTTTGATGGCAGCCTATCCCGACGCGTTGGTAATACAGACCCATCGACCGGTCGAGACGATCATGGCTTCCATGTGTTCGCTGGCGCAGCACACCGCCGACGGTTGGTCCACGACGTTCGTCGGCGCCCAGATCGGGGCTGACGCAATGGATACCTGGTCGCGTGGTTTGGAGCGGTTCAATACCGCTCGTGCCAAATATGATTCGGCGCAGTTCTATGACGTCGACTATCGCGATTTGATCTCCGATCCGCTCGGTACGGTAGCCGACATCTACCGGAAATTTGGTCTGACGCTGACCGACGAAGCGCGCCAAGCGATGACGGATATCCACGCTCAGAGTCAAGCCGGGGAGCGTGCGCCGAAGCACACGTATTCGCTGGCTGACTACGGGCTTTCGGTCGAGACGGTTAAGGAGCGGTTCGCGGGCCTGTAATCGGCCGTGCCGTGGCATGCGGCAGGTTCGCCCCGTCTGTCACCCCAGCCACCAGCGGGAAGCGACGTGTCTTTCCGGCTCCGAGCGACAACCATTGGACGCCAACCGATTTGTCGCTGGGGCGGACAGAAAGTCATCAGCGAATTGCTTCATGTCAGGGTGCGCGCAGCGACAGTGGTTGTCGCGGGCTTTGAGTGTGAATCCTGTGCTTCGCGGGTGAATCCTGGGCTTCGCGGGTGAAACGTGGGCGCAAATTCGCGCCGATCCCCGCCCTATATTCACCTGGAAAGCCGTCAGTCCACAATGAAAGCCGTCAGTTCACACTGAACGCCCTAACTTCACAATCAAGGCCGTCAGTTCACACTGAAAGCTGACACGCTCTAATCTTCGGCGGGGTGGTCCAGGTAGCCCTCCGCCACGGCATGTTCGATGCTGTCGCTCAGCCTCGGGCAGGACCTGGTGCGAGCGGTGTCTCCGCCGGAGGCGCGTACTTCGGCGAAATGTGCGCAACGCTGCGATGCTTCGCTGTCCCACTGCACCGCGGTGTGACCCGGCCCCAGCCGCTTGACGGTGACCGTGACGTGGCAGAACCGGCAGTCCACGGGTCGCAGTCCGGACGTGAGGTACCGCTCACGGTCCGCGAGGCTGGCGTCGCGAACCGCGGCGGCGCGTTGTGGATCGTCGGCGAAATCCCTGGACTTGGACCACGACTCGCCGTTGCCGCCGGAGCGGGAGGGTCGTTCACCGTGATCGCCATGGTCCCCGTGCAGCAGTAACATCGACCGGGCCAGCCGATCGACGTCGGGAACCGCCGGCTGATCGTCAGGCATATCGGTCAGTGTTGCTCGGCGGGCACTTCGTCGGAGGCCGGTTCGGCGTCCCTCGCCTTCAGGTTCGCCGCGACCTCGGCGTTCCAGAACTCGTTGGCGCGCGTGGTGTCGACCTCAATCTCGAAGCGCTCCACCATTTCCGGTTTGATGTCGGCGACGTCGACGTAGAACTGCTCATACCAGCGTCGCAACTGATACACCGCGCCGTCCTCTTCGACCAGCAACGGGTTGTCGATCCGGGTCTTGTGTTTCCAGATCTCGACATCCTGCAAGAAGCCTTTGCTGACCCCGTCGGTGAAGACCCGCGACAGCTTGTCAGTCATCTTCTCGTCCATGCCTTTTGGCTTTTCGACTATGACACCCCACTGCAGAACGAACGAGTTCTGGGTGACCGGGTAGTGGCAGTTGATCAGGATCGATTCGGCCTTATAGTCGCCGTATTTGTTGTGCAGCCAGTTGATCATGAACGACGGACCGAAGTAAGACGCTTCCGAATCCAGGTGTGCCTCACCGTAAGAAGTGCCCAGGTCGTTCACGTCGGGCCGGCCCACGTTGTGCAGGTACTGCGAGGCGACGTGGCCCTCGAAGACGTTTTTGAAGTACGTGGGCAACCCGAAGTGGATGTAGAAGAAGTGCGCCATATCGGTGACGTTGTCGATGATGTCGCGGCAGTTGGAACCCTCGATGAGGATGCTGTTCCACCGCCATTCGGTCCACTCGTCGCTGGCCGCCTCGGGAATCTCTGGAATTCTGACTGCCGGATCCGGCGGATTGCCTTCGTGGTCGTGCCAGACGAACAGCAGGCCGCTGCGCACATCGGTGGTCCATGCGCGGGTACGCGCCATTCGGGGTGTGCGCTTGGCGTACGGCACCAGCTTGCAGCGGCCGTCACCGCCCCAGCGCCAGTCGTGGAAGGGGCAGGCGATCTCGTCGCCCTTGATGGTCCCCTCGGACAGGTCGCCGCCCATGTGCCGGCAGTAGGCGTCGAGGACCTTCACCTCTCCCTGCGAGTCGGCGAAAACCACCAGTTTGGTGCCGAACGCCTGAACCGCGTGTGGTTCCCCGTCCAGGAAGTCCTTCGCGACGCCCAGGCAGTGCCAGCCCCGGGCGTACCGGGTCGGCAAAGCGCCGGAATCGATCTCCCGGATGCCGACGGCACTTGTGTCGGTACTCACCTGGTCACCTCCAAGTCACTGGCTCTAACTAGAACACGTTACAGTTTTGGCACTGGTATGCGCAACGACGGTGGGTCTGGCTGTGTTAGCTAAGGGGCGTATTTACGCCTGCTGTATATCTAAACGATGCCGCTATTTGCTTTCGAGGGTCGGGCGCCCCGGATCGATCCCACCGCCTTCGTGGCCCCGACCGCGACTCTGATCGGCGACGTGACGGTCGAGGCGGGGGCGTCGGTCTGGTTCAACGCCGTGCTGCGCGGCGACTACGGGCCCATCGTGATCCGCGAAGGCGCCAATGTGCAGGACGGATCGGTGTTGCACGCGCCGCCCGGCATCCCGGTCGACATCGGTCCCGGAGCGACGGTGGCGCACATGTGTGTCATTCACGGGGTGCACGTCGGGTCCGAAGCGCTGATCGCCAACCACGCCACAGTGCTCGACGGCGCGGTGATCGGCGCCCGCAGCATGATCGCGGCTCATTCGCTGGTGGTGGCCGGAACCCATATTCCGGGCGGCGTGCTGGCGATGGGTGCGCCGGCCCAGGTGAAAGGCCCGATTGCCGGAACGGGCGCCGAGATGTGGATCAACCTCAACCCGCAGGCCTACCGCGAGCTGGCTCAGCGGCATCTGGCCGGACTCGAGCCGGTCTAGACGTGCCGAGTCAGAAACCTTGAACATCACCGGGGAGGGCACCACTGAGCTACCACGCTCAGGTGGCAGGCGCAGCGGTCGCTGGGTGGCGCTCGCCGCGCTGGCGGCGACCATCGCCCTGTTCGGATGGTTCTATCTCGACCACCTGATGCACGTGCCCGACGACGGCAGCTTGATCGATTTGCTGGTGTACCGCGCTGGTGGCCACGCAGTCCTCACCGGCCACTCGCTTTATGCGGCTGACTTCGCCGCGGTCGACAATTCTCCGAATGGCCTGGCCTTCGCCTATCCGCCGTTCTCCGCCCTTGTCCTGGTCCCGCTGGCGCTTTTGCCGGCGATCGCCGCGAAGGGGTTGATGGTTACCCTCAACGCCGTCGCAAGTCTTGTCATTTTCGTCGTCATAGTTGTTGCGGCGCTGGGCAAATGGGATCGCCTCAGGGGCTGGCGGTCGCTGACCTCGCCACTCTCGGTCAAGACCGGATTGGTCGTCGTCGCCGCGGCCGCAGTCTTCGTCTTCAGCGTGCCGGTCCAGCACAACATGGACTACGGGCAGGTGAATTTGATTCTGGTCGCGATGGTTGCGCTCGATGTGTTCCCGCCCTCCGTACCGTGGCCACGCGGACTGCTGGTTGGCCTCGGGGTAGCGATCAAGCTAACGCCCGCGGTCTTCGTCGGCTACTTCCTGGTGACCCGACAGTGGCGTGCCCTGGCCGTATCGGTGGCCACGACCGTGCTGGCGATGGCATTGGGCTGGCTCGTTGAACCGTCGGATACCGTCCGGTATTTGACCTCCACAGCTTTCCAGCCCGCGCGAATCGGCGGACTGGCCTATTCGTCGAACCAGTCGCTGCGGGGCATCATCGAGCGCATCCCCGCACTGGATGCCGCGCGTGGTGTGATTTGGCTGGTGGCAATTGTTTTGGTGCTGGCCCTGGCCGTGGTCGCGATCAAGGTCAGCCGGCGCTCCGAAGATGTCGTCGCCGCCGTGCTGTCTGCGGCGTGCATCGACGTGCTCTGCTCGCCGGTGTCGTGGGGTCATCACTGGGTGTGGTTGTCGGCAGCGGCGGTGTACTTCCTGGTGCGCTGGGCAGCGGTCGGCGGCGCACGGAACCTGGTCGCGGGACTTGTCGTAGCGGTGGTTATTCGGGCCGCGCCCTGGGCACACCTTCCCAACAGCGACGAGCGAGAGCGGGTGTGGACTCCGATGCAACACCTGCTCGGCAGCGTATGGGCGCTCACCGCGCTTGCGTTGCTGGTGTTGTTCGCGACGGCGCGCGTCAGGCAGCGCGATGCGGCTCAAGGCAATTCCTTGGCGCCGCCGTCAAGCTGACTCAGATCCTCGCTATCGCCGCTTGCTACGGGTTCCAAGAATCCATCAAGGATCCGCCAAGTTCCGCGCCGGATAGTTGCGACACCAAAACATTCGACACCAGTCGAACAAGAGAACGAGGTTCACGACCATGTCCAACTTACCGGCGACACTGCCACGAAATGACGACACCTTAGAGCTCAACGAAGTTGAGCTGCGGACACCGACGCTGATCACCGAGCAAGAGGTCCGGTTCAGCACCGCAGTGGCGCTCGCACCTCCGACCCGGCAGCGGACACGCGGTGCCCGGGTCGTCGCGGCCATGCGGCGCATGTTCGCCGCCTCGCCGGAAGCGCAGCGTCCGGAGCGACGCCACCATCCTCGGCGCTACACGTTCCTGGAAGACGCGCTCATGGGGCGCGAGATGGACCGACTCTGACCGATGACCGGCGGAGCGGGCACCTGACGCGACGCCGGATCGGTGAGTGGCGTCGGCAGTTACACTGTCGGCGAGCCGATTACGCCTTTCGCGCGGTTGCGGCCGCGCGTTCCATCTCCCAATACGCGCGCAGGGCGACCACCTGGCCCTCGTCGTTCGCCTTATAGGTGAACACGCCTTCCGCGGTGATCTGGTAGTCGCCCGTCGTAATCAGGATGTGCCCGACGTTGGCTTCCTCGTTGCCGCATTGGTAGGTGTCGCGGAAGAAGAACTCGATCTTGGTGGTGGGCGCGATCGCCTTGTCCCAGAAGGCCGATATCGCGTCGCGACCGCGATGCCCCGTGCTTTCCGGGTCGAAAGCCGATGGCCCGATGGGGTCTTCGACAATAGCGTCGTCGGTAAACACCGCTAGCCAGGCTTCTTTGTTTTTGGCTTGCACCGCCTCGCGGGACCGACGTCCTGCCTCGTGCGCGGGGTGCTTGACTTTGGCCTGCTGCTGGCTCATTTAGCCGCCTGCGCCGGTTTGTCGCTGCTAACCACCCACATCGAGTAGTACTGCGAGCCGCCACCATAGGCATGTCCCAAAGCTTTTCGCGCACCCGGCACCTGGTGGTCCCCGGCCTTGCCCATCACTTGGATCGCCGCCTCAGCGAAGCGGATCAGGCCCGAGGCGCCGATCGGGTTCGACGACAGTACCCCGCCGGACGGGTTCACCGGAAGCCGTCCCCCGATCGCGGTCTCGCCGGCCTCGGTGAGTTTCCAGCCTTCGCCCTCAGGGGCGAAACCAAGGCTTTCCAACCACATCGGCTCGAACCAGGAAAACGGCACGTAGATTTCGGCGGCGTCGATCTCGTCGATGGGGCTGGTGATGCCGGCCGCCTTCCACAACGCCGCGGCCGCATCCCGGCTGGCCTGCGGGCTGACCTGGTCGCGTCCGGAAAACTGCAGCGGCTCGGTGCGCAGCGCGGTCGCATGGATCCATGCCACCGGATTTCCTTGCGCCAAGCTGGCTTCGGCGGCCTCCTCGTTGCCGATCACGACGGCGGCGGCACCGTCAGACGAGGGGCAGGTCTCGTCGTAGCGGATCGGGTCCCACAGCATTGGCGATTCCATCACCTTCTCGAGGGTGATGTCGGGCTGGTGCAGATGCGCCAACGGGTTGCGGGCGCCGTTCAGCCGGTCCTTGACCGCGACCATCGCACCGATGTTCGTCGGGGCCCCGGAGCGGCGGATGTACGACCGCACGTGCGGAGCGAAATAGCCACCCGCGCCCGCGCCGACGGGCTTGATGAAGGGGATCGGAATCGACAACGCCCACATGGCATTGGACTCCGACTGCTTTTCCCATGCCATCGCCAGCACTCGGCGGTACTTACCGGACTGCACCAGGCTGGCCGCCACCACGCCGGTGGACCCGCCAACCGAACCGGCAGTGTGTACCCGGATCAGCGGCTTGCCGGTGGCGCCCATGGCGTCGACCATGAACAGCTCCGGCATCATGACGCCCTCGAAAAAGTCAGGGGCCTTGCCTACGACGACAGCGTCGATGTCGTCGAAAGCGGAACCAGAATCTTGCAGCGCGCGGTCGATGGCCTCGCGCACCAGCCCGTTCATCGAAACGTCTTTGCGTTTAGCGACATATTTGGTCTGCCCGGTACCGAGTACCGCGGCGAGATTTGCCCCTGCACCGGCCATCAGTTCTGTCCTTCCATGACTGCGACCAGATTCTGTTGCAGCGCAGGACCGCTGGTAGCGTGCGCCAGCACCCGTCCTGCCGAGCCGTTCCAGATGTGTTGTGCGGCAAAACCGATCCGCTCGAGGCCGGCGACGAACATCGGGTTGGCCGCCAGCGCTCCGCCGGACGGGTTCACCTTCGTCGATCCGCGTAGTCCGATCGCTTCGGTGAGGATCAGGTGCTGATGGGTAAAGGGCGCGTGTATTTCCGCGACGTCGATACCAGTGTCACCGCCCGTGGCAGCCTTGGCCGATGCCGCGGTGGACGACGACACGGTGAGGTCGCGCAGACCCAGTGTCGGCGTCTCGATGCGGTGCTCGATTCCCGTTATCCAGGCTGGCTTTTCGCGTAGCTCACGGGCGCGATCGCCGGCGGCGAGCACGATGGCGGCGGCACCGTCGGTGATTGGTGCAATGTCGTGGCGTCGCAGTGGATCGTTGAAGAACGGCCGCGCCAGGAGTTCGTCGATGCTTTTGGCCGGCTTCTCGGAGTCGTTGCGTTCGGATTGGGCGAACGAGTCGAGGGCAACCTGCGCCATCTGCTCGGGTGTCCACTTGCCGGAGTCCAACCCGATGCGGGCCTGCAGACCCGCCATTGAAACCGAGTCCGGCCACAGCGGCGCGACGGTGTAGGGGTCGGTTTGCCGGGAGAGAATCTGGCGCAGGATTCCGGCGGACGACTTCCCAAACCCGTACACCAGCGCGGTGTCCACCTCCCCGGTGAGGATCTTGATGTATGCCTCGTACAGCGCCCAGGCGGCGTCCATCTCGACGTGCGACTCGTTGATCGGCGGCACCGCCCCGATCGAGTCGATCGCCGAGATGAAAGAAAACGCCCTTCCGGCAAGGTAATCCGAGGACCCGGAGCACCAGAAGCCGATGTCGGCCTTGGTGATGCCCAAGTCCTCATACAGCTGCGCGAAACACGGCATCAGCATTTCGACGCCGTTGGTGGTGCCGTCGGTGCGGCGGACATGCGGTGCGTGCGCGAAGCCCACCACCGCGACATTGCGAGTGCTCATGTGTAGGTAAACCCTTTACAGGTGGTGCTTATAGGTGTCGTAGTCAGCATCTGGTTCGCCGGTAGGTCGGAAGTACTCGATGTTGTCGATTCCGAATCCCCACTCCTCACGCGGCTTCCACACCGCCTCGACACGCATGCCCATCCGGACTTCGTGCGCGTCGATGTCGGCGACCAGGTGCAGGAACGGAATGTCGGCGCCGTCGAGCAAGACGTAGGCCGCAACGTAAGGCGGTTTGATGCGCTGGCCCTGGAACGGGATGTTGATGATCGCGAACGTCGTCACCGTGCCCTTGTCCGGCAACTCGACGAAGTCGGTGGTCGGCAGCCCGGTGGCGGGGTCGGCGCCGTGCGGCGGGAAGTAGACCTTGCCGGATTCGCCCGTTTTTGCGCCCAGAAGTTTGCCCTCGGCGATGGCGCGCAGGTAGGCGCTCTCCTCGTGCGACGCGGTGTGCTGAATCGTCAGCGAAACCGGCGTGACGATCATGGTGACCGGGTCTTGATCGTTGGCCGGCGCCTCTGGTTCCGCGTCTTCGCCCAGCTTGAAGTAGGCGATGTCGGTGATCGCGCCGACGGTCTCGTCGGCCCAGTGCACGTGCACCCGGGTGCCGCTGCTGATCGCGTCGGGTGAGCCGGCATCCACCGCGTGCAGCAGAGGGGTGTCGGCGCCGTCGAGCTTGATCAGTGCCCAGGCGAAGGGCCGGTCGAGCGGTTCCCCGCCGAGCGGTTCGGGCTGCCAGGTCCAGGACACGACCGTTCCGACGCTGGACACCGGTACCATCTCGCCCAGCGGTTCGTAGCTGACCGGGTCGTATTCCGGCGGCGGTACGTGTACCCGGCCATCGGAGCCGCGTACGCCCAGAACGCGGCGCTCACGCAGTGCAGTGAAGAAGTTGCTTAGCGTGGGACCGACCGAACGGGTGTAGTCGAAGGACAAGGTAAGTGGCGCGGAGAGGGGCGGCTCAGGGTGATCGATCAGGGTCGGGCCGCTCGAACTGGCTGTCACGCCTTCGAGTAGAACAGGTTCTAAGAATCGTTTCAACATTAGTTTCGGAGAGGCATGTATGAAGCTCGGACTGCAGCTGGGTTATTGGGGTGCCAATCCGCCCGAGAACCACGCGGAGCTCGTCGCCGCGGCCGAGGCCGCCGGTTTCGACGCCGTGTTCACCGCCGAGGCGTGGGGCTCCGACGCTTACACACCGTTGGCTTGGTGGGGTTCGTCGACGCAGCGAGTCCGTCTGGGCACGTCGGTGGTCCAGCTGTCCGCGCGTACCCCGACGGCCTGCGCGATGGCCGCGCTGACCCTGGACCATCTGTCCGGCGGCCGGCACATCCTCGGCCTAGGCGTATCCGGACCCCAAGTGGTTGAAGGCTGGTACGGGCAGCGGTTTCCCAAGCCGCTGGCGCGCACCCGTGAATACATCGACATCATCCGGCAGGTGTGGGCTCGGGAGAAGCCGGTGACCAGCGAGGGCCCCCACTACCCATTGCCGCTGACGGGTTCTGGGACGACCGGTCTGGGTAAGCCGCTCAAGCCCATCACGCATCCCCTGCGCGCCGATATCCCGATCATGCTGGGCGCCGAGGGTCCGAAGAACGTCGCACTGGCGGGTGAGGTCTGCGACGGCTGGCTGCCCATCTTCTACACCCCGCGGATGGCTGACACCTACAACGAATGGCTCGCCGAGGGCTTCGCCCGGCCGGGCGCGCGCCGTAGCCGCGAGGACTTCGAGATCTGCGCGACCGCGAACATCGTCATCACCGATGACCGCGCCGCGGCCTTCGCGGCGATGAAGCCGTATCTGGCTCTCTACATGGGCGGCATGGGCGCGGAGGACACCAACTTTCACGCCGATGTGTACCGGCGGATGGGTTACCCGGAGGTCGTCGACGACGTGACGAAGCTGTTCCGCAGCAACCAGAAGGACAAGGCCGCCGAAATCATCCCAGATGAGGTCGTCGACGACGCCGCGATCGTGGGCGACGTGGACTACGTGCGTAAGCAGATCAAGGTCTGGGAAGGGGCGGGCGTCACGATGATGGTTGTGAACGGACGCAACACCGCGCAGATCAACGAACTCGCCTCGTTGGTCTAGCCGATCCTTGCCAGCTCATTAGAACGCGTTCTAGATTGACCGGATGACAGCCTCGCAGCACACCATCGCGGGCACGGTACTCACCATGCCGGTACAGATCCGTAAGGCCCAGCAGCACATGGCGATGTTCTCGGTTGACGCCGACGCCGCCCAGCAGATGATCGACTACAGCGGCCTGCAGGTCTGCCGCTACCTACCTGGGCGCGCGGTCGTGGTGCTGATGTTGATGCACTACGTCGACGGCGACCTCGGGCAGTACTACGAATTCGGTACCAGCGTGATGGTCAACCCGCCGGGATCGAACGCAGCTGGGCCACGCGCGCTGCAGTCGGCTGGCGCATTCATCCACCACCTGCCCGTCGACCAGGAATTCACGCTAGAAGCCGGAACCAAGATCTGGGGCTACCCGAAGGTGATGGCGGACTTCACCATTCGGGAGGGACGTCAGTTCGGTTTCGACATGAGCATCGACGGGCAGCCAGTGGTCGGCATGGAGTTTCGCCGCGGCCTGCCTTTTCGGTTGACGCCGCGCACGCAGGCGCAGCGCAGCTATTCGCACCGCGACGGCGTCACCCGCGAGACCGGGTTCGAGCACACGCTCGACGGTGTGCGCACCCGCTTTGGCGGCGCACGCATCTGGTTGGGCGATCACCCCTATGCGAAAGAGCTGGCGTCGCTGGGCCTTCCGAAGCGCGCCATGCTGTCGAGTTCTGCTGACCATGTACAAATGACATTCGGCGACGCGCAGGAGATTTCATGACAGTCACTTCGACGACCAGACCCTCTGTGGACCTGACCGACGGCGCTTTCTACGCAGGCGACTCCCGATCCGTCTACCGCTGGATGCGGGAGAACGAGCCGGTCTTTCGAGACCGCAACGGGTTGGCCGCCGCCTCGACGTATCAGGCCGTCATCGAGGCCGAGCGCACCCCCGAGCTGTTCTCGAACGCCGGTGGCATTCGACCCGACCAGGACGGCGTCGAGATGATGATCGAGATGGACGATCCGCAACATCTGTTGCGGCGCAAGCTCGTTAACTCCGGCTTCACCCGCAAGCGCGTGAAAGACCAAGAGGCCAAGATCATGTCACTGTGTGACACGTTGATTGACGCGGTGTGCGAGCGCGGGGAATGCGACTTCGTTTGGGACCTCGCCGCGCCCCTGCCGATGGCGGTCATCGGCGACATGCTGGGTGTGCGTCCGGAGGAACGCAAGATGTTCCTCAAGTGGTCCGACGATCTCGTCAGTTTCTTGAGCAGCACTGCGGCGCAAGAGGATTTCCAGATCACGATGGATGCCTTCGCCGCCTACAGCGAATACATGATGGGGATGATCACGGCCCGCAAGGAGGAGCCGACCGATGATCTGGTCAGCGTTCTGGTGCATGCGGAGGTCGAAGGGTCACGCCTCGAGGACCACCAGATCGTCACCGAAGTGCTGCTGCTGCTGATCGGCGGCGACGAGACCACCCGTCACACGCTGTCCGGCGGAACGAGGCAGTTGCTGCTGCACCCCGATCAGCATCGGCGCCTGGCCGGTGACCTGGGAATGCTGCCCAACGCCATCGAAGAGATGCTGCGCTGGACCGCGCCGGTGAAGAACATGGCACGTACGGTCACCGCCGACACCGACTTCCACGGCACCCCGCTGCACCAGGGCGAAAAGATCATCCTGCTGTTCGAGTCGGCGAACTTCGATGAGAAGGTATTCGAGAACCCGGAGAGCTTCGACATCGAGCGCTACCCGAACAACCACCTCGCATTCGGCTTCGGGACACACTTCTGCCTGGGCAACCAGCTAGCCCGGTTAGAGCTGTCCATTATGCAAACCCGCTTGCTGCAGCGCCTTCCGGATATGCGGCTGGCTTCGGATGGCGCATTGCCACTGCGGCCGGCGAACTTCGTGTCCGGTCTGGAGAAAATGCCGGTGACCTTCACCCCGAGCGCGCCCCTTTCCTGACTCCATTTGCGCCCCCTTTGCGCTTCCTTGCGCCGAGCGTGAAACTGTCGCGAAAAAACGGCGTGGAACTCGTGACAGCTTCACTTTCGGCGACCCCACGCCGCTGAAACCCGGGCGATGACCCCACCCGGAGTGTCTTCGGCCGTGACCCGGATGTTGATCCAGCTCAGCGCTGCGAGCGCTTCGGCACGTCGAATGTCTTGGTTGAACCGCCGTCGGTCGATGCGGTGGTGTTCGCCCTCGTAGTCCGCGGCTATCTTCATGTCCTCCCAGCCCACGTCGACGACCGCGACCAGCTGGCCATATTCGTCGTACACGGGAATCTGGGTGCTCGGCCGTGGAAAGCCCGCCCGGATGAGTAAGAGTCGCAGCCAGGTCTCGCGGGGCGACTCCGCACCGGCATCGACGAGATCCAGTGCGCTACGCGCCCGCCGGATGCCCCGGCGTCCCTGGTAGCGCTCGGCGAGGAGCTCGACGTCGGCCAGCTTGAGGCGGGTCGCCCTGGCGAGCGAATCGATCATTGCGACCGCCTCGTCAACGGGATACCGGCAGGCCAGGTCCAGAGCGGTGCGCTCCGGCGTCGTCACGGCCATCCCTTGGACGATTACGATCTCGTCGTCCTCGATACGATCGGCCCAGCTGCGGATTCCCGGCGGGGGATGACGGTTGTCATGGACAATCTGCGCCGGTCGACCAGCGTCGATCCATTTGGCGCCGTGCAGCGCCGAGGCGGACAGTCCAGCGGCAACGCCCCGTCGTCTCGACCACAACCACGCCGCCTTGGCGCGGACCACAGGGGTGAGCTCGGTGTCGCGTCGCATGAAGACGTCTCGATGAATCGCGACGTACCGGCTACGCAGTGCATAAGGCGTCACGCGGCCGGATGCGACGGCTTCGCTGCCGATGAAGGGCTCTTCCATGCGCGGGAGTGTGCCCGACGCGGCTGACATCTCGCCGACAGTGAAGCTGTTGTGACGACCGCGCGGAAAAGTCGCGACAGCTTCACGCTCGCGGAGGGGACCCGAAGGGTTGCAGGCTAGCGGTTTTTGAACTCGGGCTTGCGCTTCTCGGCGAACGCCCGCGGGCCTTCCTTGGAGTCCTCGGACAAGAACACCTGAATACCGATCTGGGTATCCGGCTTGAACGCCTCGTTCTCGTGCATTCCCTCGGTCTCGCGGATTGTCCGCAGGATCGCCTGCACGGCCAGCGGGCCGTTATTCGATATGACCTCGGCAATCTCCAGCGCCTTGGTCAGCGCCTGTCCGTCGGGGACGACGTAGCCGATCAGGCCCATCTCCTTGGCCTCGGCGGCGGTGATGTGGCGTCCGGTCAGCAGCAGGTCGCACGCGACCGTGTAAGGAATCTGCCGTACCAACCGCACCGCCGATCCGCCCATCGGATACAGGCTCCACTTGGCCTCGGAGATGCCGAACTTGGCACTCTCACCGGCGACCCGGATGTCGGTGCCCTGCAGGATCTCGGTGCCCCCGGCGATCGCGGGCCCTTCCACCGCGGCGATCAGCGGTTTGGTCAGCCGGCGGCCCTTCAGCAGGGCATCGATGCGCGACGGGTCGTAGCTGCCGTCCTTGAAAGAGTCACCCGGAGGCTTCTGGGTGGCTGTCTTGAGGTCCATGCCTGCACAAAAGTAGCCACCGGCCCCGGTCAGGACGCAGCAGCGGATGTCGGGATCGTTGTCGACGCGGTCCCACGCCTCGACCATGATTTCCATCATTTCCGTGCTCAACGCGTTGCGCCGGTGCGGCCTGTTCATCGTCACGATCAGCGTGTGACCGCGCTGCTCGACCAGCGCGTCCGGTCCCGATTCGTTTGCTGGCGCTCCGGCATGATCCTGGGCCACCGCTGCCGCCTTTCCCTCGACAATGAGCACGAACTTGTCAAGAAATGTAACACGTTCTAATTTGGTGGCCGTGGCCCTGAATATTGCCGACCTCGCAGAGCACGCCATCGACGCCGTGCCCGACCGTGTAGCCTTCATCTGCGGCGATGAGAAGCTGACCTACGCCCAGCTGGAAGAGAAGGGCAATCGCCTCGCGCACTACCTGATGGACCAAGGTGTGCAGAAGGACGACAAGGTCGGACTCTACTGCCGCAATCGCAACGAGATCGTCATCGCGATGCTGGGCATCATCAAGGCCGGCGCCATCCTGGTCAATGTCAACTACCGCTACGTCGAGGGCGAACTGCGCTACCTCTTCGAAAACTCCGACATGGTCGCGCTGGTCCACGAGCGGCAGTACGCCGACCGGGTCGCCAACGTGCTACCCGACACCCCCAACGTCAAGACGATCCTGGTGGTCGAGGACGGCTCAGATAGCGACTACACGCGATACGGCGGCGTCGAGTTCTACGAAGCGATCGCGCAGGGCTCACCCGAGCGGGACTTCGGTGAACGCAGCGCCGACGCGATCTACCTGCTGTACACCGGCGGCACCACCGGCTTTCCGAAGGGCGTGATGTGGCGCCACGAGGACATCTACCGCGTGCTGTTCGGCGGAACCGACTTCGCGACAGGCGAATTCGTCAAGGACGAGTACGATCTGGCCAAGGCAGCCGCCGCCAATCCGCCGATGATCCGTTACCCGATCCCGCCGATGATCCACGGCGCCACCCAGTCGGCTACCTGGATGTCCATCTTCTCGGGCCAAACAACCGTGCTGGCACCGGAATTCAACGCCGACGAGGTGTGGCGCACGATTCACGACCACAAAGTGAACCTGTTGTTCTTCACCGGCGACGCGATGGCCCGGCCACTGCTGGACGCGCTGTTGAAGGACAACGAATACGATCTGTCGTCGCTATTCCTGCTGGCGAGCACGGCGGCGCTGTTCTCCCCGAGCATCAAGGACAAGCTGCTCGAACTGCTGCCCAACCGGGTGATCACCGACTCAATTGGCTCGTCGGAGACCGGCTTTGGTGGCACCAGCATCGTCGCCAAGGACGCGCCGCACAGCGGCGGCCCGCGGGTGACCATCGACCACCGCACCGTCGTGCTCGACGAAGACGGCAACGAAGTGCAGCCCGGCTCCGGTGTGCGCGGCTTCATCGCCAAGAAAGGCAACATCCCCGTCGGCTACTACAAGGACGAGAAGAAGACCGCCGAAACGTTCCGCACCATCAACGGGGTGCGCTACGCGATCCCCGGCGACTACGCGCAAGTCGAGGAAGACGGCACCGTGACCATGCTCGGCCGCGGCTCGGTGTCGATTAACAGCGGCGGCGAAAAGATCTACCCCGAGGAAGTCGAGGCCGTTCTCAAGGGTCATCCCGACGTGTTCGACGCGCTGGTGGTCGGGGTGCCCGACCCCCGGTACGGCCAGCATGTGGCCGCCGTGGTGCACGCTCGACCGGGGTGCCGGCCATCGCTGGCCGAGCTAGACAGCTTCGTGCGCTCGGAGATCGCTGGATACAAAGTGCCGCGCAGCCTTTGGCTGGTCGATGAGGTGAAGCGGTCGCCGGCGGGCAAGCCCGACTACCGGTGGGCCAAGGACCAGACCGAGGCGCGGCCCGCCGACGAGGTGCACGCCAGCCACGCAACTACCGGCGCCTGATCGGCCCGGCTGACAGGCGGGCGGGTGCGTCCACGGCCGGCGGGCTAGTGTCGAATCGCGATGACGATCGACGTATGGATGCAGCACCCGAGTCTGCGCTTCCTGCGCAGCGACATGTTGGCGTCGCTGCGGCGCTGGACCGGTGGGGCCATGCCGACGACCGACGTCCCGATCGAGGCCACCGTCGCGTCGATGGACAGCGCCGGCGTCGGCCTCGGCCTGCTCAGCGCCTGGCGTGGTCCCAATGGCCAGGACCTGGTCTCCAATGACGAGGTCGCCGAATGGATCCGGTTGCACCCCAACAGGTTCGCCGGCCTGGCGACCGTCGACCTCGATCAGCCGATGGCAGCCATCCGCGAGCTGCGGCGCCGGGTTCGTGACGACGGCTTCGTAGGCCTGCGGGTGGTGCCCTGGCTGTGGAACGCACCGCCCACCGACCGCCGCTACTATCCGCTGTTCGCAGAATGTGTGCAATTGGGTGTCCCGTTCTGCACGCAGGTCGGTCACACCGGCCCGCTGCGGCCGTCGGAGACCGGACGCCCGATTCCCTACATCGACCAGGTGGCCCTGGACTTTCCGGAGCTGGTCATCGTGTGCGGCCATGTCGGCTATCCGTGGACCGAGGAGATGGTCGCCGTGGCCCGCAAACACGAGAACGTCTACATCGATACCTCCGCCTACACCGTGCGACGGTTCCCGGACGAGCTCGTTCGCTTCATGAAAACCCATACCGGACAACGCAAAGTCTTGTTCGGCACCAACTACCCGATGATTGCCCACCAACACGCCCTGGCGGGGCTCGACCAACTCGGGCTCAGCGACGAGGCGCGCCGCGACTTTCTGCGCGGCAATGCAGAGCGGGTCTTCGGGCTCACGGAACAGGAGGTACACAGGTGAACGGCGCCCAGGCTCTGATCAACACCTTGGTCGACGGCGGCGTCGACGTGTGCTTCGCCAACCCCGGCACCTCAGAGATGCATTTCGTCGCGGCGCTGGACACCGTCCCACGGATGCGCGGCGTGTTGACTCTTTTCGAGGGCGTGGCCACCGGCGCGGCCGATGGCTACGCGCGGATGGCAGACCGGCCGGCAGCCGTGCTGTTGCATCTTGGTCCCGGGCTCGGCAACGGCCTGGCCAACCTGCACAACGCGCGGCGGGCTCGGGTGCCGATGGTGGTTGTCGTCGGCGACCACGCCACCTATCACAAGAAGTACGACGCCCCATTGGAATCCGACATCGACGCGCTCGCCGGCACCGTCTCGGGGTGGATGCGCCGCAGCATTGACGTCGGCGACGTCGCAGCCGACGCGGCGGAGGCGATCGCGGTAAGCCGGGCGGGCTCGCAAATCTCGACGCTGATCCTGCCGGCCGACGCATCGTGGTCCGACGGCGGCGAAACCGCGACGTTGCCAACATATTCCGCAGACACGCCGGTAGATGTGGCAGCGGTGGCCGAGGTGCTGCGTTCGGGCGAACCCACGATGATGCTGATCGGCGGGGACGCCACCCGCGCGCCTGGGCTGGCCGTGGCCGCACGGATCGCCGACGCCACCGGGGCCCGTTGGCTCTGCGAGACTTTCCCGACGCGGCTGGAACGCGGCGCCGGTGTTCCCGCCGTCGACCGGCTCGCCTACTTCGCCGAAGCCGCCGCGGCCCAGCTGAACGGCGCCAAGCACCTGGTGCTGGCGGGCGCCAAGTCGCCGGTGTCCTTCTTCGCCTACCCGAACATGCCCAGTGATCTGGTACCGGCCGGTTGCGAGGTGCATGTTTTGGCCGAATACAGCGGTGCCGCAGACGCTTTAGCGGCATTGGCCGACGAGGTGGCCCCCGGTACGGCGGCGCCGGTGGCCCCCGCGTCGCGCCCGCAGTTGCCCACCGGTGCCCTGACTTCGGCGTCGGTGGCCGACGTGGTCGGCGCGCTGCTGCCCGAACGGTCGGTCGTCATCGACGAGTCGAACACCTCTGGGGTGTTTCTTCCGCAGGCCACCGCCGGCGCACCGGCCCACGACTGGCTGACGCTCACCGGCGGAGCGATCGGTTTCGGCATTCCCGCCGCGGTCGGCGCCGCCGTGGCCGCCCCCGACCGTCCGGTGCTGTGTCTGGAATCCGACGGGTCGGCTATGTACACGATTTCGGGGTTGTGGACCCAGGCCCGGGAGAACCTCAACGTGACCACCGTGATCTACGACAACAGTGCCTACGACATCCTGCGAATCGAGCTGCAACGCGTCGGCGCCGGCTCGGCTCCCGGCCCGAAAGCGCTGGACTTGCTGAATTTGTCGAGGCCGGCAATGGATTTCGTCAAAATTGCCGAAGGTATGGGGGTTCCGGCACGGCGAGTGAGCACCGCTGAGGAGTTCGCCGACGCATTGCGTGCGGCTTTCGCCGAGCCCGGACCCCACCTGATCGACGCGGTTGTGCCGTCAATCGTCGGCTAGTTGCGGAAGGCTGTCGACCAGCCAGTCCGTCAGCCTGTTCACCACGTCGACTCCGGTCTTGAACGTCCGCGCCTCGGCCGCCAGCGCCACACCCACGTTCCCCGATCCTGTTGCCAGAAAACCGAACTGTCGCACCAGATAGTCACGCCCTTTGCTGCCAGGGCCCCAACCGCCTTTCGCGGCAATGTCTTTGGCGGCAAGCCCCCAGCGCTGCCCAGTGGTGAGATGGCGCATCAGATCGATGACCTGCGCGGCCCCGGGAATGTCCGGTAGCTGTGCGGCAAACTGCGCCTGCCGATCGAGCGGCCACTGTGTTTGGCCAAATGCGGTGAAGCCAGGCCGAACTCGCTGCGACTCGACCACAGTGGCGATGTCCCCGGATTCCTCGATGATGGCCCGCACCTGTCGCGCGGCGTCGACGGGGTCACCCAGCTGGGACCACAACTTCTCCGACGCGCGGTTATCGGACTTGGTAATCGCCTTGATCACCAAGTCGGCGCTTGCTGGATCGCTGCGCAATGCGGCGATTGCCAACGGGACTTTGATCGTCGACCAGGCGACGCCCGACGACCACGGCCCGAACGAATAGACCTCGGCCGCATGGGCAATGGCGATACCGACTCTGGCCGGCACGGTAGCGCAAAGCTCTTCGAAGCTTGTCTTGAGTGCGTTGGTCACGATGCTACCGGCGAATCGGCCACACCGGTTCACCGCAGTCGACACCCTCGGCGGACAACTGCCGCTTGAGCACCTTGAAGGTCACGGTGCGCGGCAGTTCGGGGCTGATCCGGACGTACGCCGGCCACTGCTTCGGTCCCAAATCGGGTTGTTCGGCCAGAAAGGCCCGAAATTTCTCGGCATCGAATTCCGTACCGGGCGCCATCACCAGCGCGGCCATCACCTGGTCGCCGACCACAGGGTCGGGCACCGGATACACCGCAACCTCAATGGCGTCGGGGTATCTCAGCAGGACCCGCTCGATGGGCGCCGCACCCAGATTCTCGCCGTCAACCCGCATCCAATCGCCAAGGCGACCAGTGAAGTACGCATAGCCGTCAGCGTCGCGATAGGCAAGGTCACCGCTGTGGTAGACGCCGCCGGCCATCCGCTCGGCTTCGGCTGCCTCGTCGTTGTAATAGCCCTCGAAACGGCCGGCGCCTGCGCTGTTCACCAGTTCGCCGATTACTCCCGGCGGGCACGGCTTGCCGGTGTCCGAGTCGACGATCTCGATGCCCTCAGGTAGCGGGCCCAGCGAGCCCGCCGGAGTGTCTGGGGTACGCGCGATCGCCACCCCGCCCTCGGTCGAACCGAACCCATCCTGCACGACGCATCCGAACCGGCGGCCAAAGCGTTCGATGTCGTCGGGCACGCCCTCGTTGCCGTATACCGCCCGTAACGGGTTGTCCGCGTCGTCGGGCCGCTCGGGCGTGGCAAGTACATACGACAACGGCTTACCGACGTAGTTGGCGTAGGTGGCGCCGTAACGACGCACGTCCGGCAAGAACCCAGATGCAGAGAACTTGCGCCGCAACGCCATCGAGCCGTGGCATGCTGCTGCAACCGCCCAGCCGACCAGCACAGCATTGGAGTGGAACAACGGCATGGACACATAGCAGACGTCGTCGCGGCTCAGGCCGAACCGCTGAGTCATCGTCACCCCAGCGATCGCGACCTTACCGTGGCTGCACTTCACCGCCTTCGGTTCGCCACTGGTGCCGGACGTGAAGATCAGCATGAACAGGTCGGCGGGAGCGGCGGACTGATAATGCACCTCGGCGCCGCGGTGTGCGGCCAGCTCGTCAGCCCACTCCGCGGTGTCGACGTTGACGTGCTCGACATTGCCCAGTGTCACAGCCGATTTCGAGTCGGCCAGCACGAATTGGCAGTCAGCCCTGCTGATGTCGCGGGCGAGTGCCTCTCCGCGGCGCACCGGGTTGAGGCCCACCGGCACGATGCCGGACAGCCCGGCCGCCACCAGCATCGCCGAGAAGAACGGCGTGTTCTCCAGCAGCACACCGACGTGCGCCGGCCGGTCAGGGTCGAGGCGGTCGCGCAACGTCGCCGCAATTGCGGCACCACGCTGGATGTGATCACGCCAGCTGGTGAACGAGTCCTCGAAATAGACGCCGCGGTCGTCGATCTCGGCCAGCGGCACCAGTAGTTCGGTGACCGTCAGGTCCGTCACGGGCCTGCACCACGACCCGAGCGTGACGCTGGCGTCACGCTCGAAGGCCAGCGTGACGCCAGCGTCACGTTCGCCGCCACGAGAGAGCTAAGCAGGGGTTTCCGCCAATTCACGACCGATACGACGCAACTGCCCGGTCGCACCGCCGAGCGCGAACTCCGTCTCCTTGGCGGCCAGGAAATACCGGTGCACCGGGTGATCGGTGTCGACGCCGACGCCGCCGTGCACGTGCACGATGGTGTGTGCGACCCGATGCCCGGCGTCGGCGGCCCAAAAAGCCGCAGAGGCCACGTCGATCTCAGCGGCGATATCCTCGGCCACCTTCCACGCCGCCTGGGTGAGCGTCAACCGCAACCCTTTGACGTCGATATACCCGTCGGCCATCCGCTGCCCCACCGCCTGGAAGCTGCCGATCGGGCGGTCGAATTGCTCACGGGTCCGGGCATATTCGGCCGTCATCTGTAGTCCCCGTTCGAGGACTCCAAGCTGGAACGCGCTGCGACCCAGGGTGGAGATCGTGCGCAGCCAGCTCACCACATCGCCTCCGCCGACCTGTCGGCCGGCGTCTACCGCAACGCCGTCCAGCGCCAAGTGTCCGACGCAGACCAGGCCGGTGGTCTGCAACGCGGTCACCGAAACTCCCGGATCGTCCGAAGCGACAACGAAAACAGCCGTGCCGGAATCGGTCTCGGCTGGGACCAGGAATGCGTCCGCCACCGGGCCGTAGCCGACCAGGGTCCGGGTACCGGTGAGACGGAAGCCGTCTCCGGCGCGTGCTGCCTGCACCGGACCCTCACCCATCTCGCCGTCAAGTGCCACGGTCAGAATCTTCTCGCCTTTGACCGCCGGCACACCCCAGCTCTGCTGCAGTTCCTCGGACCCGAACCGGGCCAGCGCGCCCGCGGCGAGCACCACCGAATCCAGGTAGGGCACTGCCGCCAGCTGATGGCCCAATGCAACCAGCACCGCTGTCTGCTCGAGCACCCCGAATCCATCGCCGCCCAGCGCCGACGGGGCGGCGCTGGTCAGGATGTCGCTGTCGATTAGCTTGCTCCACAGCTGACGGTCGAACCGCTGCTCCAGCCCGTCCAGCTCGCGTTGATGCTCCGGCGTGCACACCGCATCGACGATGGTGTCGACCAGACCACCGAGGTCGGTTGCGGCTTCGGTTGTCGTGAAATCCATAGGGGGTCCGTCCTCTACAAGAAAAGTCAGCGGTTGGCTCGGGGCAGTCCCAGGGCGACCATGCCGATGATGTCGCGCTGGACTTCGTTGGTGCCGCCGCCGAACGTCAGGATCAGGCAGGCTCGGTGCATCCGCTCTACCCGGCCGCGCAGTAACGCGCCGGGGGAGTCCTGACGCAATGTAGCTGCAGTTCCTAGCACCTCCATCAGCAGCCGGTAGGCCTCGGTGGCCAGTTCGGTGCCGAAGACCTTCGCCGCCGAAGCGTCGGCTGGCGATAACGCCTCGCTGTCCGACGACGCCAGCTCCCAGTTGATCAGCTTGAGAACCTCGGCCTTGGCGTGCACCCGGGCCAGGTTGAGCTGCACCCATTCCGAATCGATGAGCCAGACGCCACCGTCGCCTTTGGTGTTCTGCGCCCATTCGCGAACCTCACGCAGGGCCAGAAAGATCGGTTGCGGCGACACCAAAGCGACGCGCTCGTGGTTGAGCTGGTTGGTCACCAGCTTCCAGCCGCCGTTCTCCTCGCCGATCAGGTTGGTCACCGGGACTCGTACGTCGGAGTAATAGGTGGCGCTGGTGTCCACACCGGCCATGGTGTGCACCGGTGTCCAGGAGAAGCCCTCGGCGGTCGTCGGCACGGTCAGCATCGAGATGCCGCGGTGCTTCTTGGCCTCGGGGTTGGTGCGTACCGCCAGCCAGACCCAGTCCGCGTAGGCGATCAGGCTGGTCCACATCTTCTGGCCGTTGATCACGTAGTCGTCGCCGTCGCGGACGGCGGTGGTGCGCAGGTTGGCCAGGTCGGTCCCGGCGCCGGGCTCGGAGTAGCCGATCGAGAAGTGCAGTTCGCCCGCCGCGATCTTGGGCAGGAAGAACTTCTTCTGCTCATCGGTGCCGAAAGCCATGATCGTCGGCGCCACGCTGTTGATCGTCAGGAACGGCACCGGCACACCGGCGATTGCGGCCTCGTCGGTGAAGATCAGCGAGTCCATCGGGGAGCGGTCCTGGCCGCCGTACTCCTTGGGCCAGTTCAGTGTCAGCCACCCGTCCTTGCCCATCTGCGCGACGGTGTCGCGATACGCGGTGCCGGTCCCGACCTCGCCCTGCGTCGAGGTGAGCGCCTCGCGGCGTTCCGGTGTCATCAGCGTGGTGAAGTACGACCGCAGTTCGCGACGCAGCTCCTCCTGTTCAGGGGTGTAACTGATGCGCATTCCAGCCGTCCTTCGGTTGAGGGTTGAGGTCCATCTCGCCGGCCATCGCCTTGGCCCCGTGAACTGACCAACGGCTACCCATTCGTCTTCCCGGTTGTAACACGTTCTAGTCTGGGAATCCAGCGACCGTTTCGTCAGACGAAGCAGAGCCTTATGGTGGAGCTACCAACTGATCGGGTCCTGACGGGGCGCGTGGCCAGGTTCAAGGAGGGTGTCGTGCGGGTGATAGTGGACCGTGACCGGTGTGAAGGTAACGCGGTGTGCATGGGAATCGCACCGGATATCTTCGACCTGGACGACGAGGACTACGCCGTCGTCAAGACCGATCCCATTCCGCCCAACCGGGAGCATCTGGCCGAACAGGCAATCGCTGAATGCCCTCGCGCCGCGCTTCTGCGCGGTGAATAGCCGGACGTCCCCAAAACTAGAGGTATTCATAAATTGAGTAGCAGCACGAACGCGACCGATCTATCCGGAAAGGTCGCGGTGGTTACCGGCGCGGCCGCGGGACTAGGCCGTGCCGAGGCGCTCGGCTTGGCACGGCTCGGCGCCACGGTCGTCGTCAACGACCTGGCCGCCGCCCTGGATGCCTCCGACGTCGTCGACGAGATCGCCGCCGCGGGATCCAAGGCGGTCGCGGTCGCCGGCGACATCAGCCAGCGCGCGACGGCCGACGAACTCATCTCCGCTGCCGACGGGCTGGGCGGGCTGCACATCGTGGTCAACAATGCCGGGATCACCCGGGACCGGATGCTGTTCAACATGTCCGACGAGGAATGGGATCTCGTCATCGCCGTTCACCTGCGTGGGCATTTTCTGCTCACCCGCAACGCGGCCACCTACTGGCGGAGCAAGGCGAAAGAAGCCAAGGACGGCTCCATATACGGCCGGCTGGTCAACACCTCGTCTGAGGCGGGGCTGGTGGGTCCGGTAGGGCAGGCCAACTACGGCGCCGCCAAGGCCGGCGTCCTCGCGCTCACCCTGACAGCCTCGCGCGCGCTGGGCCGCTACGGGGTATGCGCCAACGCGATCTGTCCGCGGGCGCGCACCGCGATGACGGCCGACGTCTTCGGCACGCCGCCTGACTTAGCAGCGGGCCAGATCGACCCGCTGTCACCGGAGCACGTGGTGAGCCTGGTCCAGTTTTTGTCGTCGCCGGCCGCCGCGGAAGTCAATGGCCAGGTGTTCATCGTGTACGGTCCGCGCGTCACTCTGGTCTCGGCGCCGAGCGTGGAGCGTCAGTTCAGCGCGGACGGCTCGGCCTGGGAGCCCGGGCAGCTCAGCGCCACGTTGCGCGATTACTTTGCTGGGCGGGATCCGGACCTGAACTTTTCCGCTACTGGCCTGATGGATCAGTGAGGGCGTGGGCAGCCTAAGTGCCGGCCAGTCGTTAGCTAGAACTTGTTTCAGATTGGCTTTACCGCTATGGTCCTGACCAGCCCAAATGCGGTATGCCGATAAGAGATACTGGTACCTGTCATACGTTGACATGGCGAAGTCGTTCTGAGTTAATATGAGCCGGCTCACACTGAGTCGCGGGCAAACCCTGGCCGTGCCCGAAGGACACCGAGACTTCGCCGCGAGCAGCAGAGGGGGACTGCTGATGCAAAAGCTTGCGGTCCCCGCCCGGGCGGTCGGCGGGTTCTTCGAAATGTCGATGGAAACCCTTCGGGCATGTTTCCGTCGGCCGTTCCAATTCCGCGAGTTTTTGGACCAAAACTGGATGATCGCGCGGGTATCGCTGGTCCCGACGCTGCTGGTGTCGATCCCGTTCACAGTTCTGGTGGCGTTCACCCTCAATATTCTGTTGCGCGAAATCGGCGCCGCGGATCTGTCCGGCGCCGGAACGGCATTCGGCGCCATCATCCAGTTGGGCCCGGTGGTGACGGTGCTCGTGGTGGCCGGTGCCGGTGCCACCGCGATCTGCGCCGACCTAGGCGCCCGCACCATCCGCGAAGAGATCGACGCAATGCGGGTGCTGGGCATCGACCCCATCCAGCGCCTCGTCGTGCCCAGGGTTCTGGCGTCTACGTTGGTCGCGTTGTTGCTCAACGGCCTGGTATGTGCCATCGGCTTGTCCGGTGGCTACGTATTCTCCGTCCTTCTGCAGGGCGTCAACCCCGGTGCATTCATCAACGGGCTGACCGTGCTCACCGGCCTCAAAGAGCTGATTCTCGCCGAGGTCAAAGCGCTGCTATTCGGGGTGATGGCCGGCCTGGTCGGGTGCGACCGCGGCCTGACCGTCAAGGGTGGGCCCAAGGGTGTGGGCAACGCGGTCAACGAAACCGTGGTCTACGCGTTCATCTGCCTGTTCGTCATCAACGTGGTGATGACCGCCATCGGCGTGCGGGTGACGGCGAAGTGAGCATGCGATGAGCTACGACCTCACTTAGGCACTCAACAAGCTCAAGCAGGTGCTCGACGTTCTCAACGAACGTCACGACTACATCACCGAGGCGCTCAAGCGGCTGCCCACCTACGCCACCGAGCTGGGCGAGGTCGTCGGTTCCGGACCGGGCTTCAACGTCAACGTCTACGGCGTGATACCGGCGCCGCTGCTGGCCACGATGTTCGACTTTGTCTACCAGCCGGGCAAAGTACCGGCCAGCCTCGCCGACTATCTGCGCGGGCTGATCCAGGAACGCTGGGTGATCAGGCCGAAATCGCCATGACGACCAAGCAACGTTTCGGCAGCCGCGGGCTGCGTACGCTCACCATCATCGCGCTGGTCGCGGTGCTGGTGGGAGGCGCGTATGTGGTGTTCTCCGCGGGCGATAACGGACGAAAGATTTACGCGCACGAAAGATTCACGCGCACTTCATTTCTGCCGTCGGCCTCTATCCCGGAGATCAGGTCCGCATCCTCGGGGTTCCGGTCGGCAAGATCGAGTCGATCGAGCCCGGCCGGTCCGACGTCAAAGTCACCCTGACGGTGTCCAAGAACGTCAAGGTGCCCAGGGACGCCCAGGCCCTGATCATCTCCCCAAACCTGGTGTCGGCCCGGTTCATTCAGCTCACCCCGGCATACACCGGCGGGGCGGTGCTGCCCGACGGCGCGAGCATCGATCTGAAGCGCACCGGGGTACCGGTGGAGTGGGACGAGGTCAAGGAGTCGCTGACCGAGCTCGCGGTTCAGCTGAGTCCAGCGGCGGGACAGATGCAAGGCCCCCTGGGCGAGGCAATCAACCAGGCCGCCAACACGCTCGACGGCAAGGGTGAGTCGTTCCACAACGCGCTGCGCGAGCTCTCCCAAGTCGCCGGGCGGCTGAGAGATTCGCGCAGCGACATCTTCGGCACGGTCAAGAACCTGCAGATCTTGGTCGACGTGCTGTCGTCGAGTAACGAACAGATCGTGCAGTTCGCCGGACACGTCGCGTCGGTGTCGCAAGTGCTCGCGGACAGCTCGCGTCATCTGGACAACACCCTGGGCACACTCAACCAAGCGCTGTCGGACATCCGGGGGTTCCTGGGTCAGAACAATTCGACGCTGATCGATACGGTCAGCAAGCTAAGCGACCTCACCCAGACCTTGAGCGACCAGAGCGACAACATCGAGCAGGTGCTGCACGTGGCGGGGCCCGGTATCGCGAACTTCTACAACATCTATGACCCCGCGCAAGGCACGCTCAACGGTCTCTTGTCGATTCCGGAGTTCGCCAATCCGGTCCAGTTCATCTGCGGTGGGTCCTTCGAAACGACCGCCGGCCCAAGGGCGCCCGAGTTCTTCAGGCGCGCCGAGATCTGCCGCGAGCGGCTGGGGCCGGTGCTGCGCCGACTCTCGGCGAACTACCCGCCGATCATGTTCCACCCGCTCAACACGATCACCGCATACAAGGGTCAGATCATCTACGACACCCCGGCCACCCAGGCCAAGGCGCAGACCCCGATTCCGCAACTCACCTGTATCCCCGCTCCCGGAACGCATCCCGTGCAGAATCCAGCCGATCTGCAGAGCCTGCTCGTCCCCCCCGCCCCGGGGGCCCCACCGCCAGCGGCAGGGGCGCCGCCCCCAGCAGCGAGTCCTCCCGGCTACGGCCCGGCACCGGGCCCAGCGCCGGCCGGTGTCAGGCCGGCACCGGGCCCCGCTCCCGGAGCGCCACTGCCCCCGCCGAGCAGGGGGCCGGCGGATGAACCGGCGGTGGATGATCACAAAGCTGGCGCGCGGCGGCATATTGGCGGCGAGTACCGCGCTGCTGGCGGGTTGTCAGTTCGGCGGCCTGAACTCGCTGCCGATGCCCGGCACCGAAGGTCACGGCAGTGGCGCGTACAAGATCATCGTCGAAATGGCTGACATCGCGACGCTGCCGCAGAACTCGCCGGTGATGCTCGATGACGTCACCGTCGGAAGCGTGCGCGGAATCACCGCCGAGCAGCGGTCCGACGAAAGCTTCTATGCCGCCGTGAAGTTGACGCTGAACCGGTCAAGAAGCCGTCGGCGGCCAAGAAGCCGACGGCGGTCAAGCCACCGCCGCGACGTCGGTCTCACCGCCTCCTGGTGGAATGCGTCTCGTTTGCCGCCGCGCTGTTGTTGGTCGGCGCGCTGGCCGCGTGCCTGACCGTCCTGGTGATCCAGCAACGGCACGCCGAGGCCGACCAAGCGCGCGCGCAGCGTTTCGTCGACACCGGCACGCAGACCGTAGTCAACATGTTCAGCTACAAGCAGGACAACATCGACGAGAGCATGAATCGGCTTTACAACGGCACCAGCGGCCCGCTGCGCGGAATGCTCGGCGCCAACAACAACATCGAGAACCTCAAGCACATCTTCCGCTCCACCAACGCGACATCGGAAGCCGTCATCAACAGAGCTGCTTTGGAAGCCATCGACCCGGTCACCGACAACGCTTCGGTGCTGGTGTCGGTACGCGTCACGGTCGCCGATGTGGACGGAGTCAACAAGCCGTCGATGCCTTACCGGCTGCGGGTCATCGTGCATGAGGACGACGCTGGACGGATGACCGGCTACGACCTGAAGTATCCGGACGGGGGGAACTGATGCGGCTGCGGCGATGGCTGGTCGCCATCGCCGGCTCGACGCTGGCTGCCGCCTTCGTCGGGTTGTCCGCGGCGGGCGGCTGGTTCTACTGGAACCGGGTGGAGACCCGCGGCGAGCAGACGGCGCGTGCGGTGTTGCCGCATCAGGCCGCCACGGACATACCTCAGGTGTTTGCCTACGACTACCAGACCGTCGAGCGCAGCCTTTCCGCCGCCTACCCGTTGCTGACGCCGGACTATCGCCAACAATTCCAAAAAGAAGTCAACGCGCAGATCATGCCGGAGGCCAAGAAGCGGGAAGTCGTCGTCCAGGCCAATGTCGTCGGCTTGGGAGTCATGTCCGCCAAACGCGAGTCGGCATCGGTGATGGTCTATATGAACCGGACCGTCACCGATAAGTCACGACAGCCGCTTTACGACGGCAGCCGGTTATGGGTGGACTACAAGAAGGTCGGCGACAAGTGGTTGATCGCCTTCATCACGCCGATCTGAGCGTTCGGTTCGGTAGCTCTATAAGCTCTCAGTAGCACATCGCAATGCCGTTGCAGTACAGCGGATAACGCTCGACCGGGGACGGCGGGGGACCGGCCATTTGCAGCGAGAACGGTGTCTTGGTCATCGACGGCTGCTGGCCACAGACGGCGCCGTGCAAGCTGGTATGCGTGCCGGCCATCGCGCCGTCATCGAAGGCATACGTTTCGGTGGACGGCGCGGTGCTGCCGTCCGGGCACGACACGCCATCTGACTGATTGATCGTGAAGGTCCACAGCATGCTCGACAGCCGGGCCCTGCCGCTGAAGTTCTGCAACTTGTCCGCACGGGTGATTTTTTCGTTGGTTGCGCTCACGATGTTCAGCGCACAGTTGAAGGCCTGGACGATCGGGTCGGAATAGTCGTTCATGTTGCGGGTTCCGGAGGGCTGGTCGCACAGCGCCGTGATCGTCCAGGTAACCCGGACACCCCCGCCTGGTTGAACGTATACGTGCCATCCGCCGGTGGTGCGACGGCGCGTGCCGGGCCACCCGACTCCAGCGCAATCCCAATCGCAACGGCCGAGACGATGCCGGCACCAGCGGCCAGCGCACGACGGATTTTCACGTCGTCTCCTTTACGTCCGTGACGTCCCTAAGTTCAGCGCTGCATCTGAGATCACAGCGATTGGACGGCAACACCATGGGTTCGCCGAACGCGGTTATTTGGAGTTGTGTGGATGCGCCTCGGCGAGGGCGTCGAGAAATGACCGCGCCCAGCGGTCCACGTCATGGGAGAGGACCTGGCGTCGCATTGACCGCATCCGGCGCCGCCCCTCCTCGGCCGGCTGGTTGAGTGCGGCGTCGATGGCATCCTTGACCCCTTCGAGGTCGTGCGGGTTGACCAGATAGGCCTGTCGGAGTTCGGCTGCGGCACCGGTGAATTCACTCAGGACCAGCGCGCCGCCAAGATCGTTGCGGCAGGCGACGTACTCCTTGGCCACCAGGTTCATCCCATCGCGCAGCGGGGTGACCAGCATGACGTCGCTGGCTACGAAGAACGCGATGAGTTCGTCGCGCGGAACCGGACGGTGTAGGTAGTGCACGACCGCGTGGCCGACCTCGCCGTATTCGCCGTTAATGTGGCCGACCTGGCGTTCGATGTCGTTGCGCAGCACCTGGTAACTCTCCACGCGTTCGCGGCTGGGTGTCGCCAGCTGGACCAGCACCGTGTCGTCGCGTTTCGCGCGACCCTCCGCGAGCAGCTCGGCGAACGCCTTCAGCCGCACATTGATGCCTTTGGTGTAGTCCAGCCGGTCGACGCCGAGCAGGATCTTGCGCGGATTGCCGAGCTCGGTACGGAGTTCGCGCGCTCTGCGCCGGACGTCGCGATCGCGCGCCGCCTGGTCGAGCGCCCTGGAGTCGATGGAGATAGGGAACGCACCCACCTGAACGGTGCGCGACCCCAGCTGTACCTCCCCGAACCGCGATCGCACGCCGACCGATCCTCGTGATGTGTTGGCGCCCACCAGTCGTCGGGCCAGAAACAGGAAATTCTGGGCGCCGCCGGCCAGATGGAAACCCACCAGATCGGCACCGAGCAGACCTTCGATGATTTCGGTCCGCCAGGGCAGCTGCATGAACAGCTCGATCGGCGGAAACGGTATGTGCAGAAAGAAACCGATGGTCAAGTCGGGCCGCAGCGCGCGCAGCATTTTGGGCACCAGCTGCAGCTGGTAGTCCTGAACCCACACGGTCGCGCCGGAGGCCGCGGCTCGTGACGCGGCCTCGGCAAAGCGGCGGTTGACGTCAACGTAGCGTTCCCACCATTCGCGATGGTAGATGGGCTTGACGATGACGTCGTGATACAGCGGCCACAGGGTGGCGTTGGAGAACCCTTCGTAGTACTCGGCGACGTCTTCGGCGCTCAGCTGCACCGGTTGAAGCCGCAGTTCGTCCTGATCGATGGGTTCCTCGTCACCGTCGACAACGCCTGGCCAGCCGACCCATGCCCCGCGGCGGCGGCGCAGCAACGGCTCCAAGGCCGTGACCAACCCGCCGGGGCTGCGTTTCCAGGTGGTGGTGCCGTCGGGAAGCCGTTCCTGATCGACGGGTAGGCGATTGGCGACTACCACGAAATCGGAATCCCCGAAGTGCTCCGGAGTTGGAGTCTTCGAGTTCTGGCCTCCCCGCGGAGCCACTTAGGTCTCTATTTTCGCCGGTCCAATACCAAGCATGGACAAGAAGATTCGACACTCATCGGCATCGTTCGCGTATGCGGCGACGACCCGCCTGGCCTGGCTCGCGGTGCTGTCGGCCAGCGGCTCCACATCACCGATATCGCCATGATCAGATTTGGTAGGCATGACACAACTTTAAGCGACGCTACATATCGCGTCACAGCCGTCCCACGATCCCCGCTCAGGATCCGGGCCGGTCACCGACCGGCAACCCGTCCGAGGGAGCATCAGCTGCCTCTCGTCTGGCAAATCAACCCACCGGCGAGTGGGCGTAATGCTGGCCGTAATGTGGGCAGAATGACAGTCTCCGACCAGGCCAGCACCGCGGCAGCCAGCGACAACGCTGACGGGCCGGTGGTCTATGAAACTCTTGACGAGGGCCGCATCGCCCGGATCTGGCTCAACCGGCCCGACGAGCACAACGCCCAGAATCGGACTCTGCTCGTCCAGCTTGACGAGGCGTTCAACCGCGCCGAAGCCGACGACACCGTGCGCGTGGTCATCCTCGCGGCGCGCGGTAAGAATTTCTCCGCCGGCCACGACCTCGGCTCGGATGCGGCATTGCTGGAGCGCAAACCCGGACCCACCCAGCATCCGACCTTCCGGTCGCACGGCGCCACCCTGGACCCGATCGTCGAGAAGCTGTATCACCAGGAATGGCACTTCTTCTTCCAAAACACCTGCCGCTGGCGCGATCTACGCAAGATCACCATCGCGCAGGTGCAGGGCAACGCCATTTCGGCAGGGCTGATGTTGATCTGGGCGTGCGATCTGATTGTCGCCGCCGACAATGCGAAATTCAGCGACGTGGTCGGGGTGCGCTTAGGTATGCCGGGCGTCGAATACTACGCTCACCCTTGGGAATTCGGACCTCGCAAAGCCAAAGAGCTACTACTGACCGGTGATTCGCTTGACGCTGACGAGGCATATCGGCTTGGCATGGTGTCCAAAGTCTTTCCGCTCGACGAGCTGGAAGAAAAGACTCTGGAGTTCGCTCGGCGAATCGCCGGCCGGCCGACAATGGCGGCACTGTTGGTCAAGGACTCGGTCAACGCCGCCTCCGACGCGATGGGGTTTACCGAGGCGCTGCGGCACGCTTTCCACGTGCACCAGCTCGGGCACGCCCACTGGGCAGCTCACAACGAGAACCGGTTCCCGGTTGGCCTGCCGCCGGATGTCGAGGACTGGCGCACAGCCAAGCCGACCAAGGTAGCCCGGCGCGATACGCCCTAGTTTGGTATGCCGAGCAGACGCAAAATCGCGTAATTCAGGCCTGAATTAGGCGATTCTGCGTCTGCTCGCGGGAGAGAAGGGGCTCACAATGCAGCTTTCATTTGAAGACCAGACCTATCTCGTCACCGGCGGTGGTAGTGGAATAGGCAAAGGGGTAGCCGCCGGGCTGGTCGCGGCCGGTGCCTCCGTCATGATCGTCGGGCGCAACCCGGACCGTCTGGCTGACGCGGTCAAATACATCGAAGCGCTGCAGCCGACGGGTGCCATTCGCTATGAGCCCGCCGACATCACCAACGAGGACGAGGCCGCTCGCGCGGTCGACGCCGTGACGGCATGGCATGGCCGGCTACACGGCGTGGTGCATTGCGCGGGCGGATCGGAGACCATTGGGCCGATCACCCAGATCGACTCGCAGGCGTGGCGGCGCACCGTGGACCTCAACGTCAACGGCACCATGTACGTGCTCAAGCACGCCGCACGTGAATTGGTGCGCGGCGGCGGCGGTTCGTTTGTCGGTATTTCGTCGATCGCGGCCAGCAACACCCACCGATGGTTCGGCGCCTATGGGGTCACGAAGTCGGCTGTCGACCACATGATGAAGTTGGCCGCCGACGAGCTCGGCGCCTCGTGGGTGCGGGTGAACAGTATCCGTCCGGGGCTGATCCGCACCGAACTCGTCGCACCCATCACCGAATCGGCGGAGCTCAGCTCCGACTACGCAACCTGCACACCGCTGCCGCGGCCGGGGGAGGTGGAGGACGTCGCCAACCTGGCGATGTTCCTGCTCAGCGACGCCGCCAGCTGGATCACCGGACAATGCATCAATGTAGACGGCGGGCACATCCTGCGACGCGGCCCGGACTTCTCGGCCATGCTGGAACCCGCGTTCGGCGCCGACGGGCTACGCGGCGTGGTATGAGCTCGGGCGGCTGCGTAGACGGTCAGTCCGCAGTGGGACCCGTTGCCTGCGCGCGCTTTTCGACCTCGCGCCAGCGGCCTGGCGACAGCGCCGGAAAATCGTCGCCGTGCGCATCGCGGCGCGCCCGGCCCAGCGCCGCGTCGGCCTCGTCGATGTCTTTGATCAACTGCAAAGCAAGTTCTCGCTCCGCCGCGTAGTAACGCGCCGACCACCGCATGGCGATCCGCGGGTATGCCCAAGCGGCCTCGAGATTGGCGGCTCTGGAATCGATCGCGACCCGATGCCGCATCCTGTCCATGTGCGCGATGTGCTCCTCGAGGATCTCCTTCAGCCGGTCCGGCTCGCTGAGGTGTCCAAGCCAAACACGCAGCAGCACCCCGTGTTTGAGCATCGGCGCATCGACCGGCGCTTCGTCGACCCAGCGACCGGCGGCGGCCCTGCCTGTTTCGGTGATCTGGTAGATCCGTCGCTCGCGCGGACCGTTGTCATGCTCCACCCGTGATGTGGCATAGCCGTGGGCTTCCAGCCGCTTGAGCTCCGAGTAGATCTGGCTGAACGACGGACTCCAGTAGAAGTGGCCGACGCTCCAGTCGGCCCACTTCTTGATGTCGTAGCCGGAGACCTCCTCACCGAAGGCGAGCATGCCGAGAACCGCCCAATTGGTGGCCGGAAGATTGGGTAACCCGCTGTCGGGTGGCGAGTCGGATGGTCCCATTGCGACAAGGTATCAATACGACGGGCAACGGGAGCCGATGCGGGACCGCTCAGCGGAACAAGAGTTTCGCTGCCGCGAACCGGCATGACGGCAGTCGGCCCGCTCACGGCAGGCGGGTTGGAAACAGCGCGTCGTGTAACGCGTTGCCCACGAAGGCTTTCGTCCTTCCTGACCACAGGCAGCCGATATGACCTCCGCTGTAGCAGTAAACCGGCGATTGCTGCCACGCCTGGCGCAGTGCCACCGATTGGTCGGCGGGTATGAACCGGTCCCCGTCCGCGGCGAACAATGCTCGTCGATCAGGTTTCGACGCGGGTGTCATCGCAAGCGGAGACACGACTCGAAATGCGTTCTGGGCAGAATCGGAACCCAAAATGGATGAATATTCCTGTGGCGGAGGGTGATGCGTCATCAGTCCTAGGACGTCGGCGAAAGGAATGCCCGCGACAACGCAGTCCAGTTGCTCGATGCCGGCCAGCAGCGCGGCGAGGTAGCCCCCGAGTGAAACGCCGAACACGCCGACCGGCGACCCACGTCGGATCCACTGAACCAGCCGCCGAATATCCCAGACTGCCTGGCTGATTGCGTGCAGTGTCATGGCCAGATCCAGCGATAGCAACTCGCCGAACCCGGGTGACCGTCGGGGCCCGTGAAACGGCAATACGGGCACGGCCACGTTGAAACCGAGCGTTGCGTGCAGGTAGTTTGCCCAGAGCAGCTTCAGGTCGAAACGAGATGTGCCCATGCCGAAGCCGTGAAGACAGACCACCCAAGGTCGGTCGAGCTGACGATGGCGGAGCAGTCGCACGAAGACGGTGTCGTTGCGGCTGCTGCGCGGCCACCGGTCGGCGCCCGGCTCGATGCTGCGCGGACGGAATTCGGAAGCGAACGAGACCAATTCGTGGCGTTGCGGCGGCGAGGAGGTGCCCAGCGTCCGCACCTCGCTGTCATGCAGCTCGGGTGGGCGGCGATGGTAAGTCACCGGCTCGGAAGACCACCCGTGCGTGTCGAACAGCGCCGAAGCCGCTGCGATCTCCCATCTGATTCGTTCGGTCAAGTGCGGCAGTACTTTTGGCTGCCGGGCACGAACGATGGCCAGAGCCCCGTCGTCGAGCGCCACTTGGCAAGCCAGCGAGATCTTTTCGGTACGGCTCGACCGCGAGACGGTATTCACCCATCGCAGGCTAGAACGCCGCACCGACGACGGGGAACCGAAGTCTCACTCATCGGGATGGCGGCGGGTGCCGAATCGGGAATCGATGTAGGTTTCACCGCACCACAGGGTCTTTGACGGTGAACGGAGTTGAGGTTAGTGAAACGACTGTCGGGCATGGACGCCATGTTCCTGTCGATGGAAGGCAGCGCATGGCCCCAGCACACCGTCGGACTGATGATCCTGGATCCCAGCACGGCGCCCGGGTTCGGGTACGACGCATTACGGTCGCACCTGCAAAACCGGTTGCCGTATATGCCGCAGTTTCGGCGGCGGATCCAGGAGGTACCGCTGCAACTTGACCGGCCGGTGTGGATTGACGACCCGGGCTTCTGGCTTGACGCGCACGTGCATCGGGCGGCGCTGCCGTCTCCCGGTGGTCGGCGGGAACTGGCAGAGTTCGTCGGCGAAGTATTGGCTCGTCCGCTCAACCGGAACCAACCCTTGTGGGAGAGTTGGTATCTGGAAGGCCTGGCGGGGGGCCGGGTCGCCTTCATCGCCAAGACGCATCACTGCCTCGTCGACGGTGTTTCCGGAGCGGGATTGTCTGATGTGCTGTGCGATCTCGAACCCGAGCCCTTACCGGCACGAGCTGATGTTCCTGCGGTGCAACCAGAGCTGCGGCATTCCGATGTCGAGCTTCTCGCCCGCGGGGCTCTTTCGACGGCGCTGGTTCCGCCGAAGTTGGTGCGCTACCTGCGGCAGACGCTGGCGGGCGCGGTGACCACCATCAGCCACCTACGTCGAGACGAAGCTCCGCCACGGCCGTTGAGCGCGCCGAAAACAGCGGCCAACGGCGTGATCAGCCCGCGGCGCGAATTCGCCTACTGCTCTCTGCCGTTGGCAGACATCAAACGGGTGAAGAATCGGTTCGGGGTCAAGGTGAACGACGTGATCCTTGACGTGGTCGCCGGCGCGGTCCGCACGTATCTGGTCAAACGGGACGCCCTACCCGATCAGCCCATCTTGGCGACCGTCCCGAAGTCGACGCGCGCGGCCGAGGATATCGAACTCGGCAACATGGTGCATCCGATGGCCGCGTCGCTGGCCACCGACATCGAGGATCCGGTCGAGCGGCTCGCCGCGATCCATCGCGGGATGAACAGCGCGAAAGCACTTGCCGAGGATATGCAAAAGAAGCACAAGATCGGCTTCAGCGAAGTCGCCCCGCCGATTCTGTTGACGTTGGCGTTCAGGGCATTTAGGTCTGCGCGCCTCGAGGAGCGATTGCCGCTGGCGACCAACCTGATTGTGTCCAAAGTGCCCGGTCCGCCGGTGCCTCTCTACCTGGCGGGCGCACGCATCGAGAACATCTTCCCCGTCGGCCCGTTGACGGTGGGCATGGGGATGAACGTCACCGTGATGAGCTACGGCGATCACGTGGACGTCGGCGTGCAGGTGGACCCGGCTCTTGTCGAAGATGCGTGGGAATTGACGTCGGCTGCGGCCCACGAGCTCGACCAGCTGGTGGCCGCTTCCCGCTCCAAACGACGAGGTGGGCGGGCAGGCTCCGGGCGTCGATGAAGTTCGTATAGCAGAAGGGAACCGGACAAGACCCGACCACTCGACAAAAGGAAAGCCATGGTGAAACTTGGAATGCTGGCGCCGTTCGTCGACGGTCTGATCACCTCCGGCGACGCGCTGCGGCAGGTTGCGTCAATCGCGGAGGAAACCGGCGTGGAATCGGTGTGGACGGTCGAACACGTGGTGGTCGCCGAGCAGTACGAACCGCTGCACCCATACTCCGCGGATGGCCATATGCCCGGCCCGGCCGATCCCGTGCCGATGCCCGACCCATTGGAGACGATCGCCTTCATGGCGGCCGCATCGTCGACCCTGAAGTTCGGCACCGCGATGGTGGTGGCACCGCTGCACAGTCCGGTGGTGTTGGCCAAACGCGCGGCCACCATCGACCGCCACTCCGACGGCAGGTTGCTGTTGGGTCTTGGAATCGGTTGGCAGAAAGAAGAATACGCGGCAGTCGGAGTACCCTACCGTGACCGCGGCGGTAGGTTGGATGACTGCATCGGCGCGATGCGGGCGCTGTGGCCATCGGAGCCGGCGAGCTTTCACGGCAAGTACGTGTCGTTCGACAACCTGCACTGCCTGCCCCGACCGACTCGCGACGCGGTCCCAATCGTGTTGGGCGGCAACAGCGCATCCGCGATACGCCGTGCCGGCCGGATCGGCGATGGCTGGTTCCCCTACACCGTCTCCGCCGAGGACTTCGCCGACGGTGCCGATCGACTGCACGCCGCGGCGGCGGAGGCGGGTCGGGATCCCGCGTGCATCGAGCTCACGGCATGGCCCGGCTCGTGCGACCCGACCCGCGAACTCGACGTGGACTGGGTACGCAAGTACGTCGACGCCGGAGCCACGCGGCTGGTGTTCGCTCCGGACATCCCCGCGATGTTCGGCCCGCGCGGCATCGCGGCGCTGGCCGATCAGGTGCACCATTACCGGGAACGGGTCCTGGACAGGCTGTGATGGCGTGGGGCAAACCGACGGCAATCCCACTGGCCGGGAAGCCGGGCTAAGTGCGGCCCCGGCGGCCATATGGTGGAAGGGATCATGAGAGCGAAGTGGCCCAGGAAGGATCCGGCATGACGACCGTGGGCTCGACGAGCGGCGGCGCGGGTATCCGCCAGATTGACGTGGGCCGGCCATTTACCCGATTCGCGCGCGGCTGGCACTGTCTCGGACTGGCCGACAGTTTTCGCGACGGCAAGCCGCACGCCGTGCATGCGTTCGGTACCAAGTTGGTGGTGTGGGCAGACAGCGGCGGTGCGCTGCATGTGCTCGACGGGTATTGCCGCCACATGGGCGGCGACCTGACGATGGGCACGGTCAAGGGCGACGCCATCGCCTGCCCGTTCCACGACTGGCGCTGGGGCAGCGACGGCCGTTGCGTCGCAGTGCCATACGCGAAGCGGGTACCACGACTCGCGAGAACCCGGTCCTGGACCACCATGGAGGAGAACCTCCAGTTGTTTGTCTGGCACGACCCGGAAAACAATCCTCCGCCATCGGAACTGGCCATCCCACACATCGACGGCATCGACACCGGCGACTGGAGTGACTGGAGCTGGGACTCGATCCTTATCGAGGGCGCACACTGCCGCGAAATCGTCGACAACAACGTCGACATGGCGCACTTCTTCTACATCCATTACTCGTATCCGGTCTACTTCAAGAACGTCTTTGAAGGCCACGTCGCCAGTCAGTACCTGCATTCCAAGGCGCGGCCGGATGTCGGCGCGAGCTCGTCGGCCGAAGACGGGTTGCTGCGATCGGAAGCTTCCTATTACGGGCCGTCCTACATGATCAACTACCTGCACAACGATTTTCGGGAGCAGACCGTCGAGGTCGTGCTGATCAACTGTCACTACCCGGTGAGCCACGACTCTTTCGTTCTGCAATGGGGAGTCAGCGTGCAGCGCATACCGGGCATGCCCGCCGAGAAGTCCGCCATGCTGGCGAGCAAGTTCGCCAAGAGCTACGGGCTGGGCTTTCTGCAAGACGTCGAAATCTGGAAAACCAAGACGCGCATCGACAATCCGTTGCTGACCGAGGAAGACGGTCCCGTCTACCAGCAACGGCGATGGTACGAGCAGTTCTACGTCGACGTCGCCGACATCACCCCGGAGATGATCGCGCGGTTCGAGTACGAGGTCGATACCAGCCACGCGAATCAGCTCTGGCAGCAAGAAGTCGCCGACAATATCAAGAAACACAAAGAAGGAGCTGCCACGCATGGCCGTAATTGACCCCACCCGAACCTGGGCGCCGCTGGAGCGAAGGCTGGCCGAAACCACCAACGAGCGACACCGCCTGGTGCTCAGCACGGTGATCGAACACATGAAGGCCGAAGCCGTGCCGGATCTGGACCGGCTGATGGCCACTCTGGCGCCCCAGCCGGACTATCACTTCTGGGGAGGCGGCGAACAGGACTTCGGCCCGAAGACCACGGACGGGGTGCAGGCCTACTACACCGCTTTTGTCGAAAGCCGGACGAACATACTGGAATTCGAGGTCCAGCGGCTCATCGTCGATGACCATTGCCTGGTCACCGAGGGCTACCTCAAGCAGATCTACCCCGGTTCCGAGGCGATCAAGATCGGCATCCCCGTCGACGACGAGACCGGTGACTACCTGGTGGTGTTCCGGCAGCTGCTGCTGTGGCCGATCGACGAGAACGGCTTGATATTGGGTGAGGACTCCTACAACCCGGGCGTGGTGAGCGTGACCAGGCTGACCCGCGACGAGCTGCCCCAGGCCTACATCGATCTCGTGCACGCGCCCGCCTGAGATGCGGTCCGATATCGCCACGATGTTGCTCGACCGCCTCGGCGACGAGCATCTCGGGCTGCGTACCCGCGAACGGGACTGGACTTGGGAGGAGGTCGTCCGGGAATCCGCCGCGCGAGGCGCACTCGCCCAGTCGCTGCGACGCGACGGGCCATTTCATATCGGGGTGCTGCTGGACAACGTGCCGGATTTTCTGTTCTGGCTCGGTGGTGCCGCGTTGGTGGGCGCGACGATCGTCGGTATCAACCCCACCCGCGGTGCCGCCGAGCTCGCCGCCGAAATCCGGCACGCGGACTGCCAATTGATCATCACCGACACCGCCGGGCTGGAGCGGCTGGGGCCGCTGGAGCTCGATATGCAACTGCTCGCGATCGACGACCCGGGCTACGACGGGCTTGTCGACGCGCAGCGGGTCCCGCCCGCCATCGCCGCCGGAGTGGGCGCGGATTCGCTGTTCTTGTTGTTGTTCACCTCGGGCACCACCGGCACGTCGAAAGCGGTCAGGTGCAGTCAGGGCCGGCTGGCCGGAATCGCTTACGCTGCAACGGAAAAATTCGGCCATGTCCGCGACGACGTGGACTACTGCTGTATGCCGCTGTTTCACGGCAACGCGATCATGGCGCTGTGGGCTCCGGCGCTCGCCAACGGCGCCACAGTCTGCCTGACACCGTCGTTTTCGGCGTCGGGATTCTTGCCAGACGTGCGCTACTTCGGCGCGACGTTTTTCACCTATGTCGGCAAAGCCCTCGGCTACCTGATGGCTACCCCCGAACAGGCTGACGACGCCGACAACCGCTTGGTCCGCGGGTTCGGCACCGAGGCGTCGCCCGAGGACCAGGCCGAGTTCCGCCGTCGCTTCGGCGCTGAGCTGTTCGAGGGCTACGGCTCCAGCGAGGGCGGCGCGGCCGTCACTCGGGACCCACACGCGCCGACGGGCGCGCTCGGCCGCCCCGCACACGCCGGCGTCGCGATCGTCGATCCGCAGACATTGGCCGACTGTGCCCCTGCGGTTTTCGACCAGCACGGTCGCGTACTCAATCCGGACGAGGCCGTCGGCGAGATCGTCGACAAGTTTGGCACCCGCACCTTCGAGGGCTACTACAAAAACGACCACGCCGACGCCGACCGCCTCCGCAACGGCTGGTACTGGACCGGCGACCTCGGCTACCTCGATGAAGCGGGATTCCTGTACTTCGCCGGCCGGCGGGGCGACTGGATCCGGGTCGACGGGGAGAACACCTCCGCGTTGACGATCGAACGTGTCCTGCGGCGCCACCCCAGCGTCATCGCCGCCGGAGTCTATGCCGTGCCCGATCCACGGTCCGGAGATCAGGTGATGGCCGCGATCGAGGTCGCCGACCCCGAGGCGTTCGACACCGAGGAATTCGCTGCCTATCTATGGTCTCGGGACAACCTTGGCAGCAAAGGGATTCCGCGATTCCTGCGGCTCTCGACCAACCTCCCCGTCACTGGCTCCAACAAGGTGCTGAAGCGCGATCTGCAGGCGCAGCGATGGCACACCGATGAGCCGGTCTATCGGTGGACCGGGCGCGGGGAGCCCGTATACCGGAAAATGAGCGCCGAAGATAAAGCTGCGCTGGCCGCGGAGTTCGTCCGGCACGGCCGGCAACGCTTTCTGTAAGTCGTCCGCCGCGGCTCAAATTGCCGTACTAAAAGTTTGCGCACTAAATCGGCTCGTGCGTTGAGTGTGATCAGGCGGCTTTCAGTGTGAACTGACGGATTCGAATGTGAACTGACAGTGTAGATTTCGTCATTTTAGCGCCCTGCACACACAGTCAACTCCCACGATTCACACTCGATGCGGTCCGCAAGCTCTTGTCGCGTCCACCGCGCCCCCGCTCGGCCGCCAATGCGGCGAGTTCGGCCAGCGCCTTCGGGAGGCCGTCGGCGATTTCCTGGATATCCGCCACCCGGTCCCTATCGCCTTGCATTGCAATGGTCATGGTGCCGAGGTAACTCCAGCCGGTGATATTCAGGCCGTACGGGTAGATCATGTGGCCCACCGAGATGAGCTTCTCGATCGGCGCACCGCCCCAGTACTGCTGCGTTTTCGGCCCCGGCACATTCGACGCGATCAGGCTGTAGGTGGGGCGTCTCTTTGTCCGCGCACCGAGCAGCGGCAGCGCGCGCGCGTAAAACCAGAACAGTGGCCAGTATTCCATCCAGTCGCCGAACAGCCAGAGGTCCCGCTCGGCGTGCACGGCGCGGGCCGCGCTGGTGTTGGCGGAAATACGCTCGAGCCGATCGATCGGATCGGCGACGTCGGTGGCCAGCGAAACGAACCAGGTGGTCACCTGATTGCCCCAGTCCACTTCGACACCGGGCGGCCGAATCGCCACCGGGACAACGGCGGTCAGCGACTCGGCGGGCAGCTCGCGGTGACCTTCCAGATAGGAGCGGAGGGCACCGCTGCACGCCGCGAGAAAGACATCGTTCAATGTCACGCCGAACGCGCTCTTGATCTCCTTGATGGCGGCCAAGTCGCACCTGACATAGGTGAACCGACGATTGGCGGTAAACGGCTCGTTGAAGCGGGTTGCCGGCGCGGCGAACGTTTCGGCGAAACCGGGCCGGCCGGCCTTGCGGCGGTTGCGGATCGTCTTGATGGTGCGGGCCGAGCGCGCCAAGATACGGGGAAACCGCACTGCCGCCGCGCTTTGATGGACAGCGAGCGTACGAAGCCACGCGAGGGTATTTGGCCGTTGCTCATCCACCGGTGTCTGTCCCGGCGTGGGCAACGGTTCACTCCGGTCAGCGCTGAAGATGCTTTCCAGCAGCCGCAGTGACGCCAACCCGTCGGCGACGGCGTGATGGATTTTGAGCACCAAGGCGATTCGACCGTCCGCCAGTCCGTCGACGTACCACAGCTGCCAGGCGGGACGGCTGCGGTCGAGGCCGACCGAGATGATCTCGCTGATCGCCTCGGCCAGCTCACGATCACCACCGGGCGACACGGCGGTCGCGTACTTGACGTGGTAGTCGAGATCGATCCGCGGCCGCTCGATCCACCAAGGTCTGCCGACTCGCGGCTCCAACAGCTGCCAGCGCAGCGGCTCGACCCTCTCCACCAATGCCGGGACGGTCGCTCGAACCACGTCGAACGTGAGCGGTCGATGCGCCGCGGCGGGGTCGAGCACGACAGCCTTGATCGTGTGCTGCGGTTGGTCGCGGTTCTCTTGCTTGAGAAACATGTTGTCGACACCGGTAAGCCGTCGCATAGAGCCACTCTCCAATTCATCTGCGATGGCCGACATTCAACCCGCTATCGCCGCCACCGAAGTCATTGTCTCCCGATCAGTGGAACTGGCTGTCCGCCGGCCTTCGCCTGGCGAATACGGTATCGCTTGTGAGGAAACGGGCTGAGGGCCGCACCAATGTGCGCCGGCGAATGCAGCGGATCGCGGTGACCGCACACAGCGTTAGGGTGTTGCGCGAATCCGGCCTTACCGGGAGTCCCGTGGATGGCATCCGATCGGCCATGTTCGTCAAGAAATACGGCCCATTCGCGGCGGTCATTGAAGGCGCCGCGCGGCGGGGCGGAAACGCGATAGCGATCACCGACGATGCGGGCGACGTCTCCTTCGCAGAGCTCAACAGCCGGGTAAACGCGCTCACCCGGGCATGGTCCCAGCTGGGGCTCGGCCCGGGCACGGTGATCGCCGCGTTGTGCCGCGACCACCGCAACCTGATCACCGTGCTCGCCGCGGCGGGGAAGGTCGGGGCACAGCTGGTGCTGATGAACACTGGCTTCGCCAAGCCGCAGCTCGCCGATGTTGCTCGCCGCGAAGGTGTTTCGGTGCTCGTGCATGACCACGAGTTCACCGGTCTGCTCGATGCGGTCGAGCCGTCCGTACGCCGGTTCCTCTCCGACCCCTGGCCGCTGACGGACGTGGATGTCGTTTCGCTGGAGCATCTGATCGAGTCGACGTCGGACGCGGCGGTGCTGCCGCCGGCAAAGCCGGGTGGTCTCACCTTGCTTACCAGCGGCACCTCCGGTACGCCGAAAGGCGCACCCCGAGGAAAGTCGTCGCCATTGTTCTCCGCACAGCTACTGGACCGCGTACCGCGCCGCAGGAATGAGATCTGCATGATGGCGGCGCCGATCTTTCACGGCACCGGGCTGGGGCAGGCGGTGTTGTCGTTGAGCCTCGGTAACCGCCTGGTGCTGCGGCGCAAGTTCGATCCCGAAGCCACCCTTCGGGCAATCGCCGACTACCGATGCAACGTACTTGCCGTTGTCCCAACGATGTTGCAGCGGATGCTCGCACTGCCCGCCGAGGTCTTGAACTCCTACGACACTTCGTCGCTGCGGATCATTTTCGCCTCCGGGTCAGCGATGCCGGCCGACTTGGTCACTCGCGCGCTGGACCGGTTCGGCCCGGTCCTCTACAACAGCTACGGCTCAACGGAACTCGCGGTGATCAGCGTCGCGATGCCCGAGGACCTGGCTCACAATCCGTCAACCGCGGGCCGGCCGCCGGTCGGGTGCCGGGTCGCGCTGTACGACGACAACGGCAATCCGATCACCACGCCCGGCGCCATCGGCCGTATCTTCGCCGGTAGCATGTTGAGCTTCGGCGGCTACACCGGTGGTCAGAAAAAGGAAGTGATCGACGGCCTGCTCAGCAGCGGCGACATCGGCCACCTGGACGAGACTGGACGCCTCTACGTCGACGGCCGCGACGACGACATGATCATCAGCGGCGGCGAGAACGTTTACCCGTTGGAGGTCGAACACCTCATCTGCGGCCACCGGGACGTGGACGAAGCCGCCGTGGTCGGTGTGGATGATCCTGACTTCGGGCAACGCCTCAAGGCGTATGTTGTTCCTGTGGATGGTGTTTCGCTGCAGGCCGAGGCGATCAAGGACCATGTGCGCAAAAACCTGGCCCGCTTCAAAGTCCCGCGGGAGGTCGTGTTTCTCGATGCCCTGCCGCGCAATTCTACCGGCAAAGTGGTGCGAAGTCAGCTCGAGCAGGGTGCCATCCGATGACGCAGCCCACCGACGTCGAGGCTGCGAAACGGGAAGTTGCCCAGCGTATGTCGGCGGCATTCGCGTCGATGCAAGACGGCACCGCCGATGCGACCGAAGTGCGGGCCAGCCTGCAGGCGAGCCGTAAACCGCGCCGGCACATTCCCGTCGCGCGGGTTCAGAACCGCACCGTCCCCACCTCGGACGGGACTCACGACATCGGAGTGCGCATCTACCATCCGCTGACGCCGGAGGAGTCTCTCGGTGGGGTTCCGCTCATCGTGTACCTACACGGTGGGGGTTTTGTGTTGTGCGACTTGGATTCACACGACGCATGTTGTCGCCGGCTCGCCAACGGCGCTGGCGCGGTTGTCATCTCGGTCGACTACCGGCTCGCCCCTGAGCACCGCTTCCCGGCAGCCGTGGAAGACACCTGGCAAGTCACCCAGTGGGTGGCCAGACACGGACGGGAACTCGGCGGTGACCCAAGCCGTCTCGTGCTTGCCGGAGACAGCGCTGGCGGAAACCTGGCGACCGTCACGTGCTTGATTGCCCGCGATCGCGGCGGCCCGCCCATTGCGTTTCAGCTGCTGATCTATCCGGTGGTCGACCAGCGCCGCAAGCCAAAGGTGGTGCGCGACCCGTTGTCGCGGGGCGCGCTGACGCTGGAGCACCAGCGGTGGTTTACTCAGCAATACCTTGGACCCGATGGTGACCATCAGAACGTGCTCGCCTCACCGATACTGGCAGACTTGGCCGGATTGCCGCCGGCACACATCGTCACCGGCGAATTCGACCCGCTGTGTGACGACGGCGAGGAGTACGCCGAGCGGCTACGGGCGGCGGGAGTTTCAGCGACGGTCGAGCGCTACCCCGGGATGTTCCACGGGTTCTTCAACTTGCCGGACGACATTCCATTAGCTGAGCAGGCCAATACCGACGTCTGCGCGGTGGTGCGAGACGCACTGGCGGAGCTGAGATCATGACGAGCAGACGCAAAATCGCACTTTCGCCGTGCGATTCGTGCGATTTCGCGTCTGGTGGCCTTCGTAGAAGGGAACAGCTGTGAAGTTGCAGAACGCCCGTGCCCTGGTCACCGGCGCCAGCCGTGGCCTGGGACGCAGCATCGCCGAATCGCTGGCGCAGCGCGGTGCCGAGGTCGCGGTGGTCGCGCGCAGCGCCGACGCGCTCGAGCTGCTGGCCAAGGAGCTCAACGGCAAGGCCTACCCGACCGACCTCACCGATCCAGCGGCCGTGGCCGCCCTGGTCGATCGGGTGGAGGCCGACGGGCCGATCGACGTGCTGGTCAACAACGCGGCCTTGGACCACGTCGGTCTGTTTCCCGACACCTCTGCGCAACAAGTACGCGATCTGCTGCAGGTCAACCTTGGCGCACCATTGGAGCTGTGTCGTCAGCTGATGCCGCGAATGCTGGCGCGGGCGCGGGGACACATCGTCAACGTGTCGTCGATGGGCGCGGTGAGCATCAGTCCAGGTGTCACTCTCTATGGCACCTCGAAGGCGGGCCTGAGCCATTTCACCGCTGGAATCCGGCAGGAGTTGGCCGGCACGCCGATTGGTACGACTCTGGTTCAGGTCGGTGCGGTGAAAACCGACATGATCGACAACATCCAAGGCTTCGGACCGTCCCGGCGGGCCATGGAGCGTTTCGGCCGGTTGCATCTACTGCCCTCCGAAGACCTGGAACCGGCCGCCGTCGCCAAAGCGATAGTTGACGCGATCGAGCATCGGCGACGCCACGTCAGGCTTCCGCGGTCAATCGCACCGACGTCCATGCTCGTCGAGTTCCCGCGCCGAATGAGTGAGGTTCTGCTCAAAGGCATTGACATGAGGGCTGATTGATGACGATCGCTAACCAGCTAATGGACCTGTCGGGAAAAGTCGCGATCATCACCGGGGGCGGTCGAGGCCAGGGTGCGGCGGAAGCGCGGCTGTTCGCATCGCTGGGCGCGCGGGTCGTTGTCACCGACATCCTGGAGAACGAGGGTCAAGCCGTCGCGGACTCCATCGGTGATGCGGCACGATTCGTTCGCCACGACGTCAGTAGTGCAGACGATTGGGATTCTGTGATCGACGTCGTCACAACCGAATTCGGTGGACTTGATGTGCTGGTGAACAATGCGGCGGTCTGTTCCGCCACGCCGATTCTGGATCAGTCCCTCGACGGGTTCGAGCGACAGCTGCGCGTCAACCTGGTCGGACCCTTCCTGGGCATCAAGGCCGTTGTCGGACCCATGAAGGCGGCCGGCGGGGGCTCGATCGTCAACATCACGTCGCAGGCGGCTCTGCAAGGACTCGCCGGCTACGGTGCCTACGGGTCGTCCAAATGGGGACTCCGCGGCTTGACCAAAGTGGCGGCAATTGAGCTGGGCCCTTTGGGAATCCGGGTGAACGCGGTATATCCGGGGATGATCGATACGCCGATGATCAGTCATCTCGACGTCCGTCTCGGACCCGGGGGTCACCCCGCCGCTCCGTTGACCCGTGTCGGCGTGCCCGAAGAAGTCGCCGCGGTGGTCGCCTTTCTGGCGTCTGACGCCTCGTCGTACGTCACCGGCGCCGACTTCGCGGTCGACGGCGGCGCCAGCGTCGGCCGGATCCCGATGACTACACCCGCGGCTGCCGCATCTCCTGCCGACTGACGCCACACGATTCGGCGTCGCGAACTCCCGCTCATCGGGAACGGGCCCTCCTCACCGGGTCTGCCTGGGTGAACCTATATCTGGAATTGCCAAGCATCACCGTCGTCTCGACGGAGAAATGTGAACGAAAACCATGCCCTACGTTGCGATTGTCGTGTTCTTCGGCATCATCTTCCTGCCGCTGATTCCCCCTCTGGTGAGCACCAGTGTGGGCGCCGCCGAGCGAAGCCGCGAATGGATGCGGACAGTGCGCAAGCGTTGGCAGCGACACCACGTGCTGTGAACGATGCCCGGGCGGTCCGGCAGCCACATGATTGAAAGGCTTTGAGATGGAACCTAATACAAGACAGCTCTCCGGCAAGGTCGTCTTTGTCACCGGAGGCGCCCGCGGGCTTGGCGCGGCATTCGCGCGCCACATCGTCGCACGCGGCGGCAAGGTGGTGATCGCCGATCTGCTCGACGACGACGGCAAGCAGCTTGCGGACGAACTGGGCGCATCCGCGCGCTACGCGCACCTCGACGTGACCGACCCCGCGCAGTGGTCGGCGGCAGTCGAGTTCACGCTGGCTGGGTTCGGCGGCCTGAACGGGTTGGTGAACAACGCCGGGGTGTCGACGGGCCAGTTCATCGAGCAAGAACCCGTGGAACACTTCCGCATGGTGCTGGAAGTCAATTTGGTCGGAGTGTTCAACGGGATGCAGGCGGTTATCGGGCCGATGCGCGCTGCCGGTGGCGGTTCGATCGTCAACATCTCCTCGGCGGCCGGGCTGTTCGGGCTGGCGCTCACCGCGGGCTACGGCGCCTCGAAATGGGGAGTGCGGGGACTGTCGAAGATCGCGGCCGTTGAGCTGGGAACCGATCGCATCCGGGTCAATTCGGTGCACCCGGGCATGACCTACACGCCGATGACGGCGCAGGTGGGCATCCAGGTCGGCGAAGGCAATTACCCCAACACGCCGATGGGACGCGTTGGGACGGCCGAGGAGATGACCGGTGCCGTCGGCTACCTGCTATCCGATGAAGCCGCATATGTGACCGGCGCGGAGATCGCGGTCGACGGCGGATGGACTGCCGGTCCCACTGTGAAATACGTTATGGGACAGTGATTCAGACAGGAGTGCAGATGAAGCGACTGGAGGGTAACCGGATCCTGGTCACCGGCGCCGCGTCGGGGATCGGACAAGCCACCACGCTACGTTTGCTGGACGAGGGCGCGGTGGTGGTGGCCGCGGACATCTCCGCGGAAGGTCTGGATAAAACTCGGGCCCGGGCAGACGAGGCCGCGACCGGCGACCGGCTCACTACGTCGCAGCTGAACATCGGTGACGAGGATTCGGTGCGCGGCGGGGTTCGCTCAGCCGTCGAAACACTCGGTGGCCTGGATTCATTGGTCAACGCCGCCGGCATCCTGCGGGCCGCACATACTCACCAGACCAGCACCGAGTTGTGGAGTCAGATCATCGCCGTCAATCTGACCGGCACCTTTCTGGTGGTGCGCGAAGCACTGCCGGCACTGCTCGAGAATCAGCGCAGCACGATCGTCAACTTCAGCTCCACGTCGGCCTCGTTCGCGCACCCGTACATGGCGGCCTACGCCGCAAGTAAAGGCGGAGTCCAGGCCTTCACCCATTCGCTGGCGCTGGAGTATGCGCGGGCCGGGCTGCGCGCGGTATGTGTGGCGCCGGGCAGCATCAAGTCCGGAATCACCGATGCCACAGGCGGATACCTCCCGTCGGACACCGATTGGTCGCTGTTGGCCAAACTGTTGCCGATCCTGCCGACGACGGTCGAATCCAGCGGCGCTGGAATGGCCGACCCGTCAGTCGTCGCCGGCGTGATCGCCATGCTGGTTTCCGAGGACGGCGCCTTCATCACCGGAACAGAGATCCGCATCGACGGCGGAACCCACGCCTGAGTTTGGCGAGCAGACGCAATAGCCCCTCACTTCGGCACGAAATGGGGGCTTTTGCGTCTGCTCGGCACAACTAGTTGACGCACGGCACGCCGCCGCCGTCGATGGGCTTTCCTCGATCGGGCGTGGGATAGGTGCTGGTGGTATAGCCGTACGACCCGTAGCTGTGAGTCTTGGTGGTCGTGGTCGTAGTAGTCGTTGTGGTCGTGGTCTCGTCGAGTGCGGGCAGCGAGAAGTTGGTGTCCACAATGACCCGGACGTGTCCGGCCGCGAGGGTGGGATCGGCCTGCTTGGGGGCATCGATGCCGAGCAGCGTCGCCACATTGCGCGCATCGGTGTCCGCGCCGGCGCCATACGCGACCGTCGTGGCCGTCGGTTCGCCAGAGTTGCGATCGCGGACCTGACCCGTGGCGTAGCCCTGCTTCTTGAGCGCGCGCGACACCTCGCTGGCCAGTCCGGTGAGGCTGCCGGAGTTGATCACGTCGACGACGGTGGACGGGTCGGGCTTGCTGACCGTAGTTGTGGTGGGGGCCACCGTCGGCGCGGCACCGATCGCCGCGGCAACCTCCGCCTTGATCGCAGCCGGGTCGACGATGTTTACGTCCTGGCCGTCGATGTTGTCGTACCGGACCACGGGCAGCGTCCGGAATTCCACCCGGCTGTTTCCGGGGCCGCCCGCGAGGTCGCCCATCCGGCGGAACAGGTTCTCGTCCCAACCGGCCGACAGCACCACATCTTTGCGCGCCACGGACATGAGGCTGTTGAGCTTGTCCAGGTTGGAGAAGGTGCCCGCATCCTGCAGTTCCCGCATGACGGAGGAGAGGAACGCCTGCTGCCGGTGAGTGCGGTCCAGGTCGCCGTTCTCCAGGCCATGACGCTGCCGCACAAACGCCAGCGCCTGGGAAGCGTTCAACCGCTGACGTCCGGCCGGAAAGTTGGCGCCGGAGTAGGAGTCGTAGACCGCGTGGTTCAGGCACACGTCTACGCCGCCCAACGTCTGGGCCAGATCGTAGAAACCGGCCAGGTTGATTTCGGCGAAATAGTCGATCGGAACGCCGGTCAGGCTGCGCACCGCGCGCAAGGTCGCGGCCCGGCCGGCCTCGCGGCCCTTGCTCTCGAGTTCCTTTTGGCTGCTCGCTCCCTGGTTGGCGAGCTTTTGCGCGACATATTGCTTGGTCAGCCCGTAGGCCTCTTTGATCTTGATGTGGTTGTAGCCTGGGACGCCGTTGAACGGCACCCAGTCGTCTCGGGGAATCGAGAAGGCGACAACTTTGCCGTCGGCGCCGACGTGCACCAGTATCAGCGTGTTGGTGTTGTAGCCGCCATCATCGGAATCGCCCGCATGCAACTGCCGCAGGATCGACGACGGGAGGTCGTTGCCGTCCTGGTCTTTGCGGGAGTCCAGCCCGATCAGCAGGATGTTCATCTGGTTTCCGCTGGATCGGGGGTCGTCTGGGCGCAGCGCGTCCGAGATCGTGATGCCACCCAGCGCGCCGTGGGCCACCCAGTAGCCGGCGCCGGTGAGCAGCACCGCCACCAGCGACACCAGGGTCAGGAAGCCGCGGGTAACCCCGGTGCGGATCCGCGATGGCTGACGAACGGCACGATGGCGGTGCCGACGGGCGGGGCGCGCCATCACAAACCTCGGCCAACTCCGCGCGAGAAGACGGAAAAGCCCCCGATTTGGCCCCAAATCGGGGCCTTTTGCGTCTGCTCGCGGCGCGCATCACCGAATACCGCGTCCGCGGTTTGCGGTGATGTCGCTAGATGCATGCCGTCAAGTATGCGGTAGCTTGCTGTGAACCCCCCAATCACAATTCCGAATCACGGCCGGCTCAGCAGGCGGGCCGCGTCGAATTCTGCGGCCGCTTTTTTGCCGCTACCAGCGCGTTCTTGCCGACATTCGGCCATTCCAACGGGTGGGAAGCCGCCGGTCACGAATGCGTCACAGCAGCACAACTAGGGCGAGCAGACACAAAAGCACCCAATTCCGGCCCGAATTGGGCGCTTTTGCGTCTGCGCGCCATTACCAGGAACGGTTGGCCATGATGGTGGCGAATAGTTCGCCCATCTCGTCGGCTGGTCCGCCCGGCACGGTGTAGCCGGCCTCGTCGCGGATCTCCTCAAAATGGTCGCGCACGTCTTCGACGGACAGCGCCGGACTGTAGAAACCTTGTGTCCTACCGATGAAGAAACGCGCGACGTGTCCGGCGCCGACCGTGTAGATCTCCCCGGAAACGGGGCAGTCGCGGTGCGTCAGAAATGCCACCACGGGCGCTACCAGAGCGGGGTCCAACTGCTGAAGGTACTGGCCCACCAGCTCGTCCAAAACGGCCTGCGTCGACGCATCGTCCTGCCGGCCGGTTCCCTCGATCGAGTGCATCAGCATCCGGGTGTAGGCGATCGGCGCGATCGCATTGACCTTGATGCCCTGCTCGGCTCCCTCGGCGCCCAGCACGCGTGTGAAGCCGATCAACCCGGTCTTGGCCGCGCCGTAGTTGCTCATGCCTTCGGCGCCAAGGATTCCAGCGGCCGAGCAGGTGTTGAGTATCCGGCCATAGCGCTGCTCACGCATCACGTTCCACGCCGGCCTTGTCACATGGAATGCACCCCGCAGGTGCACATCCAATAGCGGCTCAACCTTATCGGCGGTCATGTCCCCAAACGGCGCATCGCGGACAATCCCCGCATTGTTGATGACGATGTCCACTCGACCCCAGGTACGAAGGGCGGTGTCGACGATCGCCTTTCCGCCTTCCGGGCTGGTCACGCTGTTGGCGTCGGCAACGGCCTCGCCGCCGAGTTGGCGAATCTCCGCTGCGGCGGCAGTCGCGGCTTCGACGTTGGAGCCATGCCCGGTCACCGATCCGCCGACGTCGTTTACCACCACGCGCGCGCCCCGCGATGCGAGCAGCAGCGCGTATTGCTTGCCCAAACCACCACCGGCACCGGTTATCACGGCGACCTGCCCGTCGAACCGCAGGTTGTCGGACGATGTCACGGGATACTCTCGATACGCGGTCACCAGCTGACCGGCAGTTCCTTCATTCCGTAGATGTCGGATTCCTTGAACCGCAGCTGATCCGGTGGCACCGCCAACTTCAGTGCGGGCAGCCGGCGTGCCAGCGTGGCGAACGCGACCTGCATTTCGACTCGTGCGAGGTTTTGTCCGATGCATTGGTGCACGCCGTAGCCGAACCCCAAGTGTCCGCGCGGATTTCGGTCGGCCTCGAAGCTTTCGGGATCGTCGACGAACTCGGCGTCCCAGTTGCCTGCGGGCAGATTCATCAAGACCCAGTCCCCGGCTCGGATCAGCTGACCGCCCAGGGTGAGATCTTCGGTCGCCACCCGGTCGACCTGGCTGTGCACGATGGTGAGGTAGCGCATCAGCTCTTCGACGATGTTGGCGATCACGGTGTGATCGTCAGTCTGGCCGAGCCGCTCGTACACGTCGGAATGTTGCAGCAGCGCAACGGTTCCCAATGAAATCATGTTGGCCGTCGTCTCGTGGCCGGCCTGCATCATGATCACACTTGTCATCGCCGCGGTCTCATGGTCGAGTTGGCCCGTCGCGATGTACTCCGTAGCCAAGCGGCTGATCAAGTCGTCACCGGGTTCGCGCTCTTTGCGGCGCACCAACTCCTGGATGTAGGCATACATCGCGCCGAAGGCCGCGGCCTTCTCCTCGTCGCTGGACCTGACGTCCAAACCGACCGTGGTCTGGTGTTGGAAGAGTTCAAGGTCCTCCGGCGGTACGCCCAATAGCAGCGCGATCACCATCGACGGGACCGGCAAGCCGAAGTGCCGCACCAGGTCGGCGGGCGGTCCGGTGCCGATCATCTCGTCGAGATAGTGGTCGACCAATTTCTGGATCTGCGGCCGCATCGACTCGGCCCGCCGGAAGGTGAAGCTGCCGGTCACCATGCGCCGCAACCGATGATGCTCGGGATCGTCCACACGCGCGAACATCACCGGCGCGGTCTCACCGGACCCGGCTGGCATGATGGCGGCGGGAATCGTGTCAGCGGACAGGCGCGGATCGACCAGCGCCGCTCTGATGTCCTGGTAGCGGCTCACCATCCAGGTCGGCTTGCCGTGGTACATCACCCGTCGCAGCCCCGGCTGTTGGCGCCAATCCGCGAATGCGGCCGGCGGTTTGAGGGGACACTGCGCATCGCGCGGGATGGGTATGACGGGAAGCTCCCCGGGACAGGCAGAGGCGGAATGGGTATCGGAAATCGTTGACATCAGCGGTGTTTCCCATTTAAGTGGCAGTTAGCTGTCAATTAAAGGAGCCTAGAGCTCACCTGACCCGCAGTCAACGGTCAGTTACCCTGGCACGGTGTCAGCAGTTGCCGATCGGACGTTGCGGGCCGATGCGGCGCGCAACGTGCAGCGCATTCTGCGCGCGGCGCGCGACGTCTACGCCGAGTTGGGGGCGGAGGCACCCCTCGAGGCCGTCGCCCGCCGCGCCGGCGTTGGGGAACGAACGCTGTACCGCCGGTTCCCGACGAAGGGCGACCTGGTTCGCGCTGCCCTGGATCAGAGCGTCGCCGAGGATCTCACCCCGGCAATCGACGAGGCGCTGCGCAGTGCGGATCCGTTGCACGGCCTGACCCAATTGTTCGAAGCCGCAATATCGCTCGGTGCCCGCGAGCATAATCTGCTGACCGCCGCCTATCGGGCGGGCTCGCTGACCCCCGACATCTCGTCCTCGCTGAATGAGGCGCTAGACGAGCTTGCCGGCCGAGGTCAGCAAGCCGGCTTAATCCGTCCCGACCTGGTCGGTGACGACCTGCCGCGCCTGATCGCGATGCTTCATAACGTGCTCTGGACGATGGATCCGGGTAGCGACGGGTGGCGACGGTACGTGGCCCTTATCCTTGACGCGATTGTGACCCGCGAACGGCGTCCGCTGCCCCCGGCCGCCGCTTTCCGTTATGCGCCGCCCGAAAGCGGCTGGCCCTTGTGACCGTTGGTGCGGTTCACTTTCGGCGTGGATTGGCGGCCGCGGTCAAAGCCACCGCCAGCGCGATCACACCCACGACCACCAGCGGATGCCACCACTGAGTGCCCAGCCAATAGATATGGGTGCCGACCAGACCGGGATGATCTTTGTCGGTGCCGAACAGCCAGTGTCGTACGCAGTATGTCGCGAGCGCGAGTATCGCGCCGACAAGGGTGAAACACAGCAGTGCGAAAAGCGTTCTGCTGGAACGTTGCCAGGTTCCCAGGACGATCAGATAGCCACCGATTCCGGCTGCGATCAGGCCGCCCGCCCCGATCTGTGTTGAGGATTGAATCGCGGCCGCCGTGCCCAGGACCAGGAGCACCGCGCCGGCGATGATCGTCGACCTGGCCAGGCCCTTGGTCAACGACACCACGCGATATCCGCCGAGCGTCAGTGTCCGCAAGGTAAGCAGTGGGGGCTTGAGGACGCCGGGCAGCTGCCGGATGGAGCCGGCCGCCGCCGATGCGGACGCGGCGGTTTTTGTGACGGTGCGCGCCATCAACGGCGAGCCCTTGTCGCTCGCAAATGTTTCCCGCGCGACGGGATTGGAGTTCAACAGCTTGTACTTCGCAGCTCCCGGGGGTGTGGCCAACACCTGCTCGGCCCAGCTTCGAGATTTCGTCGGACTCCAGTCGGGCTTCTTTCCCGGCTGGGGATCGATGACCGCCTTGGCCAGTTCGTCCAGTTCGTCGTCGAGGACGCGTCGCTGCCATGCCTGCGCCAGCCACAGCGCTGTCAGCGGAATGCTGGGTGGTACCACCGGTGCCGAATCATCCAGGAAACCAAGCTCATTCAGCAGCACTTCTTCGGTCAGATCGCTGCCCGGGCTCGGAAGATCAAGCTTTCCGAGAGCTTTGAGCTTGCCGAGGAGCCACCGCGCCGCGGGCTGGGTTCCGTTGGCGTCCTTCTCGTATTCGGCGGCGCGCGCCCGGACGATCCACTGCACGCGACGCGGGTCCAACACCAGATGGACCAGCCAGCCTGCTCCATCGAGCCGGCCCCACATCCAGTCGTTGGCTCGCCACGATCGCTTGTAGAAGGCGCCGAAGTGGTGGAACTGCATGCCGGTGAGCTTGTCCTGTGCCGTCTGCCAGTCCGGGGCAAGCGCGCTTCGTGTATCGGCGCTGACCTGGACGAGCTCCAGCGACTGTTCGATGTCTGCCTCGGCCGGAAGCATTGCCCGCTGTGTAGTGGCCAGGTCGAACAATTTTCGGGCTACGGCCAGCGAATCGCCAAGCGGAGCAAGGTAATTGAGATACGTCAACAGCGGACACGGCTCCTTGCCGGCCAGCGTCGTCAACGTCTCGCCACAGCTCACCAGGGCCCTGCCAAGTCCTTCCCATGCGTTCTCTTGTACCGCGGACTTGGCGAGATAGCGTTCAGCCAGCGTGTCGGCAGCATCCTCGAGTGACCCGCTCCTTACCTCATCCTCGGTGCATGCCTGGTAGACCAGCGCGGCCGGATCGACTGGTACGGACGGCGCACAAGCGCCATGGATATCTTCGGTGAGTTTCGCCAATGCCCTGATGTCATCTGCGGACGTGGCGAGCTGATATGCCGCCCGGGCGACGGCGATCGCGCATCCCTTCGCCAGGTCGTACGCGGGTTGGCCATATTGAGCAAGCTGAGCCGTACTCTCCGGAAGTGGTCGTTGCGGCCAGCGACGCAGGATCGACGCCGTGATCCGTCGACGGCACACCCGCTCGGCATCGCCCCCGATGGCCAGTTCGGATTGCCAGTGCTTCGGAATGCCTTCGCTCGACCCGCCCGACGTGGGTGGCCAGGTGCTCAGCTGACGCAGCAGCGCGCCGGTGAGGGCGTGAGCATGCCTGTCCGCCTCCCGCTTCCCGTAGTCGGCCAGCAGCGACGTGTTCAGTAGCCGAGACCCTCTGGTCGCCGCCAGCTCTGCAAGACGCAGTTTGGTGTCTGTCCGTGCGTCCATCCGGTCCTGATGAGTTCGGATTGCCCGCAGGTCCGACGCGATTGACTGTGTCGTGACCGCGGACAGGTCCTTGAGCAGCCCGTCGAGGAGCCCGAGTGGCTCGTTGACGTCATCCGGCGGAGCCTGTTGCACCAGGTCGGGAGCCGGTCCGGCGGACGGAACGACGAACAGCAGCACCCGGCGAACCGCCCGTTGGGCGGGACGGTCGAAGATGCGCTTGAGCAGCACGTCGATGGGCTGGTTGTCGAGCAGGCCGCCGTCGGCGGCCCAGTGCGGGCGGGTGATGTTGGCGTAGGGCGCCATCGGTGGCCGAGCCGGCACGGCCCCTTTCCCCGGGGTGCCTTTCGTGAAGGGAAGAAAGGACGGCTCGAACGCCAGCGGGAACGACGCCGAGCTACGTGCCGCCAGCGCCAGCGCGGTTGCGCTGCCGTTCTTCGCGAGATCACCTTCGGTGAAGGTGAATACCCCTCGCCGGTCCACGTCCTGGACCAGCGTGCCGTAGGAGTCGGTGAACCTGCTCGTCTCTCCGGTCAGCAGTGTCGTGGTGACGTACAGGGTCGTCGAGGGCAGTGCACCCGCCAGCGGCGGGAACGGCCCGGTCGCGAGCTCTGGAATCTCCGTCGCGAGTTCGGCGAACATGCGCTCGTCGCCGTACAAGAGGGATGGCGTGTTCTTTTCTGTCGGGTCGCGCAGCAGGTCGGTCAAAGCTCCGAGATCGAGCCACAGGTCACGGAGCCCGCCCAGGTCGGCGCCCGTGACTCGGGACGAAGCGAGCAGAGCCGCACCGATGCCGCCCGCACTCGTACCCGACAAGACGTCGACGTCCACGACCGTGTCCAGCAGGTCGATGAGTTCGGCGTAGAGCCGCAACGACTCGGCCGCGTTTTCGGGGAGTTGGCTGTCGGCCGGGAATGTTCCCCGCTGCCTGCGCCATTGGGACGCCTGCGCCAGCAGGTTGATCTCACGCGCAACGCCGGCCATCCAGATCGCCAGGCTGACGCCGCCCGTCATCGTCGTCGCCAGACGAAGTTCCTGCGTCAACTCCGTCACCGGTAGCGGCTCGAATGCCATTGCGCTCCCTTGATGTAACGGGGTCCGCCGCCCGGGGCCGGGCCCTCGGCCTAGATTGCCACGATCCCGGCTAGGTCCACGTTGAAACGCCGCAGACGGCACCGCGCAATCCGCGGAGAGCACCTCGTTGGCGCCGCCGCGGTGTCTGGTTGCCCGGCCAGTCTTAGGGCGCTGGGCTGGGGTTGGCTCGCGCAACTCGTCGCGCGCGGCACTACTGTGCTTGTTGAGGATGGCCAATCAGCAAGGGGGCTAAGTGGAGGGGACGCCGTTCGGCCGCTACCGGCTGATCGCGTTGCTGGGCCGTGGCGGCATGGGTGAGGTGTGGCGCGCCTTCGACACCGAAACGCAACGCGTCGTCGCCGTGAAGGTGCTGCCGGAGAACCTGGCCAGCGATCCGATGTTCGAACAGCGATTCCGCCGGGAGGCCTTGGCAGCGGCCGGCCTGACGGACCCGCATGTGGTACCGATCCACAACTTCGGCGAAATCGAGGGCCGACTTTACGTCGACATGCGGCTCATCCAGGGCAACGACCTGCAAGCCATCCTCGCGGCGGGGCCCTTGGCGCCCGAACGAGCGGTGAAGATCATCGAGCAGGTCGCCTCGGCGCTCAACGACGCGCATCGGATCGGGTTGGTGCACCGCGACGTCAAGCCGTCGAACATTCTGGTCACCGAAAACGACTTCGCCTACCTGATCGATTTCGGTATCGCCCGGACGGCTGGGGAAAGCCGGATGACAAGCACCGGCAATGTGATCGGGACCTGGGCCTACATGGCGCCGGAACGGTTGAGCACCAACGAAGCCGACCCTCGCGCCGACACATACGCCCTCACGTGCGTGTTGCACGAGTGCCTGACCGGCAGGCAGCCGTTCCCGGGGGACAGCCTCGAACGACAAATTGGAGGCCACCTGAGCATGCCGCCGCCGCGGCCGTCGACTCTTCGCAGTGGCCTGCCCGCCCAGCTCGACACGGTCATCGCGACCGGGATGGCGAAGAGGCCCGACCAGCGCTATTCGCCTGTGACGGCGATGGCTGCGGCGGCGCGGGCGGCAATCTCCACGCCCCCGACGCTGCCGGGTCCCGTCCAAAGAACCGCGCCACCCCAACCCGAGACCCAATGGGCGGTCCGGCCACCGGTGCCACAGAACTACTATCCACCGACTGCCGGCGCAGGCGTATCAGCCACCGACCCAACGCGATACCGGCCGGCAGGCAATTACGCGGCCGATGTCGGGCCGCCGGCACCGCCAATGAATACCCGCCCCGAATCGAATCGGAAAAGCCGTCGTATCGCCCTGGCCAGCCTGGGGGTGCTGGTGGTGGTCACCGGCATCGTCGCCGCCATCGCTTTGAACCACCACGGCGCGGATGACTCCCGCCGCCCCGCCGCCGGCCAGACGACCACGGCACAGCCCAACACCGGACCATTCACCGGCACCTACAACGCGGCCTTCGGTCCACGTCTCAATTTGACCGGCCAGGCGGTGACGGGCTCGAAGCCGCCCGCCACGGAGAGTTGGGATTTGCGCTCGGCGTGCGGATCTCGCGGATGCGTGGCCACCGCATCCAGAATCAGCGGCCCGTTCGGCCACGCGACGAAGGTGGTCCTCGACGACTTCGGCGGACGCTGGATAGGCGTCGCCCTGGGAACTACCAAGTGCAACGACAAAGACACCGAAGAGTGGAACTTCGTGTGGCTGAAGCCGCGTGCGGACGGCGCCATGGAAGGCGAATGGATATCGGATGCCATTGACTGCTATAGCAAGCGCGCTGTGACTTTCACCCGAACCGGCGACACCGACATCGCTCGCTTGGTCGACCCGGCAAGCCAGGCGGCCAGAGTGGCGTCGCCGGCACTGGGGCTACGGGGTGCGTATCACGCGAAGATTACCTATACCGGTGGCGTTACCCGGTATAAGCCGCAGGAGAGTGACAACACCGTCGAAACGATCTGCCTACGCGCCGGGGACCGGTGCCTCAGCCGCTTCTTGCGAGCCGACGGCAGTGGCCGCTTTGAGCTGTTCATATTCGCGAACGGCGCGTGGACCCGAAACTCGGAGTTCGACACCGAGTGCCCAGCAGGAGGCATGTCCCACGTCAAGATCAGTGGCGTGTACCCGCTTCCGAGCCCACCCCAAGACCCGATCATGCAGCTATCCGGGCACGGTCATAAAGAGCAATCCGGAAGCCCCTGCACGACAAGCGATTTCGAGCAGGCCTTCAACCGCACCGGAGACTGAGCGAGTCACCCCTGATATGGCGCGGGGGCTTCGTCAAGCAGCAGGGTTTTGGTTTCGAGATACGGCAGCAGTCCCTCGCGGCCGCCCTCACGTCCGATTCCCGACTGCTTGAACCCGCCGAACGCAGTGCCCATGTCCATGCGCATGTTGTTGTGGCCTACGGTGCCTGACCGCAGTTGCCCGGCGATCTCGCGGGCCCGTGAGACATCGGGAGTGAACACCGCGGCGTTGAGCCCGTAGACGGTGTCATTGGCGATATCGACCGCGTGTTCATCGCTGTCAGCCGGGATCACACTCAGCACCGGGCCGAATATCTCCTCTTGCGCGATGACTTGTTTGTTGTCGACGTTCGAGAACACCGTCGGCTCAATGTAATAGCCGCGCTTCAGATGCTTGGGCCGGCCACCGCCGGTGACAAGGGTGGCACCCTCCTGGATGCCCTTGGCGATGTAGCCCTCGACCCGGTCACGCTGACGTTCCATCGCGAGCGGACCCATTTGGGTTGCGGCGTCAAATGGGTCGCCCACTTGGACCGCCGAGAATGAGGCGGCCAGTGCGTCGGCGAATTCGTCGTGCCGGCTGCGGGGCACCACAATCCTGGTCAGCGACGAGCACACCTGACCGGACATCAGGCACTCCGCGCGTGCGAGCGTCGCTGCCGCAGCGGTGATGTCAGCGTCGTCGAGGATCACGGCCGCTGACTTGCCACCGAGCTCAAGGGTGCACCGCGCGACGCGCTCGCCGCAGATTGAACCGATCCGGCGTCCCGCTGCCGTCGATCCGGTGAAGGCGATCTTGTCGACCCGTGGGTCGCGAACCAGCAGCTCGGAAACTTCGCGGTCGGCGGTCACGACATTCAGCACTCCGGGAGGTAGGCCTATGTCGTCGGCGATTTCGGCCATCAGGTAGCCCGCGCCGGGCGCTTCGGGAGAGACCTTGACGATCAGGGTGCATCCGGCCAACAGTGCGGGGGCGGCTTTGTTGACGATGAGTGTCAGCGGCGCGTTCCACGGAACGATCGCACCCACGACTCCGACGGCCTCACGGACCAGCAGACCGAATCCGCCGCGCGCCAGACCCATTGGACTCGGCTGGTACGGCTCTTCGAACGGATAGTCCTCGGCGAGATCGGCGTAGAAGCGGAACACCCCGGCGTCGCCCACGGCAGAATACTGCGCGAGCGAAAACAGGGTGCCGGATTCCCGTGGCCACATCTGGCCGTGGTCGGCCGTGCGGGCTTCGAGCTGCGCCGCGATCGAACGCAGGTACTCGGCGCGCTCCGCGTGAGTCATCCGTGGCCATGGCCCGCGATCGAAGGCGTGTCGGGCGGCCGCGATGGCCGCATCCATATCGGCGGGCTGAGCTTCGGGGACCCGGAAGTACAGTTCCTCGGTGCTTGAGTCGAAGACTTGAATCGCGGCGGCCGAACTCGGTTTGACCCAGTCGCCGTTGATGAAGAAACGGTCGGTACGCCGTAGCGGTACCTGATGATCAGTGGCTAACGTCATCGTTTTGCCTCCTGCAACCAGCACTAGATTTGCTGACTATAGGCCGTTCGCAAACCGGATGCGATCCTTGCAGCGCAGCTGGTTGCCTCGATGGCAGCTACATCCACACTGGCCGCGCGCGGTAGGTTGAGAATCCGCCTATTTTGCTGGAGCCGATAACCAAATAGAGTAACGACACCAGCGACACGGAGGAGAGCAATGGTGAAGCGTGGCATTGTCGTCGGGGTAACCGCCGCGGCCGTCGTAGTTGCGGGTTGCGTCGGCTGTTCGAGCAAGAAGTCGGAAACGGGAAGTCAAACGAGCTCGGCGGCGCCGCCGGCCGGCCCGCAGCTCACGATCGACGGTCAGCGCCAGGACATCTCCGGTGCGATCACCTGCACCCCGGACGGCAACAACATCAAAATTGGTATCGGTGATGCGGCCAACGGAATCGGCGCCGTGGTCAGCAACGCCGATCCGCCGATTGTCCATGCCGTCGGGCTGGGCAGTGTCGGCGGCGTCACGCTCGGTTACTCGGACGCCGCACCCGGTCAGGAGAGCAATGCCGGAGCCGAACACAAGGGCAAGACATACGCGATCAAGGGCACCGCGAGCGGTAGCGACATGACTGATCCGCAGCAGCCGAAGCCGGTATCCAAGCCATTCGAATTGACCGTGACCTGCCCGTAGCGCGGGCCAACCAGAGGAGACGCAGCTCATGTCAAGGAAACGTGTCGTTGGTGCGGCGGCGGTGGCGGTGGGCCTCGGTTTCTCCGCCGTGATGCTCGACGCCGGGTTGGCCTATTCCGACCCGACGCCGACGCCGACTCCGCAACAACCAACGAGGCCCCAACCCCACCGGCCAACGCCGTCGCAAGGGCCCGCCTCCACACCCTCGCAGGCACCGGCGTCGACACCGTCAAGCCAGCCGGCCTCCTCGCCGTCGAGCGCGCCGGCCTCTACACCGGCTTCCTCGCCATCGAGTAAGCCGGCGTCGTCGTCGCCGTCGTCCACCCCGGCCTCGTCGCCGTCGAGCACGCCGGCTTCGACACCCTCGAGCACACCATCCTCGTCGCCGTCGTCCGGAACCACGCCCGCGGGCAGCAGCCCAAGCACTACGCCGTCCAGCGGACAAACCACGCCGGCGGGCACGTCAACATCCACCCGGCCCGGCGTAACCGTGGTCCTCAATCCGCCGAGCACCCAACCTCCCCACCAACCCTTCATTCCGCGCGGAACGCTAACGGCCAGTACGCAAGTCGGCGGACCGCTGAACGTCACCTTCAACATCGTTGGCAGGGGAGCACCGCCTCCACCGCCGCAGCGGGGCTTCGGCTGGAACGACGGTCAGGCGCCCGGCCATCCGCCGCGCAATTGGGAAGGCCCTCCGCCTCAAGGTGGGTGGAACGGTCCGCCGCCTCCCGGTGGCTGGAACCGCCCATGGACCGGGCCGCCGCGCGAGGTGGATTACGGCAGACGCTATTTCACGCCGTTCAACTACAACGACTTTACCGTCCTTCCGGTCTTCAACTGGCAGTACGGAGGCTGGGGCTACTGGTTCTTCGGTGTCTGGGTGCCGCTGTACTAGGGCTGCGCTGACCGCCATAGACAGCCGCCTGATACCTACAGCGGCTGGTTCGGTACGCCTGGGAAGTGCTGCGTCGTGGGGCCTGAGGTCACCCAACCACCCAGCTTCGTCGCGAGATGCGGCGCGAAAACCGCGCCATAGAGCACGTTTCCGATGACGACGACAGCGACGATGGACAGGACCGACGATTGCAGACGGCTGTTTGATCTCTTGTCGGCCCACATCTCGATGACGTTGCGGCCCTGCGAATCCGTCCGGCCCAGCAGGTAGGTGAAGACCATCATCTGCACGCCCATCGCGAGCGAGTCGTAGAGGGGATATTGATGCGGCGTCCCCTCGAATATCGCAAGGCCGGGGATCACGTAGCCGTAGTGGAAAATTCCGAGCCGTGCCCCCAGGACCGCGTTGAAGAACAGGGCCCAGCAGAAACCCACCACCAGCCCGACGCTGAGCAGGGTGATCGGCCTGCGCCAGTGGAACTTCGCGGTCAGCCATCGCCCAAGAGCGGCGCCGATGATGGCGGGCAACACGAAGTAGGAGATGTAGCCGATGGGCACGGACGAGGGCAGCCCGCCCCACGTCATGTTCAACGGCCACCACGACGGCATGCGCGGCAGCGCGGGCGGGAACTGCGCGTACATCGCCCAGTCGTACGGCGCTTCGATCCACGAGAACGAGATCGCGGAGATGCAGAGAAGTAGCAACGGGTGTAGGCGGCGCTGCCGATAGCTCAGGTACACACCGATTACGACGAACGAAATGCCGCCGACGTAGGCGAAGGCAACGCCCGCTATCAGCAAGGGCGTCATCCGTCGTGCTCCTGGCTCGGTGCCCGACGTGCCTCGGGGTCGTAACGCAGGACGAGGCCGCAAACCAGGGCGATCAGTCCGAACAGCGTGCCAAGCATGATGACAGCGCCCACAGTCGCACCCCTTCCGGTACGGGCTTTAGTTTAGGATAGTGCATACTATCTTAAAGACCGTCAACCGGCGAGCGCGGTTCGAGGAGTTAGCAACGGTGCCCCAGCGAACTTCCGCACGAACGCACAGCACGGCCGAGCTGCCTGCCGCGCGACGGCCCCGTGGCGCGCCGCGCAGACTTCTGCTCGACGCCGCCCGAAGGCTGTTCGCCCGCCAGGACTACCGCAGCACTACGACGCGTGAAATCGCCCAGGCCGCAGGCGTCACCGAACATCTGCTGTTCCGCCACTTCGGCTCGAAGGCGGCGCTGTTCCGCGAGGCCCTCGTCCAACCGTTCACCACCTTCGTCGACGAATTCGGCCGGACGTGGCAGTCGGTCGTCCCCGAAGAAACCGGCGAGGAGGAGCTGACAGGGCACTTCGTCGGACAGCTTTACGACCTGTTTGTGGAACACCAAGGACTGCTGCTGACCCTCTTGGCCTCGGATGCACTGAGCGAGGAGGAAAAGGCTGAGGCCGGCATTGCCGACATCGGGCGCGCGCTGACCGTGCTCGGCCAGATCAGCGTAGAAGGTATGCAGTTACGCGGGATGCAGTCGGGTCATCCCGACCTGCCGGCCCACTCCACCGTGGCGATGATCGCCGGCATGGCCGCATTGCGCTCCACCTTCTTCGGGCCCAGGCAACCGGCGAGAGAGGTGATTGTCGATGAACTCATCCAGGCAACCCTGCACGGCTTCCTGCACCGCAATGAGTGATGGAGATATGACATGACAGGCATCAGCGCAGTCGAGTTGTATTACGACCCATTCGATTTCGACATCGACGACAACCCGTACCCGGTGTGGAAGCGAATGCGCGAAGAAGCGCCGCTGTACTACAACGAGAAGTTCAACTTCTATGCGCTGAGCCGGTACGAGGACGTGGCGCGCGAACTGCCGAACTGGGAGACCTACCGATCCGGTCGTGGGACCACGGCCGACATCTTGTTCAACAACATGGAAGTGCCACCGGGCATTCTGCTGTTCGAGGACCCCCCGCTGCACGACCTGCACCGCCGCCTGCTGTCCCGTGTCTTCACACCGCGGCGCATGCTAGCCGTCGAGTCTTTGGTGCGCGGATTCTGTGTCCGGGAATTGGATCCGTTGATCGGTGCCGGGGGTTTCGATTTCATCGCGGATCTGGGGGCGATGATGCCGATGCGCACCATCGGCTACCTGCTGGGGATCCCTGAAGCGGATCAAGCGAGCATCCGAGACCGCGGTGGCGCCTTCATCGAGATGGACAAGAACCGCAAGCCCGGTGAGGTCAACCCAAATGCGTTCCAGGACAGCATTGTTATGTTCGCCGAATACATCGAATGGCGGGCCAATCATCCTTCCGATGATCTGATGACCGATCTGCTCCAGGCTGAGATCGAGGAGCCTGACGGTACGCGACGAGCCCTCTCCCGTACCGAGGTGCTGGCCTACACCGCGATGATCGCCGGCGCCGGGAACGAGACCACCGCCCGCCTGATCGGTTTCATGGGGCAGCTGCTGTCGGATCATCCGGATCAACGGCGTGAACTCGTCGCCGACGCATCCCTGATTCCGGGCGCGGTCGAGGAAACGTTGCGCTACGAGCCGCCCTCACCGGTGCAGGCACGCTACGTCGCCCACGACGCCGAGCACTACGGGCGCGTCGTTCCGGAAGGTTCTTTTATGTTGCTGCTCAACGGTTCCGCCAATCGAGACCATCGCCGGTTCCCCGATCCCGATCGCTTCGACATCCATCGTGAAGGCAGCCACCTCAGCTTCGGGCAGGGTCTGCATTTCTGCCTCGGCTCGGCGCTGGCCCGGATGGAAGCTCGGGTGGCCTTCGAAGAGGTCCTCAAACGCTGGCCTGAATGGGAAGTCGACTACGCCAATGCCGAACGGGCGCATACCTCGAGCGTGCGCGGGTGGGCGCGGTTACCGGTCTTCACCGGCTGAGCCGGTGGGACGTGCGAGGTTCTCGACCGGCACCGGCTCGATGTCCTCGCCGTCAGGCAGGGCGAAGCCCAGCACCTGGGCATAGAAGGAAAGCTCGGCGTCGAGCGCCCTGCGGATGTTCTCCGCGCGCCGGAAGCCGTGCTGTTCGCCGTCGAAGAGCAGGTAGGCGACGGGGACCTTCCGGTTGCGCAGGGCGTCGACGATCGCCTCGCTCTGCGCGGGGGGCACAACCGCGTCCTCGCTGCCCTGCAACACGATCAGCGGGCGGGTGAGCCGGTCGACATGGTGGATCGGTGACCGCTCGACGTAGCGTTCGCGGGCCGCGGGGTAGGGACCGACGAGCCCGTCGAGGTACCGGCTTTCGAACTTATGGCTGTCTCGAGCTAGCGCCTCTAGGTCCGCGACGCCGAAATGGTCGGCGCCCGCCGCGAACGGCGTATCCTCACGGGCCAGCGCCGCGAGGGTGGTGAATCCGCCCGCCGAGCCGCCACGGATGGTCAGCCGTTTCGCGTCGACGCGCCGCGTGCGAGCAAGGTACCGGGACGCGGCAAGGCAGTCGGCGACGTCCGCGATCCCCCACTGCCCGGCGAGCTCCTTGCGGAAGGCGCGACCATACCCCGTGGAGCCGCGGTAGTTGACGTCGACGAGGGCGAAACCGCGGCTCGTCCAATACTGCACGGAGGTCGAGAACACCGGCGCCGCCGAGCCCGTCGGACCACCGTGAATCGCCACTATCAGCGGCGGCAGCTCGCCGTCTGGTCCGGCGAGCTCCGGATGCGCGGGCGGGTAAAACAGCGCGTGCGCGGTGCGGCCGTCGTCGGTGGGGAACGAGATGTGTTCGGGCACCGAGACGAACCTCGGGTCGACGCCAAGGTCGCGGGGTGCCCGCAGCGTCTCGACCACGCCGCCATCGGCGTTGACCCGATACACGCCTGCCTCCTGGGTCGGCGACCCCGCGACGACGAGCAGCGTGTCATCGGCGGCCACGTGCAGCGTCGTGAACCGCGAGAACGGCGTGTCCAATTCAATTACCGTGCCGTCGGGTGCGCAGCGAGCTAAGCCGTCGTACCCGTGGTGCGTCCGCGCGAAAACAACCGACCCATCGGCGAGCATGGCGTAGCGCGCCGAGCCGAACTGCCATGGCGGAACGCCGATTTCGGCATCGATACGCACGACGGTCGCGACATCGGCACCGGGCGTGTAGCGGTACAAGTTCCACCAGTTGGTGCGGTCGGACACGAACCACAGTGCATTGTCGGCGCCCCATCGCGGCTCCAGCACCGACTCGTGAGGCCCGCCGGCGATCACCGCTTCCGCACCGCTTTCCAGATTGCGGATGACGAGCTCGGTCGAATCCCACGGCATCGACGGGTGGTTCCAGCGCAGCCACGCCAACATGGTGCCGTCCGGCGAAAGACGCGGCTCCGCAACGAAGTCGGAACCGGTGACCAGCACCTCCGGCTCAGCAGGAGCGTGCGCGTCGAGCCTGACGATCTCATTGTCGACGTCGGTGGCCGACGGCCCTCGGTGACGCTCGCGCACGCAGACGATCGAGCCGCCGTCCGGGGCGAGGCCACCGTCGGCGAACCGGTCGGTCCGGGGGGTGGCCGGCTCAGGGGTGAGCGGCACCGGGTCGACGCCGGGTGCGAGCCGGTACAGCCGCTGGTCGGCCCAGTTGGCGAACCAGACGACCCCGCCGCGGGCCCACCACGCGCCGCCGCCGTACTCGTGGACGGCCGTGCGCGCGTTGTAGCCCTCAGGGAGCAGATCGGTGCAGCTGCCGTCTTGGCCGCGCCGCACGAGCTGGGTGCGGCCGCCCTCCGCGGGCCGTCCCTCGGCCCAGAGGACATCGGAGCCGTCGACGACCAGCTCGCCCAGCCGCGCGGCGTCCGCCACCACCAATGCGGAAGTGAACGGCGTGGGCCAAGATCCGTAGGGCGCGGTCGTCACGTATGCGTACGTTAGTCGGACTCACCTGCGTTGGGCGGTGGCGACTGCGAGCCAGTCCTCGGCGGCCAATCGACTCTTGTTCGCCGGGTCGTGGCGCTTCAGCAGTGCTGAGACAACCAGGTGTTCGCGAGGCTCGAAATCGTGGGCGATGAGCATCGCGTTCAGTGCGGCCTCGGTGAAGTCGCTGCGGTACGGTTCGCCGCGGCGGGCCACCAAGCGGGCAATGCGGTCCGCGCTTCGCCACGGTGTGCGTGCGGCTACGACACCGTCGCATATGTAGTCGACGATCAGACGGCTGCCCGGCGCGCAGATCTCAGCTAGGTCGCCAAGCGTTGCGTCGATGGCGCGGTGGGTGAGGTACGGCGTGACCCCCAGCCAGATGACCAGGCTGGCGCGTGTGGAGTCTAACCCGCCCGCGACTAGCCGGTCGCGCAATGCATCTTTTTCGAAATCACATGGCACCCAGACTGTTTGGTGATCGGATGGTAAGAGTGGCTCGATCACGGGGCGTTTGCGGGCTTGGGTGGTTGGTGCGTCGACTTCGAAGATCCTTATCGGCGCATCGGCCCGTCGCAGGCTGGTGGTGTCGAAGCCGGCACCGAGCAGCACGAGTTGATCGATGCCATCTCCGATGGCCGCCTCGCAGGCATCGTCGGCATAACGCACCCGCAGCGTGACATGGGCGTGCAGTCCACCCCACACGCGGTCGAACACGCGAAGTGCGGCATCAGCTGAACGCGGATGGCTCAGGACGGCCTGCAACAGCGGGTGTTGCACGAAATGCCGTGACTGCGGGTCCTCAATGAGGCGACGCTCGGGTGGTCGCATCGTCTCCGCGGCGCGTTGGGCCGCGTTGATCTGGGCGGTCAAACTCGCCGTGCGGTCAAGACGTCGGTCGGCTAGATCAACCATGCCGTCGACGCTACGGGAAGACCGGTTCATCGGTAAGGTCCAATTTCATGGTGTATTCGTGGACCAGTGCGGCCGGCGGTATCGATCTGCACCTCGACTTACCACCTGGCCGGGGTCGACGCTCGGCGCTCGAAGATGCTCTGCGACAAGCCATCCGGGACGGGCGGCTCGCCGCCGGCGAATCGTTGCCGTCGTCTCGTGCGCTGGCTGCGCAACTCGGGCTCGCGCGCGGAACCGTCGTCGAGGTCTATTCACAACTGGCGGCCGAAGGTTACCTGCGTAGTCGGCCCGGCGCGGCGACCGAAGTGGCTCATGGTCCGCATGTCCAGACGCGGGTCCGCCCAGAACCTGCTACGACGCGGCTGGTCGCCGATTTCCGCCTGGGCCGACCCGATTTGAGCATGTTTCCCCGCGCGGAATGGCTGCGCGCGCTGCGGCGTGCTTTTCAGGTCACCGCGCATGCCGAACTCGGGCCGGCAGATCCGCGCGGATCGCCGCGCTTGCGTGCCGTCTTGGCAAACTACCTGGGCCGGGTGCGCGGTGTGCTCACCACCAGCGAGCACGTCGTGATCTGCAGCGGTTTCACGCAGGGGTTGCGATTGGTCTGCGACGCACTAGCCGCTGACGGCGCCCGATGGATCGCCCTGGAAAACCCCTGTCTTCCCGACCACCGGGCAATCGCAGAGGCCAGCGGATTGGCCGCCGTCCCGCTGGATGTCGACGACGGCGGTGCACGGCCAGAAGGATTCACCAAATCTGCTGCCGCCGCGGTCCTCACGCCAGCGCACCAGGCGCCGTTGGGTGCGACGCTCGACGCAGAGAGGCGTACCGAGTTCACCCGGATTGCGGCCACACGTGGGGTTTATCTGATCGAAGACGACTACGACGGGGAATTCCGCTACGACCGCCATCCCGTCGGTGCGCTGCAGGGACTCGCGCCCGAGCATGTCATCTATGCCGGCAGCGCCAGCAAGAGCCTGGCTCCGGGTCTCCGCCTGGGCTGGCTGGCGTTACCGACCGAACTGGTCGAGCCGGTGATCGAAGCCAAGCGGCGCGCGGATCGCGGCACTGATGTCTTGGCGCAGTTGGCATTTGCAGAGTTGATCGAGTCGGGAATTCTCGATCGGCACATCCGGCGGATGCGGCGTCGTTACCGAAATCGCCGCGATGCGCTCGTCGCGACCCTGGACCGTTCCGCGCCGACAGTGTCGGTCCATGGAATCGCTGCCGGGCTCCATGCGGTGGTCTCGCTTCCCGATGACGTGGCGGAGCCCGATGTGCTGACCGCCGCGCGGCAGCGCAAAGTTGCCCTTACCGGTCTAAGCCTCTTCTGGCACGGAACACGTCTCGGTGCAGAAGGGATCGTAATCGGCTACGGGACACCACTGGACCATGAGTACACCACCGCGCTCAGACATCTCGGTGAGTTAATGCGCTCCGTGACAAGCGCTTCCAGCAGGTGTGACTAGGTCAGCCGCGGTGGCCGGTGTACACATCACGCATCATCGGCTTGGCCGCCTGTGCCAGCGGTGTGGAGACACCCAGCGTCGTGCCCAGGTCGGCTGCGGCGTCGAGATCTTTATCGGCCAATGCCGCCGACCGGTCGGCGTATTCGGGGGGCACCGTGAAGCCGGCTGCGCGGACATCTAGTAGGCGCAAAGTCTGTTTACCGTCGGAGTCGGCTTCTCGCATCACCGATAGCAGGGTCTGTAGCGAAACGCCATTTGCCGCAGCCAGATTCGCGGCCTCGTCAACCACGGCCCAACAGCCGTACTGAATAAGGTTGCGCGCGATCTTCGTCGTCATGCCGGATCCAACAGGCCCGCAATGCAGGACTGCTTTGGCAAAGTCGTCGAGCACTGGGCGTGCTCTTGCGACTTCCTCCTCGGGGCCGCCGATCATTGCGACGATTCCGTGCTTGGCGGCCTTGTCGCCGTTGGTGACTCCGCAGTCGAGCAGCGTGACGCCTGCATCACCACAGAGGGCCGCGAGTTCGTGCAACTCTGTAATCGACACCGTGGACAGCAACACAACGATCAAACCCGGCTTCGCGGCGGCCAGAAGTCCACCCGAGCCGACCAGGACGTCGCGCGCCTGCTCCGCATTGACCACCGTGATCAGCACGACATCCGAGTTAGTCGTCACGCTGGCGATCGAATCGAGCTGTGCGGGAACCCCTTCCAGGCTTGCGGCGGCGTCTGGACGCACGTCGAACACACACGGTAGCCTTCCGCGTCGAGCCATGCTGACCGCGACACCGCCGCCGATTTCGCCTAGGCCGATCACGCCAACACGCAAGTCAGTCATTGGATTTCACTCACCTGTTGGTTGCCGCTATGGATGACCTCTTTTCCGGCGGGGGACTCGATCACTACTTCACCAGGGTGAACTGGTTGACGTTGATGTAGCCGACCCGGAACAGCCTCGCGCAACCGGTCAGGTACTTCGCATAGCGCTCGTAGACCTCTCGGGACTGAATTTCTATGGCTTCACTTTCATGTTTCTCCAGGTTCTCTGCCCACAGGTCAAGCGTCCTGGCGTAGTGGCGTTGCAGCGGCTGGCGGCGGGTCAGCGTGAAACCCGCTTTCGCCGAGTGTTCTCCCACCATCTCGATCGTCGGCGTCCAGCCTCCTGGGAAGATCTCGGTAAGGATGAACTTGAAGAATTGGACGAGCTCTTCGGTAATCGGCAAGTCGCGGTCGATGATTTGCTGTTTCGTCAAGCTGGTGATGGTGTGCAGCAGCAGCACACCGTTAGGCGGCAGGATGTTGTGGGCCATGTTGAAGAAGTCGTCGTAGCGGTCAGGGCCGAAGTGCTCGAACGCGCCGATCGACACAATGCGGTCGACGGGCTCGGCGAACTCTTCCCAGCCGTTCAGCAGCACTCGTCTACTGCGCGGACTGTCCATCTCATCGAACGACTTCTGCACGTGGACCGCCTGATTTTTCGACAACGTCAGGCCCACGACGTTCACGTCGTACTTCTCGATGGCTCGCCGCATGGTGGCGCCCCAGCCGCAGCCGACGTCGAGCAGCGTCATGCCCGGCTGCAGACCCAGCTTGCCCAGCGCCAGGTCGATCTTGGCGATCTGCGCCTCTTCGAGCGTCATGTCTTCGCGCTCGAAGTACGCGCAGCTGTAGGTCTGGGTCGGGTCCAGAAATAGGCGGAAGAAGTCGTCCGACAGGTCGTAGTGTGCCTGCACATCGGCGAAGTGCGGGGTCAGCTTGTTGCCCATGATCATGTGTTCCTTCTGGGCGCAGAGGAGTGTGCCCCTGCCGCGGAGGCTACGCCGAGCCATAACGCAGCGCGTGCTATTTGACGGAAGAGGCGAGTTCGGGAGCGCTCGCTGGAGTGCCCGGTGTTTTACAGGGACTTGTAACAATGTCGTGACACGCTCAGAATCACTGATATGCGCGACCGCGAGACGATCGACTCAGAATTGCGGCGCATCGCTCTTGCCCGCCTGTCGAGTCGTGAGCAGGGCGGTCAGCTTTCGAGCCGACAGCTTGACGAACTGCTCGACGAGCGCCTAGGACACCACCCGGAGGCGTCACAATCCGAGGCTGCTGAAGCGTCTGAGACCGAGGGTGTCGACGACATCTGGGAGCAGTTTGCCAAAAGCGAACGCAAGCCTCGCCGGCGTAAGAGTCTGCTGCGCCGCGTCGTTCCCCTTGCGGCGTTGCCGCTGTCATTGATAGCCGTCGCCGCCGTGTTAGTGGTGATGTTCGTGGCCCGCCACCCACAGCAGACGGCGCAGCCCGCCGAAGACCCGCCGTCGGCCGCGCCGTCCAAAACCTTCGTGCCCCCGAAACCCGCCGCTCCGCAGCTCGACATTGCCGACAGGGCGTTGGTCGACACGCTGAAACACGTTGGCGTGCCAGTTCCCAGCCAGGAATACGTGACGAGCCACGGGCATGCGGTCTGCGATTTTCTTGCGCATCAACCCAACTTCGATGAGGCCGTCCGTTTCGTGCAGGGATCGTCGATCTGGGACGCCAGTCAAAGCGTCGACTTCACCGCCGGTGCTGTCTTCTCGTACTGTCCTCAGTACCGACCTGGCACCCAGGTCGAGATGCAGCCGGGCCTCCAGAATGCCCTTTCTGATCTGCAACGGATCGAAAATGATCTGAAAGGCATCCAAGGGGATCTGCAAGGCGTCCGGGATGGTCTGCAAGGCATCCCGGGTCGACCCTAATCTGACTGGTCACCGCGACTGCACCAACGCAAACAATGAGAGCCTCCTGTCAGGATTGAACTGACGACCGCTCGCTTACAAGGCGAGTGCTCTACCACTGAGCTAAGGAGGCAAAAACCGGGTGCAAGCCTAACCGGTCGTCACTAGTCACTGTCGATGATGCGTTGCGAGCGCACCGGCCGCGACGGAGAACGCCGGGGTGTGCGCCGCGGCAGCGGGATGCGTTCGGCGATATTGCTCAGCGGGTTGACCACCAGGGTGAGTGCTGTGACGGCGTCTTGCAGGGTGGCGATGGCGGGCTCCAGCGCCTCCATTCCGGGCGCCAGCCGCGCGAGGGTGTCGGCGAGGTCGGTGAGCTGTTCCAGCGGTCCGTCTTTCGACGTGATCTGGTCGATCAGTCCGCCCTCGGCCAGCAGCCGCTCGGCCACCCCATCCTCGGCCATCAAGCGTTCGATCATCCCGTCCTCGGCCAGCAGCCGATCGGCCAGCCCGCCGGGTTGCAGCGCGCGCTGCAGGCTGCCGCCCTCCGCGGTCAGGCGATCGAGCAGACCACCGGGCGACGTCACCAGGTCGACCAACCCGCCCGGCCGCAGCAGGCGGTCCATCGGCCCGTCGGGCGCTATCGCGCGTCCTAGCGGCATATCGTCGTCCAGCAGTCTGGCCAGCCGATTGGCACGCGCCAGCGCGTCGTCGATCCCCAGCATGTTGGTCATGGCGTTAGAGCCGCTGCCGCCGTCATCGCCGAGCACCTGTTTCGCCAGGCTCAGGCCTGTGGCCGCGAGCTTCAAGCTCGCGTCTGTGGCAGCGAGCCCGATTCGCGCGGGAGCGGTCGCAATAGCGACGATGCTTTTGCCGAGATTCATCCAACGAGTGTATTCGCGGTGTGCCCTGACTAACGCCGGGCACGACGAACAGACACAATGAGCGCTGGCAGAATACTTTCAGACCATTGGTACCGAGTTGCCAGGAATTACACAATGATTGTCAAGGTACCGTTCAACTAAGTGCGAGAGAACTGACCTCATGACAGCAGCAACCCAACGCGAATCGACACCGGAGGCTCGTGTCCTCGTCGTCGACGACGAGGCCAACATCGTCGAGCTCCTCTCTGTGAGCCTCAAGTTCCAGGGGTTCGAGGTCTACACGGCGTCCAACGGAGCCCAGGCCCTGGATCGGGCTCGCGAGGCCCGCCCCGACGCGGTGATTCTCGACGTGATGATGCCCGGAATGGACGGGTTCGGGGTGCTGCGCCGAATGCGTGCCGACGGTATCGACGCCCCGGCGTTGTTCCTGACAGCCCGCGACTCCTTGCAGGACAAGATCGCCGGACTGACCCTGGGCGGCGACGACTATGTCACCAAGCCGTTCAGCCTGGAGGAGGTCGTAGCTCGGCTGCGAGTCATCCTTCGACGGTCCGGCAAGGGCAACTCAGAACCGCACAATGCCCGGCTGACGTTCGCCGATATCGAACTCGACGAGGAGACCCACGAGGTATGGAAGGCCGGCGAACCCGTCTCGTTGTCACCCACCGAGTTCACGTTGCTGCGTTACTTCGTGATCAATGCGGGCACCGTCCTGAGCAAACCCAAAATCCTCGACCATGTGTGGCGTTACGACTTCGGAGGTGACGTCAACGTCGTGGAGTCCTACGTCTCATACCTGCGCCGCAAGATCGATACCGGCGAGAAACGGCTGCTGCATACGCTGCGCGGGGTCGGTTATGTACTGCGCGAGCCGCGCTGAACAACCGAACACTCACCCGGCGAGATAGATGGAAATGGCCAAACAGCGTCGACGCGGATTGCCGCTGCGGGTGGGCTTGGTGGCCGGCACCCTGGTCTTGGTGGCCTGCGGGCTGGCGGCCTCGGGGATCGCAGTCACCTCGATACTGCGTCACAGCCTGGTCAGCAGGATCGACTCGACATTGCTCGAGGCTTCCCGGAGCTGGGCGCAGGCCCCGCGGCGGCAGGCAGCGCCGCCCTATGAGGGTCCCGACCCCGGCCGGCCGCCGTCGAAGTTCTACGTGCGCGGCATCAGCGTCGACGGCACCACCTTCACGGCCATCAACGATCGCAACGCCGAACCGGCCCTGCCGCCCAGTAATGACGTCGGCCCCTCTCCGACGACGCTGCCGTCGGTCAACGGCTCGGACATCCAGTGGCGCGCGGTGTCGGTGCGTGGTCCACACGGCCTGACCACGGTGGCGATCGATCTGTCCGATGTCCAGCACACCGTCCGGTCATTGGTCTACCTGCAATTCGGCATTGGGGTGGCGGTGCTGATCGTCGTGGGGCTGGCCGGCTACGCGGTGGTGTACCGAAGTCTGCGGCCGCTGGCCGAAGTCGAGAAAACCGCGGCGGCGATCGCGGCTGGCCAGTTGGATCGCCGGGTTCCGGAACGTGATCCCCGGACCGAGGTGGGCCGGCTTTCGTTGGCGCTCAACGGGATGCTCGCTCAGATTCAGCAAGCGCTGGCGTCCTCAGAGTCATCGGCGGAAACGGCCCGCGGCTCCGAGGAGCGGATGCGACGGTTCATCACCGACGCCAGCCACGAGCTTCGCACCCCGCTGACGACCATTCGCGGGTTCGCGGAGCTATACCGGCAGGGCGCCGCCCGCGACGTGGCCATGCTGCTGTCGCGCATCGAAAGCGAAGCCAGCCGGATGGGCCTGCTGGTCGACGACTTACTGCTGCTGGCCCGGCTGGATGTGCAGCGGCCGCTCGAACACCATCGGGTGGATCTGCTGGCGCTGGCCAGCGACGCCGTGCACGACGCGGAGGCGATGGACCCCAAGCGCCGTATCACCATGCAGGTCCTGGATGGCCCGGGGACACCCGAAGTACTCGGCGACGAGCCGCGGTTGCGCCAGGTGCTGAGCAACCTCATTGCCAACGCCATACAACACACGCCGGACACTGCCGACATCACCGTGCGGGTGGGCACCGATGGCGACGACGCCGTGCTCGAGGTCGCCGACAAAGGTCCCGGCATGAGCGAAGAGGATGCGGGCCGGGTGTTCGAGAGGTTCTACCGCACCGACTCGTCACGGGCACGGACCAGCGGCGGCACCGGGCTGGGCCTGTCGATAGTCGACTCGTTGGTGCGCGCACACGGCGGCGTCGTCACCGTGAAGACCGCGGTGGGGGAAGGTTGCTGCTTCCGCGTCAGCCTGCCGCGCGTCAGCGATGTCGCCGCCCACTCCGAGCTTGTTTAGCTCAGTTGAGCCAGCGCCGCCTTGATCTTGGCCTGCGCCTCGTCCAGCGATTCCGGCGACGGATTGCGGTCGACGTTGGCGAAACCGAAGTCGCTCAGGCTGCGGGTCGGAAACACGTGAACATGCAGATGAGGCACCTCGAGCCCGGCGATGATCACGCCGGCGCGCTGAGCTCCGAATGCCCGGCACACGGCCTTCCCGATCAGTTGGCTCACCTCCATGACGCGGCTAAAGGCTGCGCCGTCGACGTCTTGCCACTGATCGATCTCGGCGCGGGGCACCACCAGCGTGTGCCCCTGCGTCATGGGTTCAATCGTCAAGAAGGCGACGATGTCGTCGACCTCGTACACGAAGCGGCCGGGCAGTTCACGGTTGATGATCTTGGTGAAGATCGACGGCATGCGCTCAAGCATAGGTGCGCCGTCTCAGGCCGGTGATTCGTCCTTGCCGAACTTCATCATCTCGAGGTTCCAGTACCCGCGCATGTTGGCGATCAGCCCGGCGTCGTTGACGCGGTAGGTGAATACCCCACGCACCTCGCTGGTGAAGCCGCCGTCAAACTTGCTGTGCAGCACCAGGATATGGGCGATCTCGTCGGGCGAACTCGACGGGAACGTCTCTTCGCAGGTGATCGTGAGCTGGTTGGCGGCGATGTTGTTGTCGTAGAAGCCGGCGACGGCCTCTTTCCCGCGGACACCGCTGCCATCGGGATTGGTGACGGACTTGCCGATCGGGTCCTCGATGACGACGTCGTCGGCCATCAGCGCCAGCCAGCCCTCCCGATCGTGGGTCTGCACGCACCGCCACGAGGACTGCGATGCGGTCAGCGCCGGGGACTGGGCGGTTTGGGTCATGGTGCCTCCCTTGGCGCCGGTGAGGCTACCGGTCGGCGTCCGTGTACCGGATGACACCGCGAATGTTCTTGCCGTCCAGCATGTCCTGGTAACCCTCGTTGATCTGCTCCAGCCGGTACTGGGTGGTGACCATGTCGTCCAGGTTCAGCTTGCCGGCCTTATACATCGCCAACAGTTGGGGGATGTCGTACTGCGGGTTGCCGCCGCCGAAGATCGTGCCCTGCAGGTTCTTCTGCATCAGCGTCAACATCGCCAGGTTCAGGGTCACGCTGGTGTCCAGCAGGCTGCCGATTGCGGTCGCCACACACGTGCCGCCCTTGGCGGTGATGTTGAGGTAGTTGTCGATGTCGGCGCCATGCAGTTCACCGACGGTCACGATCACCTTGTGAGCCATCAGGCCGTAGGTGACCTCAGCCATGCCCATCAGCGCGGCGTTGATGTCGGGGTAGACGTGGGTGGCGCCGAACTTCAGCGCCTGATCGCGCTTCCATTCCACCGGGTCGATCGCAAAGATATAGCGGGCACCGGCGGCGACGGCACCCTGCAGCGCTGCCATGCCGACCCCACCGACGCCTACGATGGCGACGTCCTGGCCCGGGCGGATGTCGGCCGTGCGGACCGCCGAACCGTAGCCGGTGGTGACACCGCAGCCGACCAGCGCGGCCACCTCGAACGGGATGGACGGATCGATCTTCACCACCGAGCTGCGGTGCACGACCATGTACGGGGAGAACGTCCCCAGCAGCGTCATGGGGAATACGTTCTGGCCGCGGGCCTGGATGCGGAACGTGCCGTCGCTGACCGCCGCGCCGGCCAGCAGCCCAGCACCGAGATCACACAGGTTGCGCATACCCGACTGACACGTCGGACAGCTCCCACAGGAGGGGATGAATGAGAGGACCACGTGGTCGCCAGGTGCCAGGTCCTCGACGCCGGGTCCAACCTCGGTGACGATGCCGGCGCCCTCGTGTCCGCCGAGCACCGGGAAGCCCGCCATCGGGATGCCGCCGGTGACCAGATGGTGGTCGGAGTGGCACATGCCCGCGGCTTCCATCTGGATCTTTACCTCGTCTTTGACGGGGTCACCGATCTCGATTTCCTCGATGGACCACGGCTGGTTGAACTCCCAGATCAGTGCGCCCTTGGTCTTCACCGTAAACCTGCTTTCATCGTTGAACGTCGGTTACGCACGGCCTGAAGCTCCGTCGAAGCAACCGCTTGGTTGAGTGTAGGTTAGTTGCCAAATCAGTCCGCCGGGAGCTACCAGATGGGCACCGGGGCCCGGCCGAGCGGGTAGTAGCCAGGCAGTTTTTCACCCGCCAGGCTGCGCTCGATCCGCTTCTGCATGCCCTTGGAGAGCTTCCCCGCCTTCATCAGTTCCAAATACAGAGCCTGGACGTGGCCAAAGTCGAAGAAGTCTCGTTGCCATTCGATCTTGCCGTCGGCGTTGAGCCGAAACCAGCTGCCGCCGATGCCGTAGATCTCGGACTGAGAGCCGTCGGAGTCGGTGGCGACCTGCTTCCAGAAGCCGACGATCTCGCCCTGCTTCTCGTCGATGATGACCCTCTGATACGGGTACTGCCAGTTCTCCAGGCCCTCCATCTCAAGGCCTAACGCGACGTCGCGGATCTCGTCGATGCCGACGCACATCACGTCTTCCTTCGGGCCGATGTTCCATCCGTAGGTGGCGTCGGGGGCGTAGAAATCCGCCAGCGGCGTCCAGTCGCCTGCCCGCTCCGCCGCCCGGTTGGCCTCAAGCCAGCGTTCGACCCAGTCCTCGAGTGCCTCGCGTGAGTGTGACGCTTGAGATGACATTAGTCAGCCTTCCTGATGTCTTGGATGAATAGTGCTTGGGTAGGGCATGATTCGACCGCCCGCTCGACCTCGTCGCGGGCGTCGTCCGGCGGCTCGGGGTCGATGATCTCGACCTTGCCCCGCTTGGGTACGCGGAAGAAGTCCGGTGCCTCCAGCTCGCACATGGCGTGGCCTTGGCACAGATCCAGATCCGCCTTGATCCGGAAGCCTTTGGATACTTCAGCGCCCATGAGCCGTAGTCCTTACGCTCCGCGCTTGCGGTAGCGGACCTTGGCCGGCTTGGCCAGCTGGACGACCATCTTGGAGTGGTCGTTGTGGTAGCTGTCGGCGGGCTGGGCCATCTCAAACTCGTACTCGCGCAACAGCACCGAGAAGATGGCTTTGATCTGCATCTGGGCGAACGCGGCCCCGACGCAACGATGCCGGCCCGCCCCGAACGGGATCCAGGTCCACCGATTCACCAGATCTTCCTGGCGCGGTTTCTCATACCGGTCCGGGTCGAACGAGTCGGGGTCGGGGAAATCCTCGGGAATCCGATTGGAGATTGCCGGAGATGCGGCCACGTAGTCACCGTCGTGGATCGGGAAGCCCTCGACCTCGAACTCGCCCTTGGCCACCCGCATCAGGATGATCAGCGGCGGGTGTAGCCGCAGCGTCTCCTTGAGTACGTTCTCCAGCTTCGGAATCTGGCGCAGTGCATGGAAACTCACCTCCTGGCCGTCGGCGTAGAGCTCGTCGAGCTCCTTGGCCACCTCCACGTAGACGTCGGGGTGGCGGATCAGCTCGATCAACGTCCATGCGGATGTGCCCGAACTGGTGTGATGCCCGGCGAACATCAGCGAGATGAACATGCCGGTGATCTCGTCGGCGGAGAACCGAAGGTTGCCTTCTTCGTCCTTGATGGACACCAGCACGTCCAGCATGTCGCGATCGCCTTTGTCCTTGGGCGGGTTGGCGATTCGCTGGTCCATGATCTCCTGGACCAGTGCCACCAGCCCTACTCGCGCTTCGTCGCGGCGCCGGAAACTTTCGATCGGTAGGTAGGGGTCGACGTAACACAGGGGATCGGTTCCACGCTCCAGCTCGTGGTAGTAGTGCGCGAACCGGCCGTCGAGCTGGTTGCGAAATTTCAGCCCGATCAGGCAGGCCGTCGAGGTGTAGATGGTCAACTCGGCGAAGAAGTCGAGCAATTCGATCTCGCCTTCGTCGCCCCAGTCGGCGATCATCTTCTTTACTTCGCCCTCGATGGTGGTGGCGTGACCCTTCATCTGCTCACCACGCAATGCCGAGTTGTGCAGCATCTCCTTGCGGCGCTCCGGGCTGGCATCGAACACCACACCCTTGCCGAAGATGGGTGTCATGAAGGGATACGCCTCGGCCTGGTCGAGATCCTCGTCGGCGGAACGGAAGAAGAACTCGTTGGCGTTGGCGCCGGAAAGCAGGATGACGTGCTTGTCCGCCAGCTGGAACCAGCCCACGTCCCCGCACTCTTCGCGGGTTCGCTTCATCAGGCCGATCGGATCGGTGCGGAATTCTTCGAGATGCCCGTGCTCTTCCTCGCCACCCGAAACCCGTGGCACGACAGCAGTTGTCATTTTGCTCACTCCTTTTCGGCGCTCGTGCCTCGCGCCGCATCGTCATTTCGCGAAGTCATGAGTTCAAGTCTTTCTCATCGACCCTGAGTTGTTGCCGTTCTTTGGTTTCGGCCAACGGTGCTTCCGGCTGAAGTTCCATGTTGACCACGAAGCCGCCCCGGGGGGTCTCCGCGACGAACGTGATCGCGCGGGCGAGATCAGCGGCCCGCAGGAAGTAGTTGTGGCGGGCCTGACCCCACTTGGCCCAGTCCTCCAGCGCAGGGCCGATCGACTCGAGGGGCAGACTCCAGCCCATCCCGGTCTTCGTCGGCCCGGGGTGCACGATCGACGCGCGAACCCCGGTTCCCTCGAGCTCCATCTGCAGATTGGTAACCATCGCGACCAGTGCGGCTTTCGCCGCACCGTAGGCGCCCATGTGCGGACGCTGGCGCAGCGCAACATCGGAACCCACGAAGATGAGGTCGCCGCGCCGACGCTCGATCATGCCCGGAAGCACGGCGGTGGCCAACCGGTTCGCCCCGATGAGGTGGATCTGGACCTGCGATTCGAAAGTCTCGGTGTCGATTTCGTGCAGTCTGCCGAAGTAGGTGTCGCCGGCGCCGGTGACAAGTACCTCGATGTCTCCGAGCTGCTCGGTGGCACGGTGCACGAATCCTTTGACCGAGTCCGGGTCGGTGACGTCGAGCGGCAACGCGACGGCCTCACCGCCGTCCGCGCGAATCTTTTCGGCGAGTTCCTGGCACTTGTCCAGCCGCCTAGCGCCCAGTGCCACCGGAAAGCCGTGGGCGGCAAGCTCAACCGCCGTGGCCGCTCCGATTCCCGACGAGGCGCCGGCGACGATCGCCGGCCGGCGGTCCGGATGTGGTTCGAAGCGCGGCATCTCAGGAAACCTCCACGGTGATTGGTAGGTGGGCGAATCCGCGGACATTGCTGGAGTGGACGCGGACGGCGTTGGCCTCGTCGACCTGGTACCCGCGGATTCGCTTGAAGAGCTCGGTGAGCGCGACCCTGGCTTCCATCCGGGCCAGATGGGCGCCCAGGCAGAAGTGCGCGCCGCTGCCGAAACTCATGAGTTTGGACCCGATTTCGCGCCCGATCAGATAGTCGTCTGGATTGTCGAACACCCGCTCGTCGCGGTGGGCTGAACCGGGGAGCAGCAGCAGAACGTCCCCGTCGGGGATCGTCGTGTCGTAGAGGTTGAGTTCTCCGGAGACGGTGCGGGCCAGGATTTGGCTTGACGTGTCATAGCGCAGGGTTTCCTCAACCCACAGCGGCACCCTGGCCAGGTCGGCGTAGATCGGCGTCAGCTGATCGGGATTCTTGTAACCCCAGAACGCGGCATTGGCAAGGAGTTTGGTCGTCGTCTCGTTGCCGGCGATCACCATCAAGAACATGAACCCGAGAACTTCCTCGTCGGTGAGCCGGTCGCCGTCGATCTCGGCCGCCAGCAGTGCCGAGGTGAGATCGTCGGTCGGCTTCTTGCGGCGCTCGGCGATCATCGCCTGGTAGTAGACGATCAGGCCGATCGACGCCTCGATCGCCGAAGCCGGCACATCGTTGACACCGTCCTCGCGATGCATCACGCCATCGGCCATGGCACGGATGCGGTCGCGGTCTGCCACCGGCACGCCCATCAGTTCGGAGATCACGTCCATCGGCAGCTTGCCGGCGAACTCCGCGACATAGTCCACGGTTTCGCAATTGCCGGCCTTCTCCAGCATCGTGTCTAGGTGCTGGTGGGCCAGCTCCGTCACCCGCGGCTCGAGTTCGCGAATCCGGCGCGGTGTGAAGCCTTTTGACACCAGTGTGCGCAGCCGCAGATGATCCGGGTCGTCCATGGCCAGGAAGGACATCGTCTTCGACGCGTGGGGTCCGCGTGACACCGGATCCAGGGAGACGCCGTCGCGGTTGGAAAGCGTGGTGCTGTTACGGAAGCCGTGCAGCACATCGTGATGCCGCGACAACGCCCAGAATCCCAGCTTCTCGTTGTGGTACAGCGGGGCCTCGTCGCGCAGCCGCTTGTAGTACGGATACGGGTCTTCGTGGAAGTCGTAGTCGTAGGGATCGAGGATCAGCTCGGGACCGCCAACATGAATCGTCATTGCTCGCTCCCGTTTGATGTTTCTGCTCCGGCCAGGATGAGCCTGACTACGTCGGCCAGCCGGTCAGCGGTCTTGTGATAGGTGGATTCCCCGCTGCCGGCCTGCACCAGTGCGCCGAAGAAGGCCATCTCCAGCGCCGACACGGTGCCGGGGTCCGCCCCGGGCCCGATGGCAGACGTAATGCGGCGGTGGATCTCCGATCCGATCCGATCGCGGGCGTCGCGGACCGCCGGGTCAGTACCGCCGCCGAGCAACGCCGCGGTACACGCCGCGCCGACCTCGGGTTCGTCAGCGACCACCAGGGCCAGGTGGCGCAGCGCTTGATGTACGCGGGTGGGCATGGGGTCGTTGACGTCGGTGAAGTAGGGAACCTGACGCACCAGGTCGAGGTAGACCTCGGCGATCAGGTGGTTCTTCGACGAGAAGTAGGTGTAGGCGGTAGCAGGGGCCACCTTGGCGCGGGCCGCCACCATGCGCACGGTCAGGTCGGCGTAGGAGTTCTCCCGCAGCGTCTCCATGCCTGCGGTCAGCACCTTGCGGAAGGTTTCCTCTTGGCGGCGGTTGCGTGGTGCCCCGCCGGCCTCGGGTTGAGTGGTAACCAGTGCGTCGCTGGACACATGTCCAAGCTAGAGGATGGACACGTAGTGAAGCAACTCCAGCCACTAATTATCCTGCTCAGATGGATATCGGTATGCCCCGCTCACTGACGCCGAGATGAGCCCTTGCACCGTAGATAGCCCGAAGGCTATGGTTCGAGGGGGCAATATCGGACAAGTGTCCATTCGATTGGAGCGAGATATGGCGTTGATCGCCGACGGCGTTAGTGCACTGTTCATCGGCGGCAAACCGTGTCCGGGCAGTGCGGGCACCTTCCCCACGGTCAACCCGGCCACCGAGGAGGTGCTGGGCGTCGCCGCTGACGCCGACGCCGAAGACATGAGCCGCGCCATCGATGCCGCACGGCGTGCCTTCGACGAGACTGACTGGTCGCGCAACACCGAATTACGCGTGCGGTGCGTGCGCCAGTTGCGTGATGCGATGCAGCAACACGCGGAAGAGTTGCGGGAGATCACCATCGCAGAAGTCGGTGCGCCCCGAATGCTTACCGCCGCAGCCCAGTTGGAAGGCCCGGTGAACGACCTGGCGTTCTCAGCGGACACGGCCGAATCGTATGTGTGGAATCAGGATCTCGGTGAGGCGTCGCCGATGGGAATCCCCACTCGGCGCACCATCGCCCGGGAAGCCGTCGGCGTCGTCGGCGCGATCACCCCGTGGAACTTCCCGCACCAGATCAATCTCGCCAAGCTGGGTCCCGCACTGGCCGCGGGCAACACCATCGTCCTGAAGCCGGCGCCCGATACACCTTGGTGTGCGGCGGTGCTCGGCGAGCTCATCGCCGGGCACACCGACTTTCCGCCGGGGGTGGTCAACATCGTCACGTCCAGCGACCACAGCGTAGGAGCGCTGTTGGCGAAAGACCCCCGGGTAGACATGGTTTCGTTCACCGGCTCGACGGCCACCGGCCGCAGCGTGATGGCCGACGCCGCCGCCGGCATCAAGAAGGTGTTTCTGGAGCTGGGTGGCAAGTCGGCATTTCTCGTGCTTGACGACGCCGATCTGGCCGGGGCGTGCGCGGTTTCGGCATTCACCGCATCCATGCACGCCGGGCAGGGCTGCGCGATCACGACGCGGCTGGTGGTGCCCAGGGCGCGCTATGACGAGGCTGTCGCGATCGCGGCGGGCACCATGGGCTCGATCAAGCCCGGCGATCCCAATGATTCCAAAACGGTTTGTGGGCCTTTGATTTCGGCTCGACAGCGCGACCGGGTACAGGGCTACTTGGACTCGGCGATCGCCGAGGGCGGTACATTTGCGTGCGGTGGCGGCCGGCCGGCCGGCCGGGACGTCGGGTTCTTCATCGAGCCGACCGTCATCGCAGGCCTGGGCAACGACGCGCGGGTCGCGCAGGAGGAGATCTTCGGCCCGGTGCTCACGGTGATCGCCCATGACGGCGACGACGATGCGGTGCGCATTGCCAACGACTCGCCATATGGCCTGTCGGGCACCGTGTTCAGCGCTGACCCTGCTCGTGCCGCAGGGGTCGCGGCGCGGCTGCGGGTCGGTACCGTCAACGTCAACGGCGGCGTCTGGTACTCCGCGGATGCGCCGTTCGGCGGTTACAAGCAGTCCGGCAACGGCCGCGAGATGGGACTGCTTGGTTTCGAGGAGTACCTGGAAGCCAAACTCATCGCGACCGCTGCGAGTTAGCGCTTTGTCTTGCTCGCCGAGCGTGTACTCACGGCGAAAACTTCGCGAAAATATCGCAGCCAGTGCACGTTCGACGCAAGGACAAAGGCCATAACCCCATATTGGGCAGGAAGGAAGCCATGTTTGAAAACAAGGTGGCCATCGTCACCGGAGCTGCGCAGGGCATCGGGCAGGCATACGCCCAGGCCCTGGCCCGCGAGGGTGCCTCAGTGGTCGTCGCCGACATCAACGCCGATGCCGCCGAAAGTGCGGCCAAGCAGATCGTCGCCGACGGCGGCACGGCGATCCATGTTCCGGTTGACGTTTCCGACGAGGAGTCGGCGAAGGCCATGGCCGATCGCACGGTCAGTGAGTTCGGCGGGATCGACTACCTGGTCAACAACGCGGCGATCTACGGCGGCATGAAACTCGACCTGCTGATGACCGTGCCGATCGACTACTACAAGAAATTCATGAGCGTCAACCACGACGGGGTACTGATCTGTACTCGCGCGGTGTACCAGCACATGGCCAAGCGGGGCGGCGGCGCGATCGTCAACCAGTCGTCCACCGCGGCGTGGCTATACTCAGGTTTTTACGGTCTGGCCAAAGTCGGCGTTAATGGGCTGACCCAGCAGCTCTCTCGGGAGCTGGGCGGAATGAAGATCAGGATCAACGCCATCGCACCCGGGCCGATCGACACCGAAGCCACCAGGACCGTCACTCCGGGCGAGCTGGTCAAGACGATGGTGCAGCAGATCCCGCTGAGCCGGATGGGGACACCGGACGATCTGGTGGGCATGTGTTTGTTCCTGCTCAGCGACCAGGCCTCCTGGATCACCGGGCAGATCTTCAATGTTGACGGCGGACAGATAATCCGGTCATGAGCACTGAGCTGAAGTTGGGTTACATCGGCCTGGGCAATATGGGCACGCCGATGGCCAAGAAAATGGTCGAATGGCCGGGCGGTCTAACGGTTTACGACATCCGGCCCGAGGCTATGACGCCGTTGGCGGAACGAGGAGCAAGCCTGGCTGACAGCGTTGCCGATGTCGCCAATGCTGACATCATCAGCGTTACCGTGCTCAATGACGAGCAGGTGCGCAACGTGGTCGGTGAGCTGGCGGGCAACGCCAAGCCCGGCACCATCATTGCGATTCACTCCACGATCAGCGACACCACCGCCGAGGAGCTCGCGCGCGAGCTGGAACCGCAGGGCATTCACGTCATCGATGCGCCGATCAGCGGTGGCGGGCGGGCCGCGCGTTTTGGTCAGCTGGCCACCATGGTGGGCGCCAGCGACGAGATCTTCGCCCGTGTCAAAGAGCCCTTCTCGCATTGGGCGGAGTTGGTGGTGCACGCCGGCCCACCCGGCGCTGGCACCCGAATGAAGCTGGCGCGCAACATGCTCACCTACACCACGTGGGCGGCGGTGGGAGAGGCGTGGAAGCTGGCCGAGGCCGCCGGCCTGAACCTGCAGGACCTCGGAAACGTGGTGCGTCATACCGACAAGCTGACCGGTGGCGCCGGCGCGATCATGTTCCGTGAAGACACGAAAGACCTTGAGCCGGGCCACTTCCTCTACGACGGGTTCATGCACACCCGGGGCCTGGGCGAGAAGGACCTCAGCCTGGCGCTGGCGTTGGCCGACGAGGTCTCGGTCGACCTGCCGCTGGCTAGGCTGGCGCTCGAGCGGCTGGGACCCGCTCTTGGGGTACCGCACACAGAGAAAGAGACGTGATGGACGAGCTGCGCCGCAAGGGCCTGGAGAAGATGAACGAGGTCTACGGCTGGGAGATGCCCAATATCGAGGGCGACGCGTACTTCGACCTGACCGTCGATCACCTGTTCGGCAGCATCTGGACCCGACCGGGGTTGTCGATGCGCGACAAGCGCATCATGACGCTGACGGCGGTGACCGCGGCCGGAAATCGCGACCTGGCCGAGATCCAGATCAACGCCGCCCTGCTCAACGGGGAACTCAGCGAGGCCGAACTGAAGGAGATGGCCGTCTTCCTCACCCACTACCTCGGGTTTCCGCGGGGTTCGGGCCTCAATGGCGCTGTCGACACCGTCGTGGCAAAGCGCAAGAAGGCCGCTGCGAAGGGCGCCGGCGAGGACAAGAAGGCCAACGTCGGCAACGCATTGAAAATGCACTCGGGTACCAAGCCGCACTGAGCGTTCAGGCGCGATCTGCTTGGACTGTGCTACCGAACGGCTAGCCGGTAGATTTAGCGAGTCGTGCTCCGGCGGGCCGAGAGGGGGCGGCCCGCCGAAGCGCCTGGCGGGTTCAGGAAGGCGGGCAGCCCCGATAGAGTGACGTGTCGTGCGCGTTCTGGTGATCGGCTCCGGTGCCCGTGAACATGCCCTGCTGCTGGCGCTCGCCAAAGATCCGCAGGTTACGGGGCTGGTCATCGCGCCGGGTAACGCCGGCACCGCGCGGGTGGCCGAGCAGCACGACGTCGACGTCACCTCCGCCGAGGACGTCGTCGCGTTGGCGCGCAAGGTCCGCGCCGACATGGTGGTCATCGGCCCCGAGGTGCCGTTGGTGCTCGGGGTAGCTGACGCCGTGCGCGCTGCCGGCATCGTCTGCTTCGGACCTAGCAAGGACGCTGCCCGCATCGAAGGTTCCAAGGCGTTCGCCAAGGAAGTCATGGCGGCCGCCGGTGTGCGCACCGCGACCAGCGAAATAGTGGACACCCCGGCACATTTGGACGCCGCCCTGGATCGGTTCGGACCTGCTGCCGGTGACCAGGCGTGGGTGGTGAAGGACGACCATCTGGCCGCGGGCAAGGGTGTCGTGGTGACGCCCGACCGCGACGCCGCCCGCGCCCACGCCGCCGGACTGCTCGAGGCCGGCCACCCCGTACTTTTGGAGTCCTACCTCGACGGCCCGGAGGTATCGCTGTTCTGTGTCGTCGACGGCGAAACCGTAGTGCCGTTGTTGCCGGCTCAGGATTTCAAGCGGGTTGGTGAGGGGGACACCGGACCCAACACCGGAGGCATGGGCGCTTACGCGCCGCTGCCGTGGCTTGCCGACGACTCCTACCGCGAGATGGTGGCCGGAATCGCCGAACCCGTTGCGGCCGAGATGGTTCGGCGTGGCAGTCCGTTCAACGGCTTGCTCTATATTGGTCTCGCGATAACCGCAGACGGGCCTGCTGTGGTCGAATTCAACTGCCGCTTCGGCGATCCCGAGACGCAGGCAGTGTTGGCCTTGCTGGAGACGCCGCTCGGGCAGCTGCTGCATGCGGCGGCCAGCGCCACGCTGGCCGACTTCGAGCAGCTGCGCTGGCGCGACGGGTCGGCCGTGACGGTAGTGTTGGCGGCCGAAAACTATCCCGGACGCCCGCGCGTCGGAGACGTCGTTGCCGGCTCCGAGGCCGACGGGGTGCTGCACGCGGGAACGGCGCGACGCGACGACGGCGCGATCGTCTCCTCGGGTGGCCGGGTGCTATCGGTGGTGGGTACCGGCGCCGATCTGCCCGCGGCGCGCGCACAGGCTTACGACATTCTCGGTTCAATCCGGCTGCCGGGCAGTCACTTCCGCAGTGATATCGGCCTCAAGGCCACCGAGGGTACGATCGGCGTCTAGCAGGCCTCAAAATGCTGCGGCTTGGCCGTCTCGGCGCGGATCACTCGCGGCGAAGTACCCGTCATCGAGCCGCCAGATCGCCTGGCAGCTGCCGAACTGGTTGTAGTCGTCCACGGCGACCAGGTCGTGCCCGCGCCGGCGCAGCTCGTCCAGAGTTGAGTCGGGAAAACCTTTCTCGTAGCTCACCTGCAAACCCTGTATCCAGCGAAACCGAGGGCCGTCGCAGGCTGCCTGTGGGTTCTGACCGTAGTCGGCGATGCGGGTCAGCACCTGCACGTGACCCTGGGGTTGCATCGGTCCGCCCATCACCCCGAAGCTCATCACCGGTGCGCCGTCCTTGGTCACAAAGCCCGGGATGATCGTATGGTATGGACGCTTACTCGGCCCGACCTGATTCGGATGCCCTTGGGCCGCAGCGAAATCCGTTCCTCGGTTCTGTAGGGCGATGCCGGTGCCCGGAACTACCACACCCGAGCCGAATCCCATGTAGTTCGACTGGATCATCGACACCATCACCCCCGACGCGTCGGCGGCGGTCAAATAGACGGTCCCCCCGTTCGGGGTGCCGGCTTCGGCCGGCTTCGCCTGGCTTCGATCGATCAGGGCGGCCCGCCGTTTCAGGTAGTCCTTGTCCAGCAAGCGCTCCGGGTGCAGCGGCATGTGATCGATATCGGCCACAAATGCCTGCGCATCGGCGAAGCCGAGCTTAAGCGCTTCGATCTGGAGGTGCACGCTGTCGGCGGAATCGACTGGATACGAAGACATGTCGAACTGCTCGAGGAGTCCGAGGGCGATCAGGGCCACGATTCCCTGGCCGTTGGGCGGTATCTGATGGACGGTGTAGCCGCGGTAGCTTCCGCTGATGGTGCCGACCCAGTCGGCGCGATGAGCGGCCAGGTCGCTGGCGCGCATGACGCCGCTGTTGGCACTCGCGTGGGATTCGAGTTTCGCGGCGAGTTCCCCACGGTAGAACGCCTCGCCGTTGGTGGCGGCGATCTTCTCCAGCGTCGCCGCGTGGTCGGGAAACCTGAACAGCTCACCGGGTTTCGGTGCTCGTCCACCCGGCATGAACGCTTCGGCGAACCCCGGTTGTGCCTCGAACAGCGGCACCTGAGCCGCCCACTGCGACGCGACGGTCAGTGAGACGAGAAAGCCGTTGCGGCCATAGGAGATTGCCGGCTCGAAGAGCTTTTCAAATGGAAGTCTGCCGAACCTGGCGTGCATTTCCACCCATGCCGACACCGCTCCGGGCACGGTGACCGAGTTCCAGCCGAGCGCGGGAACAGCGTTGCCGCCAAAGTACTCTGGCGTCCAGGCGGCGGGGGATCGCCCGGATGCGTTCAAACCGTGCAGTTGGCGGCCATCCCATACGATAGCGAAGGCATCGGAGCCGATTCCGTTGGACACCGGTTCGACGAGCGTCAGCGTGATGGCGGTCGCGATGGCCGCGTCCACGGCGCTGCCACCCTCGGCGAGCATGCGAAGCCCCGCCTGAGCGGCAAGGGGTTGCGACGTGCACACAACGTTGCCCGCCAGTACGGGTTTGCGTGGCCACGCGTAGGGCAGATTCCAGTCGAACGGCGTGGCGCGAGCAGACGCAAAAGCACCCGACACGCCGGGTGTGTCGGTGCTTTTGCGTCTGCTCGGCATAAGACTCAGGCCGTTAGTAGCGGCGCCATCCAGTCCAACTCGGCGGATAGCTGCGAGCTCCAGAAGCCCGGGTTGTGCCCGCCGGGCGAGAAGCCACCCGCGGGCGGGTTGGGCAGCTGCGCCACGAACTGCTTGGTCGCGGCGTAGAATGGGTCGCTTTCGCCGCAATCCACCCGGATGGGGATGGACGACAGCGCGGGCATGCCGAATACGTTGTTCGCCGACCAATCGCCGGCGCCGTCAAACGCGCCCGGTGCGGCCGCCCCGGGGGATAGCCATAGTGCCGGGCTCACCGCGCAAATCGCTGCGGTGCGGGCCGGGCCCAGCCGGCCGCCCAGCAGCAGCGCGCCGTAGCCGCCCATCGACCAGCCCAAGAACGCCACCCGTGACGTGTCCAGGTTCTGCGTACTCAGCATCGGGATGAGCTCGTCGAGCACCATGGCTCCGGAATCCTCGCCAGAAGCCCTCTTGTGCCAGTAACTTCCGCCACCGTCGACGGCTACCACCGCGAACGGCGGTAGCCCCGCATTGACCGCCTGCGCCAAGCCCTGCTCCACGCCGCCGGCCATCACGGTGGACGCGTCACTGCCCTTTCCGTGCAGCGCGATCACGGGTCGCAACGGCTTGGTCTGGCCCGGCGGACGCGCGATCGCCCAGTTGGTCGAAACCCCGCCACGCGCGGCGGACACGAACGAGCCCGTCGTCATGGTCGGCGCGGCCTGAGTCGCCGGAGCCGGCTCGAGTGGCGGTGGAGGCGGCGCCAACGGTACTTGGGGTGCGGTCCACGACACCGGCGCGGCGTGTGACGGCCGTGGCTGGACCAGTACGTTCAGCGCATACGCACTCACCGCGCCGACGGCGGCGCTGGCGCCGAGACCGAGCACCGCGCGGCGGCTCAAGTCGGGCATGCCGCACATCATGCCATGTGCGTTTGGCCGAAATGGCAATGCGGTACCATTTTCACTGGCACACTGACTAGGCGTGACTGCAGCAGTTACTCCGAAAGGAGAACGTCGGCGGTACGCACTCGTGAGCGCGGCCGCCGAGCTGCTTGGCGAAGGTGGGTTCGAAGCGGTACGCCACCGGGCGGTTGCCCGGCGGGCCGGTCTGCCGTTGGCGTCGACCACTTATTACTTCTCCTCCCTGGACGATTTGATCGCCCGCGCGGTCGAACATGTCGGAATGCTCGAGGTGGCGCAGTTACGCGCTCGGGTCAATGCGTTGTCGCGGCGGCGTCGGGGACCGGAGACCACCGCTGAAGTGCTGGTTGAACTGCTCGTCGGAGACGTGTCCGGTCCTGGCCTCGCCGATCAGCTGATATCGCGATATGAGCGCCATATCGCCTGTACCCGCCTGCCCGCGCTGCAGGAAAGCATGCGTCGCAGCCTGCGGCAGCGCGCTGAGGCGGTGGCCGAGGCAATCGAGCGCTCGGGTCGCTCCGTTCGCATCGAGCTGGTGTGCACACTGATCTGCGCGGTCGACGGTTCGGTGGTCTCCGCGCTGGTCGAGGGGCGAGACCCACGGGATGCGGCACTTTCGACGGTGGTTGACCTCATCGACGTGCTGGCGCCCGTCGATCAGCGACCGGTGCGGATCTGATCCTTTTACGGCGTGGCGCCGGAACCAGGTCCGGCGGCAGCGACGGCGTCACGATGTAGCCGGTCGCGAGGTCCCCGTAGAGGGTGATTCCGGTTGGGCAGCGCTCGGTGTACAACGCGACATAGGCGCAGACAACCGCGTCGATCGGGTCTTCGGCGCGGCGCAACTCGCTCTTCCGCTGCGCAGCTTTGACTTGTCGGCGTAGCTCGACCCAACCCTGGTGAGCGGCGACATGCAACGGCACAGCAGCCTGTGCGAGGCCTTCCAGGCCATCCATGAGCAGTAGCAGCTCCGACTTGAGCTGGTCGAGATCGCGGCCGGGTTTGGCCTTGTATTTGAATGTGCGGGACCGCCGGAACAGGGCCACCGTCGCGGCGTGCGGGTAGACCTCGATGGCGCGCCGTGTGTGTGGCGATCGGGGGTCTATGTCGAGCTCGAGCGCCCGCGCCAACCGTGCCGCCCGCGGGCCGTCGGCGAACTCCGCTTTGCCGGTGTTGGCTGGGTGGGCGCCTGCTTCGAACCTGCGGAAGTCAAGGTTGAGCGCCGTCTCGGCCGGCCGCTGGCCCGTTGGGTTGGTCACCACCAGCGGCGCGTCGAAGCCTACGACGCACGCACCCTGGACGTACGGCTGCAAGGCGGCCAGCACGTCGGCGTCGGCGCGGACAGCGACGGCTTCGACCAACCGGCCGGCGGCGTCGACCACGGCGACACCGGTCGGATTGCGGACGCCCCAGGCGAGGTCCACGCCGGCGAAGTACATCGGCTAACAGTATGGCCGCGAGGGTGCAATCACCGACGGCGCTGTTCGGGGAATCGGTTGCCAGTCGCACTTTCGCGGCCCTAGCCGAGGCGCCGACCGTAAGCTGTCTGTCTGTGAGCATTCCGAATGTGCTGGCCAGCCGGTACGCGAGCGCAGAGATGGTCGCGATCTGGTCGCCGGAGACCAAGGTTGCTGCCGAGCGGCGGCTGTGGCTTGCCGTGCTGCAGGCGCAAGCCGAACTCGGCGTCCCCGTGCCGGAGGGAGCGATCGCCGACTACGAGCGGGTGCTCGAAGACGTCGACCTGGACTCGATCGCCGCACGGGAACGGGTGCTGCGCCACGACGTCAAGGCCCGCATTGAGGAATTCAACGCCCTCGCCGGCCACGAGCACGTGCACAAGGGGATGACCAGCCGCGACCTGACCGAGAACGTAGAGCAACTGCAGATCCGGCGGTCGCTGGAATTGGTCTTCTCCCATGCGGTGGCGGTGGTGGCGCGGCTTGCCGAGCGAGCGGTGTCCTATCGCGATCTGGTGATGACCGGGCGCAGCCATAATGTCGCCGCGCAGGCAACCACTTTGGGCAAGCGCTTTGCATCCGCGGCGCAGGAGACACTGCTCGCGTTGACCAGGCTGCGGGAGTTGATCGACCGCTACCCGCTGCGCGGCATCAAGGGTCCGATGGGCACCGCCCAGGACATGCTCGACCTGCTGGGCGGTCAAGATGACGGGGCCGCGAAGCTGACGTTGCTCGAACAGCGTGTTGCCGACTTCTTAGGTTTCTCAGCGGTTTTGAGCAGCGTTGGGCAGGTGTATCCGCGTTCGCTGGACCATGACGTGCTCTCGGCACTGGTGCAGCTGGGCGCGGGCCCGTCGTCGCTGGCGCACACCATCCGGTTGATGGCGGGGCACGAGCTGGTCACCGAGGGTTTCGCAGCGGGCCAGGTCGGCTCGTCGGCAATGCCGCACAAGATGAACACTCGCAGCTGCGAACGCGTCAACGGGCTGCAGGTGGTGCTCCGCGGCTATGCCTCGATGGCCGCTGAGCTGGCCGGCGCGCAATGGAATGAAGGCGACGTGTTCTGCTCGGTGGTGCGCCGGGTTGCGTTGCCGGACAGCTTCTTTGCGATCGACGGCCAGATCGAGACATTCCTGACGGTGCTCGACGAGTTCGGCGCTTACCCCGCGGTGATCCAGCGCGAGCTGGATCGGTATCTGCCGTTCCTGGCCACCACAAAGGTGCTAATGGCGGCGGTGCGCGCGGGCATGGGACGTGAGTCAGCGCACCACGTGATTCGCGAACACGCGGTGGCGACCGCGCTGGCCATGCGAGAACAAGGTGCCGAGCCGAACCTGCTGGACCGGCTGGCCGCCGACCCGCGGCTGCCGCTGGGCCGCGATGCGCTGGACGCCGCGCTGGCCGACAAGAAGGCATTCACCGGTGCCGCCGGCGATCAGGTCGACGAGGTGGCCGCGATGGTGGACACCCTGGTCGGCCGCTACCCGGACGCGGCCAAGTACACGCCGGGCGCGATCCTGTGACGCTCGCCGGCGCCCTCGCGGGAATCGATTTCACCGATCTGGACAACTTCGCCAACGGATTTCCGCACGAGTTGTTCGCCATCCATCGCCGCGAGGCGCCGGTGTACTGGCACGAGCCGACCGACAACACCCCCGATGCAGAGGGCTTCTGGTCTGTCGCTACGTACGCGGAAACCCTTGAGGTGCTGAAGGATCCGGTGACGTACTCGTCGGTGTCCGGAGGGTCACGGCCGTTCGGCGGCACGCTGTTACAGGACCTGGCCATCGCCGGCCAGGTGCTCAACATGATGGACGACCCGCGGCATGCACAGATTCGTCGGCTGGTCAGCTCCGGGCTGACGCCGCGGATGATCCGTCGCGTCGAGGACGATCTGCGGGGACGGGCGCGACGGCTGCTGGATGCGGTGGCGCCGGGCGAACCGTTTGACTTCGTGGTTGACGTCGCCGCCGAACTGCCGATGCAGATGATCTGCATCTTGTTGGGAGTGCCTGAGTCCGAACGGCATTGGCTGTTCGAGGCCATCGAGCCGCAATTCGACTTCGGCGGCTCGCGGAAGGCCGCATTATCGCAATTGTCGGTCGAGGAGGCCGGGTCGCGAATGTACGCCTACGGTCAGGAGCTGATCGCGGCGAAGCGTGCGGAGCCGACCGACGACATGCTGTCGGTGGTCGCGAACGCGATGGTCGACGACGCGGATGAGCCGGCGCTTTCGGATCTCGAGGTGTACCTGTTTTTCAGCCTGCTGTTCAGCGCAGGTGCGGAGACGACGCGCAATGCGGTCGCGGGAGGGTTGTTGGCGCTGGCCCAGCATCCGGAGCAATTGGGCGTTCTGCGTGGCGATCTCGAGTTGTTGCCGACGGCGATCGAAGAGATCGTTCGGTGGACGTCGCCGTCACCGTCGAAGCGGCGCACCGCCACCCGCGACGTCGCACTCGGTGGGCAGTCGATCGAAGCGGGACAGAAAGTGCAGATCTGGGAAGGCTCTGCCAACCGCGATGCCGATGCGTTCGACCGCGCAGACGAGTTCGACATCGCCCGAAAGCCTAATCCACACTTGGGCTTTGGTCAGGGCGTGCACTACTGTCTGGGTACCAACCTGGCCCGGCTGGAGTTGCGGGTGCTTTACGAGGAACTGCTGTCGCGGTTCGTTTCGGTGCGGGTCGTCGCGCCGGTCGAATGGACACGCAGCAACCGGCACACCGGCATTCGGCATCTGGTGGTGGAGCTACTCGAGGCTTAAGCTTCAATCCGGACATCGGGCAGGCTCGAAAGGAGAATTCTCCATGAGTAAACTCGCGTCGGTCTTAACGGCTGCGGTGCTCGTCGCCGGGTGCGCAAGCCATAACCAGTCGGCCCCCAGCTCGAGCACCAGTACCGCGACGGTAAGCGCAGCGTCTCAGCCACCGAGCTCCGCACCCTCGGCACCCCGCACCCTGAACGGAGCGACGGTCACGCTGTCCGCCAACTACCCCACGGTCAATGACATCTTCACCAACACCGTCACCGGAACGGTTCCGGTCAGTTGGCCCAAGGGAACGCTGCATTCCACACGGAACCAAATGGTGCAAGTCCTGGCCAGCTTCGACGTCACGGATACCACAGTGACCGAGACGCTCCTGACGACATCGGGCTTGGGCGTGGGGACGTTTAACGGGCCCGTGTACAAGTTCACGGGCGCGCCACCGATTACCAACGTCACTGTGGATCCCAACAGCGACCACGCGGTCGACCCGGTGAAAATCTCGTTCACGGCCGACTCAATCAGCGTGAACGACTCGGGCGTCCATGTCACCAGCGGCGCCAGGCAGATTCTCGATGTGACGTTCTCGGCGATGTAACGGCGAGTGGCCGCTATCCGACTCGCCGATGTCGAACCTTCGCCCGACGTGTTCGCCGCGGTGATGGCGACGGGAATCTTGTCGATTAGCGCACGCCAGCATCACTATTTGGCGATCAGTGACACGCTGGGTGCCTTGGCCACCGTCGGTCTGGTGCTCTTGGTGGTTCTGGTAATCCTCGTCGGAGTCGTCAAGCGCACTTTCTGGGATCTCAGCGATCCCGACGTGATAATTCGCATGTTCACCTTCGTCGCCGCATGTGCAGTGCTGGACAGCAGGCTGGCATCGCACCGCACGGTATTAGAGGTTCTCGGTGTGGTGGCGCTGTCGTCTTGGCTGGTGCTGACCGTGCTTACGGTGCGCAATATGTCGGCACGGTCGTGGACTGCGTTACGGGATGGTGCACATGGCGCGTGGGAACTGGCCAGCGTTGGTACGTCGGGACTTTCGATCGTGGCCGCGACGGTCGCCCGGCATGTGCATTGGTGGCTGTGGATGGCGGTCCCGGTTTGGGTGCTGGCTCTTTGCATCTACGCCCTTATGACGTGGCTGATCCTGTGGCGCGCCGGTGCCGAGCGACAGGACCTCGATGGATTCGAGCCCGACACATGGATTTTGATGGGCGGCCTGGCGATCGCGACGCTGGCCGGTGACACCATCCACGGTCTGGCTCCTACCTGGCTGGCTCCGACGGTCCGCGTCGTTACCGTAGTGACTTGGGTGGTGGCCACGTTATGGATACCGCCGCTGGTTTACTTTGGCCTGCACCGCATCAGCCGGCGACCGGAGATGTTGCACTTCGCCGGCGTGTGGTGGGCGTTCGTGTTTCCGCTGGGCATGTACTCCGCGGCCAGCTACGCCATGTCGGTCGAGATCGACCGGCGTTCGCTTGTCACTGTCGCGCTGGTCTTCTTCTGGGACGCGTTGGCGGCGTGGCTGATTGTGGTCTTAGCTGGGGTGCTGCGTGTGATGGGATCGCGTCGTGGTTAACCGCTCTACGGCTCCGTCAGGGCGTCTGCTCGGTAGCGGCTCGCGGTCCAGGGAGGCGCGGTGGCGACAGGCGTCAGCGTGAACGTTACGGACGACTTGCCGGCTGTGAGAGACACCGGCACCAGATAAGTGTCGTCAAGCCAGCGGTGAAAGGTGTTGCTGCGCGGTTGTATCCAGTTGCCGACGGGCACGCCGTCAACCGCAACGTCAGCTGTCTGATAGCCGGTTTCCTGGTCTGAGGTGCGGCGCAACAGGACACCGTGGTTGTCAGCAGGGATCTGGACATGGAAGGTGATCGCAGCGTGGGTGCTGCGGACCGGCCCGACGACGGGACGCGTGTCGTCGCTACCCTCGTACGAGCTGACCAGCAATTGGTCCGTGGCGTCGGCGTCTGTATAGCCGTGGATGAGCCGACTCACCGGGTCGGCGGAGCCGACTTCGTCGCCCGCTGTGATGGTTTCGTTTGGTTGTGTGTAGAGGAAAGCCGTTGAGCTGTAGTCGGGTTGGACCATGTTGCGTTTGCCATGCTCAATGCCGAACCGGATTGCGGAGTGATAGCCGATGGCGTCGGCGAGCATGAGTCGATACATAGCCACGCAGTAGTCCGCGCATCCGCCGGTTGCCGTACGTTGATCTGGCTGACCGGTGAGCGGATCGCTAAAGTGCTTGCCGCCGTTGAAATACCAGCCGCCCTCGTAAAAGTCCTCGGTGCCGGTGCCGTACCACTGCGGCGACTCCGAACCGTCGGTGTAGACGCGTTCGGCGCCCTCGAGAAAGTAAGCGGCGTCGTCACTGAACCGCGTCTTGATGCGCGAACCCCTGATGGTGTGGCTGACGCCGACGAACTTGCCGTGGCCTTGCTCATCAGCGAACAACCAGTCCTGTCCGGCGACGGTTGGCCCGGCGTGCGAACGTGCGGTGAAGTAGCCGGCCTGTCCGCTGGCCAGCGCCGGCGCCCATTGGGGTTCCGGTGTGGTCACCACATCGGTCTCGATCCCGGAGACGGGATCGCCGGTGGTATTGACTAGGGTGACGCGGGCTGTGTGGGCGAAAGGCATTGGCCACCAGGCAGACAGCGCCAATGAACCTTCGGGCTGCGGGATCGTGGCGAACATCAGCGATTGTACGTTGTTGGTGCCCAGGCCGGCGCCGAAGAATTCCCCAAGCGGCGAGTCCACCAGGGTTCGGTCGTCGAAGTCGATTAGCAGCCGAAGGCCGGCCAAGAGTTGATCCGCCGGACCGGGGAGTCGCAGGCGCAGCGCCGAAATCATGCCTGACCCAGTTGGTTCCGCAATCGGCGTGCCGGTGTTGGGGGCAAGGTCAACGACCCGCCTGTCATGCGCGGCGGTGGCCGCCGACGGCTTGGGGTCGACGGTGCCCGCGGCGCGCAGGGTGGCGATCACGTCGAGCGCCGGGTCGGAACGCGAGAAAGTGGTCACACCGTTCGCGTTCGCAAATTTGCGGTAGTCGACGTGGTAGTACTGCAGATTCTTTGCGACGCTGATCCGCATCGACTGCCGGTACGGCATCGGCACCTTGATGTAAACACCGCCTGCCGACTGGGCGGCGTTGGCCACCAGAGGCCACACGAATGGCGCACCCAGCTCACCATTGACCAACGATTGCAGGGGCGCATCAATCACCGTCTGTCCATCGAGATCGATGCGGATCGCGCCCATCCGGGTCACGTTGCCGCCGTCGCGGGTGAACCAGATCGAATCAATCTCGCCGGGCCCGCGATCCTCCGCGATGACACAGCCGACACCGCCGGACGCGAGGCATCCACCGCTGCCGTTGTCGTTACCGGTGGAGATGTCGAAATCACCGCCGCTGCGATCGAAGCTCGACACCTGCAGGGTTTGCGTGCCGGCGCTCAGGTACGGCAACCGATCCAATCGACGGTAGGTGTCCCAGCCGACCAGCTTTCCGCCGATCTCCGCCATAACCGGCTCGGCCCGGGCTGTGGCGGCGACATCACCGATGGCCAACAGCAGCAATGCGACCGTCACAGGCAATGCCCAAAACTTCACCGCTGCTCCTTACGGTTCAGCGAACAACGCCAAAGTTATGCCCTTTGCCTGTGTGATGAGTGCCAATTCGGGTTACACAGCCAAGAATTCGCGGTGATCAGGGCGAAACGATTCGCACCGGCCGGGTGCACACCGGTGGTTCTGCAACGTGATATCACCCGCGATATCGCGATGAATACCGCATATGACCGCCTTTTTGGTAGGACGCACTTTTTTCGGCGCCATCGAGCAACTCGCAGATCAGCGCCCTGCAGCTCGGCTGAACCGCGAAGCTTGAGCGAAGTCAGGTCCGTTGGAACCGCATGGATCCGCTCAGCCGTCATGTCGAGGGTTCCACCGAATCCATGGGGATGGTGTGCCACCGGCGATACATGCTGCTCGACTCTGGCGACTAGCTTGTGCGCAGCCTGATCCCTGCTGCTCGTAGTTCCAGCGCCGCCAACCCACGAATGATGACGGGATCCTCGCGGCGCCACGCGCCGATCGGGTCCTCGCTGACTTTGGCCAGTTTGGCCGGCGACCGGTTCGCCAACGCGCGCAGCGCCAGCAACTGCTGTCCGGCCGCGCTGGCCGCCAACGCAGTTACCGCCAACTTGCGCCGGAAGAACCGCACTCGCAGGAACAGCCACGGCCCGGTCACCGCGAGGATCGGTGTTGCGGCCACCGCCAGCGCGAGCACCACCGCCAGCCAGCTCGCCGTGGTGTCCAGGTCATGACCGGCGCTCGCGATGTCGAGTGCGGCCTTGCTAGCCGCGGTGAGCGGCTTGCTGACGGCGTCGCCCACCAACGGAATGTGCTGTGCGCCATGACCCGCGGACGACAGGTTGTCAGCGACCCCCTTCGAGCCGCTTTCGACTTGCCGGCCGGCGATGGCGATCGTCGAGATGGCCGTGTGTACGGCGAGGCCGACGAACACCCATATCGTCGTCCACACCGTGACGGTGATATCGCTCATCAGTTGGACGAACAGTCGCAGGGGTCTGGTGGAGTAGGGCAAGAACCTCATAGCACTGATACCAGCACACTTTGCGTCCAGCTTGCCGGATAGGCTGGCCCGATGCGTCCCGCATTGTCCGACTACCAGCATCTGGCCAGCGGCAAGGTTCGTGAGCTGTACCGCGTCGACGGCGAGCACCTGCTGCTGGTCGCATCCGATCGGATCTCGGCGTACGACTACATCTTGGACAGCACCATCCCGGACAAAGGCCGCATCCTGACCGCGATGAGCGTTTTTTTCTTCGGCCTGGTCGACGCCCCCAACCACTTGGCCGGACCGCCAGATGACCCGCGTATTCCCGACGAGGTGCTGGGTCGCGCGCTGGTAGTGCGCCAGCTGGAAATGTTCCCCGTGGAGTGTGTGGCCCGCGGGTACCTGACCGGCTCGGGGCTGTTGGACTACCAGGCTAATGGGAAGGTGTGCGGTATCGCGTTGCCTCCCGGGCTGGTCGAGGCCAGCAAGTTCGACACACCGTTGTTCACGCCGGCGACAAAAGCCGCGCTGGGAGACCACGATGAGAACATTTCGTTCGCCCGGGTGATCGAAATGGTCGGCGCGGTACACGCCAACCAGTTGCGCGACCGCACACTACAGACCTATGTACAGGCCGCCGATCATGCCCTGAGAAAGGGAATCATCATTGCCGACACCAAGTTCGAGTTCGGTGTCGACCCCGACGGCAACCTGCTGCTGGCCGACGAGATCTTCACGCCGGACTCGTCACGGTACTGGCCGGCCGAAGAGTACCGGCCCGGCGTGGTGCAGACCAGCTTCGACAAGCAGTTCGTCCGTAACTGGCTCACCAGTCCCGCATCCGGTTGGGACCGCGGCGGTACCAAGCCGCCGCCTCCGCTTCCGGATGACATCATCGACGCCACCAGGGACCGCTATGTCAACGCATACGAACGGATTTCGGGCTTGAGTTTCGACGACTGGATCGGTCCGGCTGCATGACCGGCATCCCACTGCCACCCACTGCCAAACGGGTCGAGACCACACGCGAGTACCACGGTGACCTTTTCGTCGACCCCTATGAATGGCTGCGGGACAAATCCAACCCCGAAGTCATCGCCTACCTCGAGGCTGAGAACGCCTATGCCGACCAGACGACCGCGCACCTTGAGTCGTTGCGGCAGAGCATCTTCGATGAGATCAAGGCACGCACCAAGGAGACCGACCTGTCGGTACCGATCCGGCAGGGCGACTGGTGGTACTACGGCCGCACCTTTGAGGGAAAGCAGTACCGCGTCCAGTGTCGTTGTCCGGTAAGAGATTCCGATGACTGGAGTCCGCCAGTCCTGGACGAGGACACCGAAATACCCGGCGAACAGATTCTGCTCGACTCGAATGTCGAGGCCGAAGGCCATGACTTCTTCGCATTGGGCGCCTGCCTGGTGAGCCTGGACGGCAATCTGCTGGCATATTCCGTCGATGTCGTCGGTGACGAACGATACACGATGAGGTTCAAGGACTTACGTACTGGCGAACGATTCTCCGACGAGATCACCCCGGTCGGTGCCGGAGTGACTTGGGCCGCCGACAACCGTACCGTGTACTACACGACGCTGGACGAGGCCCGTCGTCCGAATAAGGTGTGGCGTTACCGACTCGGCTCAGGAGAGCCGTCGGAGCAGGTGTACCACGAAGCCGATGAACGTTTCTGGATCGGGGTGGGGCTCACCCGAAGTGAGGCTTATGTCGTCATCTCCGCGGGATCGGCGATTACCTCCGAACTGCGCTACGCCGACGCGGCTGATCCCGCAGCGCAATTCACCGTGGTGCTGCCACGGCGCGATGGCATCGAGTATTCCTTGGAGCACGCGGTTGTTGGGGGCGAAGACCGGTTTTTGATTCTGCACAACGACGGGGCCGTGAACTTCACGCTCGTCGAGACCCCGGTCAACGATCCGGCTCAACAACGCACCCTGATCCCGCACCGCGACGACGTGCGCCTCGACTATGCGGACACCTTCGCCCGTCATCTGGTGATCAGCTACCGGCGTGAAGCATTACCCCGAATCCAGCTGTGGCCCATCGATTCAGGCGGCAGCTACGGTGAGCCAGAGGAGGTTTCGTTCGACTCCGAGCTGATGGCTTCGGGTTTGGGTGCCAATCCGAATTGGGATTCGCCCAAGCTGCGGATCAGGGCGGGTTCTTTCGTCACCCCGTCGCGGGTCTACGACTTGGACCTGCAAACGGGCGAGCGCACGCTGCTACGCGAGCAACCCGTACTCGGCGACTACCGGGCGTCCGATTACATAGAGCGGCGCGACTGGGCGCGCGCCGACGACGGCACCCTTATCCCGTTGTCGGTCGTGCACCGCGTCGATGCCGAATTTCCTGCGCCGACACTGCTTTACGGGTACGGTGCCTACGAAATCTGCACAGACCCGGGCTTTTCCATCGCCCGCTTGTCACTGCTGGACCGCGGCATGGCGTTCGTCGTCGCCCATGTCCGCGGCGGCGGCGAGATGGGCCGACTGTGGTACGAGCACGGCAAGTTGCTGGAGAAGAAAAACACCTTCACCGACTTCGTCGCGACGGCAAAGCATCTGGTAAGCTCTGGCCTGACCCGACCGCAGCAGTTGGTGGCGTTGGGGGGCAGTGCCGGCGGTCTGCTGGTGGGCGCGGTGGCCAACATGGCCCCTGAGCTCTTCGCCGGAATCCTTGCGCAGGTGCCCTTCGTCGACCCGCTGACCACCATCCTGGATCCCTCGTTGCCGCTGACCGTCACCGAGTGGGACGAATGGGGAAACCCGTTGAGCGACAGCGATGTCTATGCCTACATGAAGTCGTATTCGCCGTACGAGAACGTCGAGCCTAAGCAGTATCCGGCGATCCTGGCCATGACGTCACTGAACGACACCAGGGTCTACTATGTGGAACCCGCCAAATGGGTTGCGGCGCTGCGCCACGCCAAGGCCGACGGGAATCCGGTGCTGCTCAAGACTCAGATGGCGGCGGGCCACGGGGGAGTCAGCGGTCGCTACCGAGCATGGAAGGAAACCGCGTACCAGTATGCGTGGCTGCTAGCTGCCGCCGACGGCCACCGCTACGGCTGCGCCCAGAAAGACGACCTCCAGGACGGAGCGCAGCGATAGTCGTGTCGTCATGGACGTAGGCGGATCGGGCATGCGCGCGGCGTAGACGTTGGCCGGGAACATGGCCAGCATGAGGACCAGCAAGCACACGGCTGCCGTCATGCGGGTGGCGGGAAGCAACAAACCCGCCGCACCCAACAACTCCAGCACGCCGGTGAGCGTGACCAGCAGGCTTGGGTTGGGCAATCGCGGCGGCACGATCGCGACGAGGTCGCGGCGCAGCGGCGGCGCGAAGTGCGCTATCCCGGTCAGCGCGAACATCGCCGCCAGCCCGATGGCGATCGCCGCTGTCCAGCTGTCCGCATAGGTGACACCGAGCCAACCGGCGACCCTGGCTGCGGCGATGCCCAACAGCAGGGTGATCAACGGAGCCATCTCCACTTCTCCAATCTAGTCATTGTCAAGTTTAAGAACATCACCAAGCTAGATGGGGCATCTAGTCACTGTCAAGTTAGAGCGTTATGCTGGCGGCGTGACCCGCCCCACCTATCACCACGGCGACCTGCGGGCCGTCATTCTCACCGAAGCCGCGCGGCTGGTGGCCGAGCGCGGCGCCGACCGGATTTCGCTGCGCGAGTTGGCCCGAGACGCGGGCGTATCGCACGCCGCTCCCGCGCATCACTTCACCGACCGGCGCGGGTTGTTCACCGCGCTGGCCACCCAGGGATTTCAGCTGCTGGCCCAGGCGCTCGTCGAGGCGCGTCCGCAATTCGCCGACGCGGCACTGGCCTATGTGCGGTTTGCCATCGAGCACCCCGGCCACTACCAGGTGATGTTCAACAAGTCGTTGCTCGACACCTCCGACGCCGAGCTGGCCGCCGCCGAGGTCGCCGCCGCCGAAGAACTGTCACGAGGGGTGGCGACGCTGCGGGACCGCAACGCGCGTGCCGATCCGGCCGGAGCGGAGCTGGCGGCGTGGTCGCTGGTACATGGGTTTTCCACGCTGTGGCTCAACGATGCCGTCAATCCTCAAGTGCGGGCGGCGGATCCGGCTGACACCGTCAGACGAATCGCGGCAATGCTTTTCGAGGGTTGATCGATGCTATTCGCCGGCTGTTTGGATCGCCGGCGTCCTCGGCAGAAAAACCGCCGGAATGATGGTGGACAGCACCAACACGACCGCTACCACGAATACCGTTGTGTAAGCGTGCGAAAGGTCGTGCAGCACATTGTTCGCGAAGCCTGTGGCGAGTGACTGTGGGGGTACCGCCGACTGCTCAACCGGCACCCCGCTGGCGGCCGACTGCTGCTGCAGCACCGCGAGCTTTCTTGCCGCGGTTATGCTTTCGCTTCGATTAAACTGATTGGTCAGGATCATCGACATCAGCGCGGTTCCCATCGAGCCACCGACCTGGTGGCTGACGCTGATCAGCGTCGTACCCCGTGCGATCTGGTGTGGGGCCAATGCCTGCACCGACGCCACCGAGAGAGGCATCATCGTGCAGCCCATGCCCAGGCCCATGATCGCCAGCCCGACCAGAAGCGTGGGTAGGTATTCGGCGTGCCTGGCCACGCCGAAGGCGAAGGTGCCCAGACCCGCGGTGATCAGTGCGATGCCGACCAGCACAACCTTTCCCGGTCCCTGCCTGTCGACCAGTGGTCCGGTCAGTCGCATGGTCAACATCGCGCCTAGGCCCTGAGGGATCATGCGTACGCCGGCCTGCATCGGCGTCTGGTGCAGCACCTGCTGAAAGTAGCTCGGGAGCACCAGGCAGGCGCCGAAAAAGGCGACGGCGAACACCAGCATCGTCACGTTGGCATGGGTAAGCACCGGGTTGCGGAACAGCCGTAGATCTATCAGCGGGTGATCCGCGCGATGCCACGCGTGCACGACGAACGCGGCGGTCAACGCCATGCCGATGATCGCCGGTATCAGGACGTGGCGATCGGCCACGGTTCCGCGGCCCGGAATCGACGACACCGCGAACAGGAATGTCGCCAAGCCGGGTGATAGCAACAGCACGCCGACGACGTCGAAGGTTTCCGAGCGCGCCGGGTGGTCCTGTTGGAAGACGACGGCCGCGAGGGCGATCGTGACGAGCCCGAAAGGCAGGTTGATCAGGAAGATCCATCTCCAGCTGGAGGTGTCGATCAGCCAGCCGCCCAGGATCGGGCCGCCGATCGGGGCGAGCAGCATGGGAATGCTCAGGATCGACATCAGGCGACCCAGTCGCCGGGGGCCGGCCTCGCGGGTCAAGATCATGAATCCCAGCGGTAGCAACATGCCGCCACCGACGCCTTGCACTACTCGAAAGATAATGAGCTGCAATATGTTCGCCGCAACCGCGCACAGTAACGAACCCAGCGTGAAGGCGAGCACCGAACCCATGAAAAGGCGTTTGGTGCCGAACCGGTCGGCTGCCCAGCCGGTTATCGGTATAACGGTTGCCAATGCGAGGGTGTAGCCGGTCATTGTCCAGCCGACGACGGCCTGGGTCGAGCCGAACTGGTCGATGAAGGTGCGTTGCGCGACGCTGACGACGGTGACGTCCAGGATCGCCATCACCGTGGCCAGAATGCAGACCCCGGAGATCCGCAGCAGCCTGGCATCGAGCTTGTCCGGATAGACGCGGTCACCCACGCCTGACTGCAGGGTGGGGGCGGTGGGCGGCGGGGCATCGGCCGCTGCGGGATGGACCTTCTCCATGGCGTTGCTTAGCATATCGAACCGATTAGCTCCGGCTAGGCGCTCGCGCCCTGATACCGGCGCGCATCTCTGCCGTAGCTGCATCGCGATCGGCTGTACGCCTGCCGTCTGTGTGTCCTTCACCGTCCCGACATTTGGGATCGGCACACTGCGAGTGTGTCCGGAAAACTGATCGTCTCGGTCTCGGGGATAGGCGAGCGCACCCTGGCCGAGGTCGAGGCGTTTTGCGCCCAGATGGACGCCCGCTCCGTGCCGGTGTCGTTGCTGGTGGCTCCGCGGCTGTCCGGTGACTACCGACTCGACCACGACCCGCGCACCGTCGAGTGGCTCACGAGCCGGCGAGAAGGCGGCGACGCTATCGTGCTGCACGGCTACGACGACGCGGCCACCAAGAAGCGACGCGGCGAATTCGCACTGCTGCCCGCACACGAGGCCAACCTGCGGCTGACGGCTGCCGACCGGGTGCTCGAGCATGTCGGGCTGCGCACCCGGCTGTTCGCGGCACCGGGTTGGCTGGTGTCACCCGGTGTGGTCAAAGCACTGCCCCGGAACGGCTTTCGGCTGCTGGCCGATCTGCACGGAATCACCGACCTGGTTCGGCACACCACCGCACGCGCCCGCGTGCTGGGCATCGGCGAAGGGTTCCTGACGGAGCCGTGGTGGTGCCGGATGGTGGTGTTGTCCGCCGAGCGGATCGCGCGCCGCGGCGGCATCGTGCGGGTCGCCGTCGCCGCTCGCCACCTGCGCAAGCCCGGCCCGCTGCAGGCAATGCTCGATGCCGTCGACCTTGCCTGTATGCACGGTTGCACACCGACGGTGTACAACTGGCGGGCCGATAAGGCGATTCTCGAAGCTGCGTAAGCGCTGCTAGTCGAGTAATTCCAAGGGGTCACTACCCTGTACCGACATGAGCGATTCTTCAGCCAGGTCGGCCGCGTTCGGCGCTGATGCCATCGTCGTGGGGGCCGGCTTAGCCGGTTTGGTGGCGGCGTGCGAATTGGTGGATCGCGGTTTGCGTGTGCTGATCCTCGATCAAGAGAACAGCGCCAATGTCGGTGGACAGGCCTACTGGTCGTTCGGCGGGCTGTTCTTTGTCGACAGCCCCGAACAACGCCGCCTCGGGATCCGCGACAGCCACGAACTTGCCTTGCAGGACTGGTTGGGGACGGCGGGCTTCGACCGGCCCGAGGATCACTGGCCGCGACAGTGGGCGCACGCGTATGTCGATTTCGCGGCCGGGGAGAAGCGCAGTTGGCTGCACGCCCGCGGCCTGAAGATCTTTCCCTTTGTGGGCTGGGCCGAGCGGGGAGGCTATGACGCTCGCGGGCACGGCAACTCGGTGCCACGGTTTCACATCGCCTGGGGGACCGGTCCCGCGTTGGTCGAGGTCTTCGCGCGTCAGCTCCGGGACCGTTCGACGGTGCGGTTTGTCCACCGTCATCGGGTCGACGAGCTGATTGTCGAGGGCGGAGCGGTGACCGGCGTTCGCGGCACCGTGCTGGAGCCATCGGCCGAGCCGCGCGGCGTGGCGTCGTCGCGAAACTCGTTGGGTGAATTCGAATTCCGCGCCTCAGCGGTGATCGTGACCAGCGGCGGCATCGGCGGCAACCACGAACTGGTACGCGAAAACTGGCCCAAGCGCATGGGCCGCGTACCCGAGCAGATGCTTTGTGGAGTTCCGGCCCACGTCGACGGCCGGATGATCGGCATTTCCCAACAGGCCGGCGCGCGGGTGATCAACCCCGACCGGATGTGGCACTACACCGAAGGCATCACCAACTACGACCCGATCTGGCCGAACCACGGCATCCGGATCATTCCTGGGCCGTCGTCGCTGTGGCTGGACGCGGGTGGCAAGCGACTGCCGGTTCCGCTGTATCCAGGATTCGACACTCTCGGCACCTTGGAGTACATCACCAAATCCGGATATGACTACACCTGGTTCGTGTTAAACGCCAAGGTCATTGAAAAGGAGTTCGCGCTGTCCGGTCAGGAGCAGAACCCCGACCTGACCGGGCAGAGCGTAGTTGAGCTGCTGCGCTCACGGGCCCGGCCCGGGCCGCCCGGACCGGTGCAGGCCTTCGTCGACCGGGGAGTGGACTTCGTCAGCGCAAACTCCTTGCGCGAGTTGGTGACCGGCATGAACAAGCTGCCCGACGTGGTGCAGCTGGACTATTCGACGGTGGAAGCCGAGGTCACGGCTCGCGACCGTGAGGTGGCCAATCGGTTCACCAAGGATGGTCAGATCACCGCGATCCGCGCCGCCCGCGGCTATCTGGGCGACCGATACACCCGGGTCGTTGCTCCGCACCGGCTGACCGATCCGAAGGCCGGGCCGCTGATCGCAGTCAAGCTGCACATTCTGACCCGAAAGACGTTGGGCGGCATCGAAACCGACCTGGATTCACGGGTGCTCAAGGACGACGGCAGCCCGCTTGCCGGGTTGTACGCGGCAGGCGAGGTCGCCGGCTTCGGCGGCGGCGGCGTGCACGGCTACCGGGCGTTGGAGGGAACGTTCCTGGGCGGCTGCATCTTCTCCGGTCGGGCCGCCGGCCGCGGTGCCGCCGGGGACATCAAGTAGCGCGAGCAGACGCAAAAGCCCACGACACGCCGAGCGTAAAGCGGCTTTTGCGTCTGCTCGCGGTCAAAAGGTGACCGCGCTCTCCTCGGGCAAGACCTGGAAGTCGGTGCTGGTCATCTCGGTGAGCCGACCGTAGTAGATACCCCTGGCGTCGGGAGCGATGATCCCCTGATGAATGGGCACCGCGCGGGCCGGTCCCACCGCGCGCAGATATTCAACGGCCTCGGCGATCTTCATCCACGGAGCTGCCGCGGGAGTGGCCAATACGTCCACCGGCTCGTCGGGAACGAACAGCGCATCGCCTGGATGCATCAGCCTGACCGGGTGTTCGCCGTCGCCGACGAGGTACGAGATGTTGTCTATCACAGGGATTTCGGGGTGAATGACGGCGTGGCGGCCGCCGACGGCCCGGATGGTCAACTCCCCGACCGGCAGCGTGTCGCCGACCCGTACCGCCTGGCACGGCGCGCCCAATTGCTCGGCGGTTTGCGGGTCGGCGTACAGCGCGGCGTTGGGGTTGCCCTCGAGCAGCGCCGGCAGCCGCGTGACGTCGACATGGTCGGGGTGCTGGTGGGTTATCACGATCGCGGATAGGCCGGTGAGTCCCTCGAAGCCGTGCGCGAACGTGCCGGGGTCGAAGAGCAACGTGGTATTGCCGAAGTCGGCGAGCAAACAGGAATGGCCGAAATGCGTAAGTTGCATGTCTATAGATTGTGCCCTGATCGGACGGTGCGGCGCTGCCCGCCGGTACAGTTGGCTCGGATCCTCTGCCCGGCTCCTTAGTGGCGCCGGATCGGCGCTCGCCGTCGCCGGGCGGAGCAAACGATCTTGAGGAGGAACGCCGGTGGCCCGGGTGGTCGTGCACGTGATGCCCAAGGCGGAGATTCTCGACCCCCAGGGGCAGGCGATTGTCGGCGCGCTGGGGCGGCTCGGGCATCCCGGAATCTCAGATGTCCGTCAGGGCAAGAGATTCGAGTTAGAGGTCGACGACGCAGTTGATGATTCCGAGCTGGCCGAGATTGCCGAATCACTGCTGGCGAACACCGTGATCGAGGACTGGACGATAAGCAGGGAGGCCCAGTGACGGCCCGGATCGGCGTCATCACGTTCCCGGGCAGCCTGGACGACGTGGACGCCGCACGCGCGGCATTGCAGGTGGGAGCCGAAGCCGTCAACCTGTGGCATGCCGACGCCGACCTCAAGGGCGTCGACGCCGTGGTGGTGCCCGGCGGGTTTTCGTATGGCGACTACCTGCGAGCGGGCGCAATCGCAAGGTTCGCGCCGGTGATGGCCGAGGTGGTGGCCGCCGCGGGCCGCGGTATGCCGGTATTGGGGATTTGCAACGGTTTTCAGGTGCTCTGCGAGGCCGGACTGCTGCCGGGCGCCCTGACCCGCAACGCTGGTCTGCACTTCATCTGCCGCGATGTGTGGCTGCGGGTGGCGTCGACGTCGACGGCGTGGACATCGCGCTTCGAGCCCGACGCCGACCTGTTGGTGCCGCTGAAGTCGGGTGAAGGACGCTACGTGGCGCCGAAGGACGTCCTCGACGAGTTGGAGCGCGAGGGCCGGGTGGTGTTCCGCTACCACGACAACGTCAACGGCTCGCTGCACGATATCGCCGGCATCAGCTCGGCCAACGGCCGGGTCGTCGGGCTGATGCCACATCCCGAGCACGCCATCGAGGCATTGACCGGCCCCTCGGACGACGGACTGGGCCTGTTCTATTCAGCGCTGGATGCCGTTTTGGCGGCTTGAGGCCGGTCGCCCGAGTCACTCGACTGGTAAACCCCGGCGGCACTGCACAATTCCGCGAATGCAGATCCCATTGCGTCGGTGGCTTCGTGCGGGTCGTCGAACGTTTCGTCGTCGGTGAGTACCGCGACGCCGAGCTGGTCGACGTAGCTCCATACGGTGATGTTGACCGGGGCGCCGGGCGAGAGCACACCGGTCGAGTAGATCTCGCTGACCGGCGCGCCCGCGAAGTGGCCGCGTTCACGCGGTCCCATCACGCTGGACACCGCCACATTCATCATCTTGTTCGGTGCGTCGCGCCGGCCGAGCCATCGAAACGCGGCCGGGGCAATCGCGGGCGGCAGGTAGGCCATCAGCCGTCCGTAGAGGTGCGGGCCGAGGATTTCGTGATCCTCCTTGGCCATCCGGGTCGCCAGCGCGACCAGCCGTGCGCGCTGGGTGGGGTCGGCGATGTGCACGGGCAACGACACAGTGAGGCCGCTGATCTCGTTGCCGGTTACGCGGTCCGACTTGTCGGTCGCCGTCGGCACCGAGGCAATGATCGGCCGCTCGGCTTTGCCGTCGTAGTCCAATAGAAGCTTCCGCAATCCGCCGGACGCGATCGTCAGTATCAGGTCGTTCAGCGTGATGCCCAACGCCTTGGCCGTCGCTTTGACCTCGGTCAGCGGCAGCGTCGTCGTGGCGAACCGCCGCTGCGGCGAAACCACATGGTTGAGGAAAGTCGGAGGTGCATCGAACGAGCTCGCCAAATCCGGGTGCTCCCCGCGCTGCCTGTTTCGGCGGCGTACCCGCGTCATCCCCACCACGGCATCTCGCGCCAACCGCGGCAGTTCGGCTAGTTGGCGGGCGTGGTCGCGTCCAGCAGCGCGCAGCAAAGCCGCCCTAGATGCAGCTTTGCCCGTATCGCGCTGGTCGCTGACACCATCATCGAGGTCGGACAGACCCATTGCGCGTTCCAGCAGGTTCACCGACGCGACGCCGTCGGCCAGGGCGTGGTGCACCTTGCCGATCACCGCGAACCGGTTTTCGGCCAGCCCCTCGGCGAAGTGAAACTCCCACAGCGGGTAACTGCGATCCAGCGGTGTGGAAGCCAGCTGCCCGATGACCTCGTCCAGCTCACGAGGCCCGCCCGGCGCCGGCACCCGCACGCGCCTCAAGTGGTAGTCCAGGTTGATCTCGCAGTCTGGGCGCCATACCGGGTGATGCAGCCGCCACGGGACGTTGACGAGTTTGTAGCGCAACGGCTCCAGCAGGTGCAGCCGTCGGTGCAGATGCTCACGGAACGCCTCGAAACCGAACTCAGGGGATTGCGACGCGTCGACGACCACCACCTTCAACGTGTGCGTGTGCAGGTTGGGCGTCTCGCTGTAGACCAGCATGGCGTCCATGCCGTTGAGTCTCTTCATGCTCAGCCCAGGAACGGGAATCGCCGTTGGCTGGCTAGCCGGTCGAGGGTGCGCTGCATGACCGATCGCACATAGGCGTCGACTTCATCGACGTCGGGGTCTGCGCCGAACAGGGCGGTGATGTCGATCGGCTCGAGCACCTCGGCGACGATCTTGGCGGGCAGCGGAAAATTCGCCGGCAAGATTGGCGTCAGGCCGAATGGGAAACCGAAGCTCAACGGGACAACGTTCAACCGGAGTTTGGTCAGGCCCAGCCGGTGCGCCAGGTTGTTGCCGCGAGCCAAGAACAGCTGGGTTTCCTGCCCGCCGATCGACACGATCGGCACAATCGGCACGCCGGCCTCGATCGCGGTGTTGACGTAGCCGGTGTGGCCGTTGAAGTCGACCTTATTGGCGCCCACGGTGGGCCGGAAGGAGTCGTACTCGCCGCCCGGGAACACGAGCACCAGCGCGTCCGAATTCAGTGCGGCGGCGGCGGCTTCGCGGCTCGCGTCAACGACTCCGAGCCGGAGTAGCCAGGTTCGCAGCGGACCCGTGAGCTTCAGCAACCCGTAATGGGCCAGGATGTAGATCGGCCGGTGATAGCCGAATTTGTCGTAGAGGGGCGGGACGAAGATAAACCCATCGGGTGTGGTCATGCCGCCCGAATGGTTGGACACCAACAACGCCCCACCGACCGGCGGGACGTTTTCGACGTTCCGTACCTCGGCGCGAAACCACCGTTTGACCACCGAACCGGCCGTGTTCGCGACTTGCTTGGTGAACGTGGGATCCCATTTGGCGAGCTCGTGATGATCGGGCGCGTCACCGTTCATGGTTGTCTCCGGTTTGACTTCGTGCCTGGGCGCAGCGTGATGAACATTACCCTGCGCGGATCTCTATATCTGTAGAGAATACGGTACTCTCTAAATAAGAGAATGCCATATCCACATCCTTGTGGACTATCCCATAGTCAGGGGAACGATGACCGAGAAAATCCTTGTCACGGGTGGCTTCGGGCTGGTCGGATCGCAAACCGTGCGCCGGCTGGCGGCAGACGGACACCAGGTAGTTGCGTCTGACCTCGGTACCGAGGCGCAGCGCAAAGCGGCCATGTCGTTGCCCGACGGCGTCGAGGCGCGGTGGGCGGATCTCACCGACCCGACCGAGGTGGACGGGCTACTCGCCGAGACATCACCGACGGTCATCATTCACCTGGCCGCCGTGATACCCCCGGTGATCTATCGCCAGCCAGACCTGGCGCGCCGTGTGAACGTCGACGCCACCGTGGCGCTGCTGCGCGCTGCGGAGGCATCCGCCCGCCCGCCGCGCTTCATCCAGGCGTCAAGCAACGCCGTGCACGGGGCCCGCAACCCGCACCGACACCACGAACTGCTGCGCGACGACACCCCGATGCGGCCGTCGGATATCTACGGCGCGCACAAGGCCGAAGCCGAAGAACATGTCCGGTCGTCTGGCCTGCAGTGGGTGGTTTTGCGTCTGGGCGGGGTCATGAGCGTCGACCCCGGCGCCATGCCCTTCAGCCTCGACGCGCTGTTCTTCGAGAGCGCGCTGCCCACCGATGGGCGCATGCACAGCGTCGACGTACGCGATGTCGCGGCCGCGTTCGCCGCTGCGACCACGGCCGACGTGGTCGGTGAAATCCTGTTGATCGGCGGCGATGACACACACTTGCTGCGGCAGGGAGCCGTCGGTAAGGCGCTGGCCGCCGCGCGGGGGTTGACCGACGTGTTGCCCGAGGGCAGACCCGGTGACCCCGACAGCGACGAGGACTGGTTCATCACCGACTGGATGGACACCACGCGCGCGCAACAGGCGTTGTCTTTCCAGCATCATTCCTGGCCGGACATGCTCGCCGAAATGCGGGCCGCCACCGGTTGGCGCCGCTACCCGATGCAGTTGGTGGTACCGCTGGCCCGCCTCGTGCTCAAGCGCCGTGCTGCCTACCGGAACGCGCCAGGACGCTACGCCGATCCGTGGGCTGCCATCGGGGCTCGGATGGGCAATCCGCGCCCCGACGTGAGCGAGCGCTTGGCGGTCTCCTGAGATTGGTTCAGCCGGCGTCGCGCAGTAGCGACTGGGCCTCCTGAGCGGGGGGTGGCACTTCGGCCACTGGTGGCAGTTCGTGGAAGAGATCGATCGCCGCGGTGATGCTGCGGTCGACGAATGATGCGAAATCCTCGAAGGGCATGCGATCGCCCATCCGCATGGAGCTGCTCGCGAAGACACCGACGCGGTGGGGGTCGGAGGATCCGTGCACGATGGCGATGACTGCGTGGTTCTGCTGATTCCACGCTTCGGCGAATTGCTCCAGCCGAGCATCCTCGGTGGCGGGGAAGAAGTATGCCGGGGCGATGCGAATCGTGAATACGTCAGAATGCCAGCGGGAGACTCCGAGGTGGACGTAGAGGCGCTGGGGATGAGCGTGGGCGATGAAGAAGTATTCGTCGTCGCGCTGGCCGCAAAAGTACCGGCGGCCGCGGCGGCGCACGTAACGTTCGATGAGGTCGGTAAGCGAGAGCTCATCCAGTGCTTCGGTCATGGGAGCAATGCTGCGGGCTGTGCCTTGATAAATCCTTGGAGCCAAGCTAGGTCGGGTCGAAGAATCCGTTGAGAACTTGCTGAGCGATACACGCTGTCATAGCGGAAATAGGCCCGGCAGATTGACCACGATCGCCTCTTGAGTGCTGCGCGCGATCACTACTTCCGCGGGGTTATCCGGGTCAGGGTTCTCTTCCCGATGCGGCAAGTATGGCGGGACGAAGATGTAGTCGCCGGGCTGTGTCGAGATCCGCACCTCTTGCATGCCGTCGTGAAACACGAACTGCGGGTTGCCGCTTCGTATGTAGATCGCGGTCTCCGACTCGCCGTGATGATGGTTGGCCGACACTGTTTCGGGGGAGACGTGTGTCTCACCCATCCAGATCTTCTCGGCGCCGACAGATCGACCGCTGAGCGCGGCGAAGCGTTGCAGACCGTCGGTTTGCGCGGTGTCGGAACTGATTTCCGACGCCTTGATGTGGTGCACCCTGTTGCGGGTCACTTCTTGGTTCGTCTCGTCGAAGTCAGGGTGGAATCCGTCCGAGGTTGCCATGGGTACTCCTGTCGAAGCCGTAAGCCTCAGTCTCTCCCGATGATGAGTCGCTCGGCGAGTTCACGCAGATCACTGACGACCAGGGTAGGTTGCGGCAGGCTGCCCACCGGGAGCGGTGGATTGCCCGGCCGGGTGATGAGCGCGGAGCTGAAGCCGGCACCTTGCGCACCTAAGGTGTCCCACACGTGTGCGGCCACCATCATGCACTCAGCAGGCGCTACATCGAGGACCTGGCACACATGCCGGTAGACCACCGGCGACGGTTTGAAAGCGCGGCAGGAATCGACGGTCAGCTGGTGTTCGAAATAGCCGGCCAGCCCGGCGTTCTCAAGCGCTGTCGGGAAGCCCGGACGGTGCGGCGAATTCGTCAGCGTGACGAGACGAAAGCCGTTGTCGCGCAGTGCCGTGAGGCCTTCATCCACATCGGGGTGTGCCGGCATCGTACGCAACCGCTCTTGCAAGCGGCGACCGTCGTCATCGGTGATGTCAACCCCGTGGACGGCGGCCAGCATGTGCAGCACACCCTGGCCAAGCGTGAAGAAGTCCGCATAGTATCCCGCCAGCGTGGCGGTCATCGAGTACATAATGAGCTGACCGAACCATTCGCGCAGTACCCGCTCGTCGTCGAACAGCTCCCCGAAAAGTGGTGCTATCGACTCGATGTCGACCAGCGTCTCGTTAACGTCGAATACCAGCACGGAGGGTCGAGTGGTCACGTTGTCTGGCCTGGCTGACGGCGGGCATTTTTGGGTGCGGGGATGTCCGGACGTACATACCCGATCAGACACAAGCAAATCAGTACCATCGCTGCCACTGGCCATTTGAGCGCCACCAGTGCTGCCGCCAGGAAACCGCCGATCGTGATGAACGATCGCATCCGTAGCATCCTGCGCACCCGCTGCGAGATGTCCTCGTGGGAAGGCCGATCGATGGCTTCCCAACAAAGTGCGAGATAGGTGATGTCCACCAGGACGAACACGAACGCATACAACGACACGGGTGCGGCAGCCAGCCTGCTGCCGGCGATCCACTCCGTGGTGAACGGAATCAGCGAGACCGAAAAGAGGTGTCCGAAATTCGACCACACCAGCCGCGGCGTCGCCTCGTCTGCGTAGTTGAGCAGGTGATGATGATTGACCCAGACGATCGCGATGAACATGTAGCTGACTACGTAGCTCAGACCGGTGGGCCACAGCGGCAGCAAGGCGCTGAATGTATCGGGGTGCGGCGGATTCAGCTTGAGAACCATGATGGTGATGATCACCGCAAACACACCGTCGGAGAAGCTTATTACCCGGTCTGGACTGGCTTTTCGCGCAGTCATGGGTACTCTCGCTTCCTATGCCGAATCGGAGACCGGCAGAATGACGACCTCGAGCAGTGCCTTCATCGTGCGCTATCGGAAGCGGTCCGGCCCAGCACTTCATCGGTGTCGAGTCCGCGGTCAACACCATGCGGGATGACGGTCTGGCCAGGCTCGAGCTGTAGCTGCTTGCCGTCAAGGTAGACGTCGATCTTGTCGGGTTCAAAGGACACCAGGTTGGCCACTCGTCCTACTTCGGTCCAGGCGTTGACATAGGACCAGGCTGCGCGTTTGTGGCTGCCGACGTCGTAGTAGGAGGCCAGCCCTTTGTATGGGCAGAATGTCTGTCCGTCAACGGGTTTGAGTGCTGCTTCGTCGATGTCGTCGCGTGGCACGTACCAGCGTGGCGCGAAGCCGGACTCGTACAGCGCCAGCGGGTGCTGGGTGTCCGCAACCACCTGGTCGCCATCGCGGACGACGAGATGTCTTGAGGTGGAGCGGATGTCGATGCGGTGATAGGCATCGGCGGCGTGTCCGACGATCCGCTCGTCTTCCTCGTAGAAGGCATCCATCGCACGCCAGGCGAATGCCAGCCGCCCGTCCAGGACGCTCGCAAAACGAGGCAGTCCCGTGTGTTGCCATGCACTGTGGTTGGCTTCTTGCTCCGGAACCTTGACAGTGAACCACTGCGTCTCGCCGAGGTCACGGTGCTGAGTAATCCGGTTCTCGGCGATCAGAATTCCCGATTCGATATCGCCTCGCGGGAAGTAGGCCACCGGGTAGCGGCCGGGCTCGTGGAACAGGATGACATCTTCGCTGTCGGCGATCCACCGGTCGGCGAAGCGTACCCGCATGCGGCGCCGCAACGGCTCAGCGTACAGCAGCCTCGGTGGCAGCGGCTGCTCTGTGAGGAAGTGGCCCACCGACGCGGTAGCCAGCGGCCCTTGCTGCCATGCCAAGCCCATCGTCATATCCTTCCTGACCGAAAACTGTTACTAGAGGCCGTATTCAGTCCAAGACGACGACCATCTTTCCGTCGGCTTCTCCGGCTTCCATTACGCGATGCGCCTCGTGTATCTCGTCGAAGGAGAAGACACGCGACGGCTTCGCGTCGAGCCTGCCGTCTGCCACCTGCTGGGCGATGTCCTGTAGCGGGACGTCGGAAAGCGGGAAGCCGGGTGCTCCAAACACGAAGCTGCCGAAGAAGTTCAGGTTGACGCCGCTGGGCATGCGCAGCAGCGGGTTGAAATCACCGATCGGGTCAAGTCCACCCAGCCATCCCGCCAGGCATGCCGTACCGCCGCGCCGGAGCATGTCGAGGGAGTCGAGGATGGTGCTGTTGCCCACCAGGTCGAGGACGGCGTCGACCTGCTTGGCTTCGGCGATGTGCGCGGCCAGGTCGCGTCGCTCCAGTTCGACACGCGAAGCGCCCATCTGTTCGAGCATCGGAAAACGCTTCTGGCTGCGTGCGGTCGCAATCACGTGCCCCCCGGCGGCGACTGCCATCTTGAGCGCGGCCTGACCGAACGACGAGGTCGCGCCCCGTAGTACCAGTGTTTGTCCGGCCTGCAGGTCGAGGTTGCGGAACAGGCACGTCCAAGCGACGGCATAGGTTTCCGGTAACGCGGCCAAATGGGGCCAGGGCAAATCGGATTCGATCAGGGCGACGTTGGCTGCGCGCACACGGGTGTGCTCGGCGTAGCTACCGTTGATGGTTCGCCCCAGCCCGCCCATTAATGCCGCCACCTTGGCGCCGACGGGGAATTCACCGCCCGGACACGAGTCGACGATGCCGACGCATTCGATCCCGCTGACTTCGGCGGCTTCCGCCCATTCCCCTCGGCGCATGTGCATCTCGGCGTGGTTGATACCGAATCCTTTCACCGCGATCACCACTTCGCCATCCTTGGCCAACGGCTTCGGGATCTCGGTGTAGACCAGTTTGTCCAGCCCGCCGAACCCGTCCAGGATGATCGCGCGCATGGTCTCGCCGCCCGCCCGTTCACGCACCACAGCAGGCGCCTTCGGCAGCGTGGTATCGGACATAGGTGATACCCTTCCCGAATGGGCTAGTTGACCCATTATTATGGGCCAGCAAACCCAAATTTGTCCAGCCTGAGGGTCAGGATTTGTGGTTGCGCCGCGTTCGGCCCTTGCGCCGCTTCGGCTGGGTCGCAAAAGACCTCACGTAGTCGACGGCGGCCGTGACGGCGGCCCGCAGGGGTTCCGGATCGCCCATAGCGTGGGTCAGCATCGCGCCGCCTTGGTGGGCGACGACCAGCGAGGCTGCCAAGTGACGCGGGTCGACGTCGGGCCGCAGCTCACCGCGGCTTCGCATCGCGGTGAGGCCCTCGCGGAACAGGTCAAGCCACTCGTCGTAGCCGGCGGAAAGGTCGTCGTGCAGTTCGTCGTCGCCGTCGATCAGCTCTCCGGCCAACGAGCCGTACACGCACCCGCCGTGGCGATAAACGACGTCGATGTCGGCTATGCATGCGTCCGCCCATGTTTGCAGCGCCTCGAAACTGTCGAGCGCACCGAGCCGTGGTTGAGTGTGGAAAGCCACGACGTCGTTGCGCCGCCTCGCGATGACCTGACGGATCAAATCGCGCTTGTCGCGGAAGTAATGCGAGATTTGCGATCCGCCCACCCCGGCCGTATTGCGTACTTCGTCGAGGCTGGTGTTGGAGACGCCACGCTCGAACATCAGCCTGGCCGCGACGCCCACGATGCGGGCCCGTGTCGCCAGTCCCTTGCGGGTGAACCGCGATGTGCCGTCGTCAGCCACGTTGCCGCCTCAGCACTTGGGGTCAGGACGCTTTCAGCGTCGCTCGACGGGCGCGGGGACGACGCGGTGGACGCGCGACCCGTTGTTCGGGGTCGGTGGCGAACATGCGCAGGTAGTTGACCGCGAAGCGAGTCGCGTCGGCGTGCGGCCATTCCGCCCGATACGTATAGGCGAGCGTGCCGCCGCCCTGATGGGCGCTGACGACTACCAACGCCAGCCGGCGCGGGTCGGCGCCGGGGAGCAGAATCCGGCCATCCTTCATCCGTTGGATCGACTGCTCGAGGAGCTCGATCCATTGCCGATAGCCCGCTCCCAACGCGGCGCGCGTCGCCTCGTCGGACTTCGCGAGCTGTGCGGTCAGCGCATGGTATGTGGGCGTGCCTGAGTAGCCGATGCGTCTGAGGTAGCGCATGTTGAGGTCGAGCCATCGTTCGAAATCGTCGAACGAATCCAGCGCCCCGAGCTTCGGTTGACGGTGAAAGTCCAACACCACGCCGATCTGGCGCGCAATCACCGCACGCACCAACGCGCCCTTGTCGGCGAAGTAATGAGCGAGTTGTGAGCCGCTGACCGAGGCGGCTTTGCGCACCCGGTCCATGTTGAACGCGGCAAGGCCCTCGGTGACGATCAGCGTTGCGGTCGCCTGCACAATTCGAGCGCGGGTGGCACGCCCTTTGGGGGTCAACCGCTTTTCGGTCTGGACGTCGGGATGGGCCATCGCGTCAGGCTAGCTTGGAGAACCTCCGGTTTATGGGATATCCAGCCCACTAATGGGCTGTTGCACCCGTGGGCGCGCTCAGGCGGCCACGCGTTCTTCAGCGAGGAAGTCGCGGATCAGCACAGTGACCTCGTCCAGGGCGGACTCCAACAGGAAATGCCCACCGTCGAGGAGATGGACCTCGGCGTCGGGCAAGTCCTCGGCAAACGCCTCCGCGCCCGCCGGACCGAAGATTTCGTCGCCGCGGCCCCAGACCGCCAACAGCGGCACCCGGCTGGCGCGGAAGTACTCGTGCAGGCGCGGGTACAGCGGAGAATTCGTGGCGTAGTCACGGAACAGCTTCAACTGAATCTCGTAATTGCCTGGTCTAGAGATCAGCGCGAAGTCGTGATACCACGACTCGGGGTCCACCAGCGACTCGTCGGAGACACCGGTGAGGTATTGCCACCGAGTGGCGTCCAAGGTGAGGAACTGCCGAACCGCGGCCTCGTTGTCGGCTGTCTGGTCACTTTGATACGCCCGCACGACTTTCCAGAAGCTCTCGACGAATCCGGCATCGTAACCATTGCCGTTCTGGCTAATGATTCCGGTGATCGCGGCTGGGTCACGCAGTGCCAGCCGCCATCCGATGGGAGCGCCGTAGTCCTGCACGTAGATCGCGTACCTGTCGAGGCCCAGCGAGCGCAGCAAGCCTGCGGTCAAGTCCGCCAGCGCATCGAAGGTGTAGTCGAACTCCGCGACGGAAGGTGCGTCGGAGAGGCCGAAGCCGAGATGATCCGGTGCCACCACATGGTAGCGGTCCGCCAGCGCCGGAATCAGATTCCTGAACATGTAGGAGCTGGTCGGAAAGCCGTGCAACAGGACCAATGCCGGCGAATCCGGCTCGCCCGCTTCACGGAAGAACAGCCGGTGACCGTCGATGGTGGCGTAGCGATGATGTACAGCCGGCATGGGAATCCTCCTCAGCGGTGCGTTCCGGTGCCACGGCGAATAGCAGCGCCGTTGCCTCCGAACCACCTTGCGAGATTTCTGGGTTGTGCAACCCAGTATGCACCAAAACTGGCGGCTGGCAATAGTCTTTGTCGCAAGCCTTGCCTTCGCTGTTGACGCAGCCCAGCTCAGTGGCATATTCTGGGTCAGACAACCCAATCTGGGCATAGGGCGGGTTCTGCGGCGTCGGGCTCGCGGGTGGGTTGCGGCGTTGACACCACGAGGAGGCGCAATTGGGCTGGCTGGTGTCCGTGAATGTGGGCATGCCCAAGAATGTGCAATGGCGAGACAAGGTCGTCCACACGGGGATCTGGAAAACCCCGGTCGACGGACCGGTCATGGTGCGCCGCCTCAACATCGACGGTGACGGCCAAGGCGATCTCGCCGGCCATGGTGGTGAACAACGCGCGGTGATGGTGTACCAGACAGAGGCCTACGATTTCTGGAAAACCTACCTGAACCGTGACGACCTGGAACCCGGCCACTTCGGTGAAAACTTCACTGTCACCGGCCTTCCCGACGACGAAGTGTGTATCGGTGACCGCTACCGCATCGGGGACGCCGAATTTGAAGTCACCCAGCCGCGGGTGACATGCTATCGGGTCGGGTTGCGACTCAACGAACCGGAGATGCCCAACCTGCTTGTCTCCCAACATCGCCCGGGATTCTATTTCCGCGTCATCACTGAGGGACAGGTCCGCGCCGGCAACGATATTGTGCGGACTCGCCGCGGCCGCCATGAACTGAGCGTTGCCGGCGTCGATGCGCTGCTGTATCTGCCCAACCGCGACGTCGACCAGCTCCGCAAAATTGTCGATGTTCCCGCGCTCAGTCCCGGCTGGCAGCAGTCATTTCAGGACATGCTGACGGTGCATGACGGCGCGACGGTCGACAAAGCGCCGCCGGTCGGGACCCAGCCGGGCTGGAACGGATTTCGCCCGCTGCGGGTCAGCGGGGTGCAGCGGGAAAGCGCGCAGGTGATGTCGATTCGTCTGGAAGCCGACGACCACGGCTCGTTGCCGCCGTCGCTTCCCGGTCAGTATCTCACAGTGCGAATTCCCGGTGCCGGTGAACCGGCGCCGACCCGCAGCTACTCGCTATCCGGAGACCTCGCTGCCGGCGCCTACCGCATCAGCGTCAAGCGCGAAGATCACGGTGTGGTGAGCCGGTGGCTGCATACCCATATCCAGCCGGGATCCCTGGTTGAAGCCGCCGCACCGCGTGGCGACTTCTACCTCGCCGACGGGGGCAATCCGGTCGTCCTGATCTCCGCGGGAATCGGCATCACTCCCGTCCTGGCGATGTTGCACAAGCTGGCGGCAGCCCGCAGTAGCCGCGCTGTGTGGTGGCTGCACACCACCCGCAGTCGTGAGACCCAGGTGTTTGCAACCGAAGTCACCGCGCTGATCGACTCGTTGCCGAATGCCCGTCAGCGGGTGTTCTATACCCAAGAACGCACTCGTCTGGACCTGGCGACGATCGCCGGGCTGAGGCTGCCACCCGACGCCGACGCGTATCTTTGTGGTCCAACACAATTCATGGCCGACATGCGTGATGCTCTCACGACGGCGGGGCTCGATGCGGCGCGCATTCACAGCGAATTGTTCGGCGCTCTACCGTCAATCAACCCGGGCGTCGTCGGCGGGCCGCCGCCTAAGCCACCCCACGCGCCACCCGGAGTGCCCGGCACCGGGCCGTCGATCACCTTTGCCCGTAGCGGGCTCACGGTCAGCTGGTCTGGCAGTTACGGCAATATCCTCGACCTGGCCGAGGCCTGCGACGTGCCAACCCGGTTCTCCTGCCGAAGCGGTGTTTGTCACCTCTGTGTCACCGGAGTCGTCGCCGGAACCGCGACCTACGTCCAGTCGCCACTGGAGCCGCCCGCTTCGGGCGAAGTGCTGATCTGCTCAGCGGCTCCGGAAAGTGATCTGGTACTGGACCTTTAGCGGGGCGGCTACTAACCGAGCGCGACTGAGGCCTCCGCGGTGTAGCACAGGAACGTCAGCGTTTCCTGCAGGTACAGTTGGACGGTATCGGCGTCGTGGCTGGTGTACCCGATTGCGACGTCGGTCCCCAGCTGCAGGTCGAAGTCGCCGCCACGGGTGGTCAGCACGAACGCGCCGTCGATGGCCGGCGCCCAGATGATTTCGCCGTCGACCAGCCGGCTCAGGTGCTCGCGAATGGGGTAGCCGTGCTCGGTGGTCTCGCTGACCTTGGTGTAGACGTCGGCGGACAGCAGCACGGAGTACGGACCGTCAACACCGGCCAGGCGCAATTCGGACAACGCCTGCGAGATGACGTCGGGCATGCCGCGGGGATCGTCGGGCAACGTCAGCTTCGGGTTTGAGCTGGCGCTGCGGATGCCCTCGATCGACGCGTCGCTGTAGCCCTCGAAGATAGTGCGGTCCTCGACGAACGCCAGCTTCTTGGCGGCCTCCTTCACCGGGTCCCAGTCGGAGTCGTTGGAGCCACGCTCGACGTCGTCGATCTCGTCACGCGACAGGGTGAACGGAACCCGGAGCTGGACAAGGGGTTTGCTTGCCCGCAGGTGCGCGACGACCCCGTCGGTGGGCGCCTTCACGTCGATCAGCCGCCCCGTGCTGACCGCGGCGGCGACGGGCCCACCGGGTTCGCTGACATCGACTACCCGGCGCCCGGCGATGTGGCGCTTGAATGTTCGGGTCGCCTCCTCCTCGATTTCCGCCCAGGCTGCTTCGGTGACCGGGGCCAGATCGCGATAGAGATTGTTCATCGGGAGGTTCCTTTCAGGCTGCCGATCGAGAGTGAGCCGTTCGCTGTTTCGGGAGTGGCTGCGGTTGTGGGCATTTGAGGAAGGGGCGGTGGGTCGTCGAGGAAGTCGATGGTGGGGGAGAAGAACATTCCGCCCGTCAGCGCGGTGGAGAAGTCCAAGATGCGGTCGGTGTTGCCTGGCGGATCGCCGAGGAACATATTACGCAGCATCTGCTCGGTTACCCGCGGTGTCCGCGAATAGCCAATGAAATAGGTGCCGAACTCACCCGCACCGAGCTCACCAAAAGGCATGTTGTGCCGCACGATTTTCAGCTCGGTGCCGTCGTCGTCGGTGATCACGTTGAGCGCTATGTGCGAGTTGGCCGGCTTCACGTCGTCGTCCATCTCGATGTCGTCCAGCTTGGTTCGTCCGAACGCTCGTTCCTGCTCGGTGACCGACAGCGACTGCCAGGCCGCCATGTCGTGCACATACTTCTGTACGTGGACATAGCACGAGCCGGCGAAGTCGGGATCCTCGTCGCCGATTGCGGTGGAGCTGATTGCGATTGGGCCGTCGGGGTTTTCGGTGCCGTCGACAAAGCCCAGCAGATCGCGGTTGTCGAAGTAGCGGAAACCATGCACCTCGTCGACAACGGTTACCGCGCCGGCCATTGCCTTGAGGATGCGGCCGGCCAGCTCGAAGCAGACGTCCAAGGATTCCGCGCGGATGTGTAACAAGATATCGCCGGGTGTGGCCGGGGCGGTGTGCCGTGGTCCGGTCAGCGGTGTGAACGGATGCAGCTCCGCGGGCCGCGGACCGGAAAACAAGCGGTCCCAGGCGTCCGAACCAATCGAGACGATCGCCGACAAGCGCTTGGTCGGATCGCGGAACCCGATCGCGCGGGCCAGTCCGGATACGTCGGTCAGTGCGTCGTGCACGGTCGCCTCGCCGCCTTCGTCGATAGTGAGGACGAGAAAGATCGCGGCAGGCGTCAGCGGCGCGAGGATGGGTTGCGGCTGGACCGGAGGCACTCTGCTGACCTTAGCGTGGCGACGGTGAGCGCCGGAAGCGGCGCGAGTAAGGAGCCGCGCAATCGGGCCCAGCGTGGCGACGGTGAGCGCCGGAAGCGGCGCGAGTATGGGGGTACCCCCAGCCGCGTAGCGGCGAGGGGGAGAGCCGCGCAATCGGGCCCAGCGTGGCGACGGTGAGCGCGGACGGCCATGATGTTGGACATGTCGGCCAGCGCAGCAGGCCTCTGCGAGTTCATCGACGCCTCCCCGTCGCCGTTCCATGTCTGCGCCACGGTGGCCGCACGGCTGCAAGAGGCCGGCTACACCGAACTCAGCGAGGCGGACCGGTGGCCGGACCAACCGGGCCGGTACTTCACGGTGCGCGCCGGCTCGCTGGTGGCCTGGAACAGCGCCGAGCGACCCGACGGACTGTTCCGGGTCGTCGGTGCGCATACCGACAGCCCGAACCTGCGGGTCAAACAGCATCCCGACCGGTTGATCGCCGGCTGGCGGGTGGTGGCGTTGCAGCCGTATGGGGGAGCCTGGCTCAACTCCTGGCTGGACCGCGATCTGGGCATCAGTGGACGGTTGTCGGTGCGGGATGGCGGCGGGGTCAGCCATCGGCTGGTCCGGATCGACGATCCGATACTGCGGGTTCCGCAGCTGGCCATCCATCTGGCCGAGGACCGCAAGTCGGTGGCGTTGGACCCGCAGCGCCACGTCAACGCCGTGTGGGGGGTGGGGGCCGAACTCGGCTCTTTCATTGGGTATGTCGCCGACCGGGCCGGCGTGGCGCCGACCGACATGCTGGCCGCCGACCTGATGACGCACGACCTGACGCCGTCGCGGGTGGTCGGCGCCGACGCCAGCCTGCTCAGCGCTCCCCGGCTGGACAACCTGGCGAGTTGCTATGCAGGGCTGGGGGCACTGCTGGCCGCCGAGCCGCGTGACGTGTTGCCCGTTTTGGTGCTGTTCGATCACGAGGAGGTCGGCTCGTCCTCCGACCACGGTGCGCAGTCGGACCTGCTGGGCGCCGTGCTAGAACGCATCGTGCTGGGCGCCGGTGGCACCCGGGAGGATTTCCTGCGAAGGCTGCCGGGCTCCCTGCTGGCCTCGGCCGACATGGCGCACGCGACGCACCCCAACTACCCGGAGCGGCACGAGCCGGGCCATCTGATCGAGGTCAACGCCGGGCCAGTGGTCAAGGTGCACCCGAACCTGCGGTATGCGACCGATGGGCGCACGGCGGCCGCGTTCGAGCTGGCGTGCCGGCAGGCCGGAGTTGCGCTGCAGCGCTACGAACACCGCGCTGATCTGCCCTGCGGGACGACAATCGGCCCGCTGGCCTCAGCCCGGACCGGTATCCCTACCGTCGACGTCGGCGCTGCCCAGCTGGCCATGCACTCTGCGCGTGAGGTGATGGGGGCACACGACGTGGCCGCCTACTCAATGGCGATGCAAGCGTTCCTGGCGCCCGAATAATGTTGCTACGTCAGCTATTTCGGTCGTCAAGGCCGAATAAAGTCCTGCATCTGTCGAAGCCTTGTACCTGTATGTCAGGGTTGGGCTGACGCTGCCAGTCGTCGCGCGTCAGCCGGAACCGAATCGCCTCAGCCGCCGTGCCATCGCGTGCCAACCGCTCGATGCCGTTGTCTTGGTAGCCGTGGCGACGAGAAACCGCGATCGAAGACGCATTGTCGACAAAGGACATCGAGCCGGCGACTTCGGCTCCTAGTTCGGCGAACGCGAAATGCAGCACGGCCGCACGCATTTCGGTGCCATAGCCCTGCCCTTGATAGGTGAGTCCAAGCCACGAGCCGGACTCCACCTGGCGAGTGATGGGGAAGTTCTTGGCAGACAGATCTTGTGCGCCTACTGCGACCCCACCGATCACCACCGCAAATGGCAGCCTCCAGGCATCCCGGGTGAAGCCGCCCATCGTGCGCCATAAGTACGAGAGGGTGTTGAACGGCAGGACTTCGCGCGGCGCCCGCGTCCAGGGCTCCAAGAACGGCATCCGCTCGGGGTCATGGACGCCGTCGAGAGCGGTGTCGATCAGCTGGTCAATCAATTCCTCGGTGGGCAGGCGCAGCTGCAGGCGCGGGGTGGTGATGCGGAGATCGAACAGCGGCCAGTGACGAGACATCGGCCCATTATGTGAGCCGCGGTTCGCGAGCGTGACCGCACCGCGAAATTTCGAGCGGAATCTCGCGGCCACGCTACGCTCGCGGGCGAGAAGGAGGTCTGGTTATGGCGCTCAAAGTGGAGATGATCACGTTCGACAGCAGCGACCCGGCGAAGTTGGCCGGTTGGTGGGCCGAGCAGTTCGGTGGCGAGACCCACGAGCTGATCCCTGGCGAATTCATCGCGGTATCCCGACCGGACCCCGGATCGGGTTTCAGAAGGTTCCTGATCCCACGCCCGGGAAAAACCGCGTGCATCTCGATTTTGGTGCCGACGACGTGGATGTCGAAGTGCGACGGCTGACGGCGGCCGGAGCCACCGAGGTTGACCGGCACAGCTTCGGCGAGAACTTCCGCTGGGTGGTGCTTGCCGATCCTGAAGGCAACCAGTTCTGCGTGGCAGGGCAGTAGGCACGGCTCTCCGGATTCCTCGCGCGCGGCATGGGCGATCACTGGTTGATCTTGATTCCCTCTGACCCCAGTGAGTGCCCGACGCTGATCAGGCTGCCAGGGCGGAAGAGGCCATTGATCAGCTCACCCCCGAACGCGAAGGCAAAATCGAGACGTACGCGGGCGGCCGCATCGAGTTCGTCAACTGTGGGGAGAACTTCGAGACGGTCAGTTGTCCGGCTTGCGGCGGGATGCTCGACACGACTTGGTGGCAGGAGCGCATGTCGACCTCGCGCAGGTCGAAGCGGCGCTGGGTCACCCCGTACGAGAGATTCGCTTGCACCTCTAACACGACATCTGGTGTGCAACTACCGACAGCTCGCACGGCTCATAGACTGTCTGCCGTGATGTCCGCGCGCACCCACGTGATTGACACCGTCGAGCATGCCGCGGCCACTCCAGATCACCCCCAACCGTTTCACGAGCTGGGCCTCAAGGACGACGAGTACCAGCGGATCCGCGAGATCTTGGGCCGTCGGCCCACCGACACCGAGCTGGCCATGTACTCGGTGATGTGGAGCGAACACTGCTCGTACAAGTCCTCGAAGGTGCACCTGCGCTACTTCGGTGAGACCACCACCGACGAGATGCGCGCCGGCATGCTGGCCGGCATCGGCGAGAACGCCGGGGTCGTCGACATCGGCGACGGCTGGGCCATCACGTTCAAGGTGGAGTCGCACAACCACCCGTCCTACGTCGAGCCGTACCAGGGTGCGGCCACCGGTGTCGGTGGCATCGTCCGCGACATCATGGCCATGGGCGCGCGGCCGGTCGCGGTGATGGATCAGCTTCGGTTCGGCGCCGCCGACGCGCCTGACACCCGCCGGGTTGTCGACGGCGTGGTCCGCGGCATCGGCGGCTACGGCAACTCCTTGGGCTTGCCCAATATCGGCGGGGAAACGGTCTTCGACGCGTGCTACGCGGGCAACCCGTTGGTCAACGCGATGTGTGTGGGCGTACTGCGCCAGGAGGATCTGCATTTGGCGTTCGCGTCCGGCGCCGGCAACAAGATCATCCTGTTCGGCGCGCGCACCGGGCTGGACGGTATCGGCGGGGTGTCGGTGCTGGCGTCGGACACCTTCGACAGTGAAGGCTCCCGCAAAAAGCTGCCTTCGGTTCAAGTCGGTGACCCATTCATGGAGAAGGTGCTTATCGAGTGCTGCCTGGAGCTCTACGCAGGCGGATTGGTGATCGGCATCCAGGATCTTGGTGGCGCCGGGTTGTCCTGTGCGACATCGGAATTGGCTTCTGCCGGTGATGGCGGTATGGCGATCGACCTGGATACTGTTCCGCTGCGGGCCAAGGAGATGACGGCCGCCGAGGTGCTCTGCAGCGAGTCGCAGGAGCGGATGTGCGCGGTGGTCTCGCCTGAGAACGTGGATGCCTTTCTGGCGGTATGCCGTAAGTGGGAGGTACTGGCCACGGTGATCGGAGAGGTCACCGAAGGTGACCGGCTGCGGATCACCTGGCAGGGCGAGACGGTTGTCGACGTGCCGCCGCGCACGGTGGCTCACGAAGGCCCGGTGTACCAGCGCCCGGTCGCCCGTCCCGAAACGCAGGACGCGTTGAACGCCGACACGTCGGCAGGGCTGCCACGGCCCGCGGGCGGCGACGAGCTGCGCGCGACTTTGCTTGCGCTGCTGGGCAGTCCGCACCTGTGCAGCCGTGCGTTCATCACCGAGCAGTACGACCGGTACGTGCGCGGCAACACCGTGCTGGCCGAACACGCCGACGGCGGCGTGCTGCGCGTCGACGAAGTGACGGGGCGTGGAATCGCGCTGTCAACCGATGCGTCGGGGCGCTACACCCTGCTGGATCCCTACGCCGGTGCGCAGCTAGCGCTGGCCGAGGCATACCGCAACGTCGCCGTCACGGGTGCCACTCCGGTCGCGGTGACCAACTGCCTCAACTTCGGTTCGCCGGAAGATCCCGGCGTGATGTGGCAGTTCGCGCAGGCGGTGCGTGGTCTCGCCGATGGCTGTGCGGCCCTGGGGATTCCGGTGACCGGCGGCAACGTCAGCTTCTACAACCAGACCGGGTCGGCCGCGATCCAGCCCACTCCGGTGGTTGGCGTGCTAGGTGTCTTGGAGGATGTGAGCCGACGTGTTCCGACGGCGTTCGGCAGCGAGCCTGGCGAAACCCTGATGCTGCTGGGCGACACGCGTGACGAATTCGACGGCTCAGTCTGGGCGCAGGTCACCGCCGGGCATCTGGGTGGGCTCCCCCCCGCGGTCGACCTGCAGCGCGAGAAGTTGCTGGCCGACGTGCTGAGTTCGGCGTCGCGCGACGGGCTGGTGTCCGCCGCGCACGACCTGTCCGAAGGTGGCCTTGCGCAGGCCATCGTGGAATCGGCATTGGCGGGTGAAACGGGTTGCCGCATAGTGCTTCCCGAGGATGCCAATCCGTTCGTGACGCTCTTCTCCGAATCGGTGGGCCGGGTGCTGGTCGCCGTGCCCCGCACCGAGGAGAGCCGGTTCCGGTCGATGTGCGAGGCACGCGGGTTGCCGGCCGTCCGCATCGGCGTCGTCGATCAGGCGTCGGACGTGCTCGAGGTCCAAGGCCTGTTCACGGTGTCCCTGGCGGAATTGCGCGCGACGTCCGAGGCGGTGCTGCCGCGATTCTTCGGATAAGCCGGCTTCGCGCGGGGTCTTCGGCCTTGTCTTTGGCCGCCGGATTGGTTGGCTGGAGCTTCGTCAGTCCGCGGCTTCCGGCCGCCTGGCGGGTGGTGCTGCAGGCCGGCGTGGGTGGGCTGCTAGTGGTGCTGACCCGCGCGCCGCTGGGTCTGAGTCCGCCGCGGCTGTGGACGGGGTTACGCCTGGGGTCAGCTGCCGGCGCGGTGACCGCGACCGCGATCGCGGCGACGACAAGCGTTCCGATGGTCCGGCTGTCGATGTCGGAGCGCGAACTACCCGCATCGGCGGCGGACTGGCTGGGGCTGCGGATACCGATCGGCACGGTCTGGGCCGAGGAGGCGGCATTCCGGGCGGCACTCGCCACCGCGGGTACCGACGCTTTCGGCCCGTCGGCCGGAAGGCTGTTGCAGGCCACCGCCTTTGGCCTGTCCCACATCGCCGACGCGCGGGCGACGGGTGAACCGGTGTTGGCCACCGCACTGGTCACCGGTGTCGCGGGCTGGCTGTTCGGTTGGCTGGCCGGCCGTTCCGGCAGCCTCGCTGCACCGATGTTGGTGCACCTGGCCATCAATGAGACCGGTGCCATAGCCGCGCTGACGGTGCAACGGCGTTATTCGCAGCGGGTCAACCGCACTTAGGCTCTCTCTTTTATGACTGCCCGAGATCGCGCCGATCCGACCAAGGCCCGCCAGGCCGTGCTGGCCATTGCGGACTGGTTGCGCGACGAGACCCGCCCGCCGCCCGAGCGGGACGCGCTGGCGACCGCGGTTCGCCTCACCGCGCGCACCTTGGCGGCACTGGCGCCGGGAGCCAGTGTCGAGGTCCGGGTTCCCCCGTTCGTTGCCGTGCAGTGCGTTTCCGGGCCAAGGCACACCCGCGGAACACCGCCCAACGTCGTCGAAACCGATCCACGGACCTGGTTGCTGCTGGCGAGCGGACTGTTATCACTGGCAGAGGCGAAGACCGCCGGAGCGCTTGCCGTTTCTGGCTCGCGGGCCAGTGAGATCGAGCACTGGCTGCCGCTGTTCGATGTGCGCTGAACATAACCCTGAGCTGCAGGTTTAGACTTGCGAAGCACTTTTTTCGGGGCCCGACACGCGCGCCTGATTCGGCGGCGGACGGGTGGTGGCCGTAGACTCCGTTACGTCACTTACCGCGCCCCAGGGAGCCGCCAAGCCGTGACCGTCCAGCAACCCGAGCAAGACCTGAACTCGCCCCGTGAAGAGTGTGGTGTATTCGGGGTCTGGGCCCCGGGCGAAGAAGTCGCCAAACTCACTTACTACGGCCTCTACGCGTTGCAGCACCGCGGCCAGGAGGCGGCGGGCATCGCCGTCGCCGACGGATCTCAAGTGCTGGTTTTCAAAGACCTCGGCCTGGTCAGCCAGGTATTCGACGAGCAGACCTTGGCAGCCATGGAGGGCCACGTCGCCATCGGGCACTGTCGCTACTCCACCACCGGCGACACCACCTGGGAAAACGCCCAGCCCGTATTCCGTAACACTGCGGCCGGCACCGGTGTTGCGTTGGGCCACAACGGGAACCTGGTCAACACCGCCGAGCTCGCCGCGCGGGCTCGCGATGCGGGGCTGATCGCCAGGCGCTGTCCGGCCCCGGCGACCACGGACTCTGACATCCTGGGCGCGCTGCTGGCCCACGGTGCGGCCGATTCCTCCCTGGAACAGGCGGCGCTGGAGCTGCTGCCGACCGTGCGCGGTGCATTTTGTCTGACCTTCATGGACGAGAACACGCTGTACGCGTGCCGGGATCCGCATGGAGTACGGCCGCTGTCATTGGGACGGCTGGATCGCGGCTGGGTGGTGGCCTCCGAAACGGCGGCGCTCGATATCGTCGGCGCGTCGTTCGTGCGGGACATCGAGCCGGGCGAACTTCTGGCGATCGACGCCGACGGGGTGCGTTCCACACGGTTCGCCAACCCGACACCCAAGGGCTGCGTCTTCGAATACGTCTATCTGGCCCGCCCCGACAGCACGCTCGTGGGCCGTTCGGTGCACGCCACCCGGCTCGAGATCGGCCGTCGGCTCGCCCGGGAATGCCCGGTCGACGCCGACCTGGTGATCGGGGTGCCGGAGTCCGGCACCCCCGCCGCGGTGGGGTACGCGCAGGGGTCTGGCATTCCCTATGGTCAGGGCCTGATGAAGAACGCCTACGTCGGCCGTACCTTCATCCAGCCGTCCCAGACGATTCGCCAGCTCGGCATCCGGCTGAAGCTCAACCCGCTGAAAGAGGTGATCCGCGGCAAGCGGCTCATCGTCGTCGACGACTCGATCGTGCGGGGCAACACGCAGCGCGCATTGGTGCGGATGCTGCGCGAAGCCGGCGCGGTGGAAGTGCATGTGCGCATTGCCTCACCGCCGGTCAAGTGGCCCTGTTTCTACGGCATCGACTTTCCGTCGCCGGCCGAGCTGATCGCCAACGCCGTCGAAGACGAGGAGGAGATGCTCGAAGCGGTGCGCCACGCCATCAATGCCGACACGCTGGGCTACATCTCGCTGCGCGGTCTGATAGCCGCCACCGAGCAGCCCGCCTCGCGGCTGTGCGCCGCCTGCTTCGACGGCACGTACCCAATCGAGCTGCCCAGCGAGACCGCGCTGGGCAAGAACGTCGTCGAGCAGATGCTTGACAATGCGGCGCGCGGAGCCGGGATGGACAATCTCGCGCCCGACGAAGTCCCGGTTGGTCACTGAGAAAACTCGGTCTTGACGCTGAAAGTGGTTTGATACCGGCGGATGCGTGCCGCCCGGTAGCCTTTATCGCGATGACGGATCCCGCAAAAAGCTCCGGCAGAGGCCAGGGCATCACCTACGCGTCGGCTGGGGTGGATATCGAAGCCGGTGACCGCGCCGTCGAGTTGTTCAAGCCGCTGGCGGTCAAGGCCACCAGACCCGAGGTACGCGGCGGGCTCGGGGGATTCGCGGGGCTGTTCGCGTTGCGCGGCGGCTACCGGGAACCGCTGCTAGCGGCCTCCACCGACGGTGTCGGTACCAAGCTGGCGGTCGCGCAGGCGATGGATAAGCACGACACCGTTGGTCTCGACTTAGTCGCGATGGTGGTCGACGATCTGGTGGTTTGCGGCGCCGAGCCGCTGTTTCTGCAGGACTACATCGCGGTTGGCCGAACGGTGCCAGAACGACTGAGCGCGATTGTCAGCGGTATCGCCGAAGGGTGTGTGCGTGCGGGCTGTGCGCTGCTGGGTGGCGAGACGGCCGAACACCCCGGCCTGATGGAACCCGACCACTACGACATCTCGGCCACCGGTGTCGGCGTGGTGGAGGCCGATGACGTCCTGGGGCCCGACCGCGTCAAGCCCGGTGACGTCATCATCGCGATGGGCTCGTCGGGTTTGCATTCCAACGGATATTCGCTGGCCCGCTCGGTCCTGCTTGAGATCGACCGGATGAACCTGGCCGGTTATGTGGAGGAGTTCGGTCGCACCCTGGGCGAAGAATTGCTGGAGCCCACCCGCATCTACGCCAAAGACTGTCTGGCACTGGCCGCCGAAACCCATGTCCGTACGTTCTGCCATGTCACCGGGGGCGGACTGGCCGGCAATCTGCAACGCGTCATCCCGCACGGGCTAGTTGCCGAGATCGACCGCGGGACATGGACACCCGCACCGGTGTTCGTCATGATCGCCCAACGCGGCCGGGTCACGCGTGAGGAGATGGAAAAGACGTTCAACATGGGCGTCGGGATGATCGCCGTCGTCGCACCCGAAGACACCGACCGCGCCTTGGCGATCTTGACCGCCCGGCACCTGGACTGCTGGGTGCTGGGCACCGTGGCCAAGGGCGGAAAAGAGGGTCCCCGCGCCAAGCTGGTGGGGCAACACCCAAGGTTCTGAGAACTGGCCATGCCAGAAGAACTAACCGGAATCAACACAGTGCCGATGCGCTGTGCATCGGCACCGGACAATGGGTACGTGAGTTAGCCGTGCCAGTCGCGCTCGTCGTGCCACGCGTCGTCTGGGCTGTCGCCGTCCAGATCGTTGGATTCGTCGGCACCGCCGCCTGACAGCTCACGCTGGAGCCGCTGGAAGTCAGTCTGCGGGGAGCTGTATTTGAGTTCTCGAGCAACCTTGGTCTGCTTTGCCTTAGCCCGGCCGCGGCCCATGGGGGAACCCCCTCGCGCAATAACGGAGCGGCCTAACGAGTAGGCGGCTCCGATCTCTTAGTGTCGTATTGTCCTGCCGACAGTTTACCGTGCCTCGCGGTTGGGCGTCGGTGGCCCCTGTCCGCCGTGTGGCGGAGCTTGTGGTCAATCATCGCCCACCACCCCGCAACCGTTCAACAGCCAGTCGCCCCGCACCGACCTCGTTCGTGGGCGGCAGGGAGTCGGCGTCGATTGCCGCAGCGACCGCCTCTTCTGCCCCGGTAGCCAATTTGGTGTCGGCGGGTACACCGCGCTTGACGAGCGCCAGCGCCACCGGACCCAGATCCACGTGCTCGACCACGGTGCCGAGGCGTCCGACCGCGCGACCGCCGGCCAGTACAGGATCACCCGTGGATGGCCGTTCCGCAGAGCCGTCGAGGTGCAGCAAGACCAGCATCCGGGGCGGTTTGCCCAGGTTGTGCACGCGCGCGACGGTCTCTTGCCCGCGATAGCAGCCCTTGTCCAGGTGCACAGCCCCTTCGCCCGGGCCACCGATCCAGCCCACTTCGTGGGGAATGGTGCGTTCGTCGGTGTCGACGCCCAGCCGCGGACGCAGCGCGGCCACCCGGTGTGCCTCGTAGGCCCACACTCCGGCCGGTCGGACTCCGACGGCTGCCAAGCGTTGCTTCCATTCGGCAGAATGGTCGCGCGCCACGAGCAGATCCAGTTCGATTTGGTCGGCTGGACCGCCGGGCATCCGGCGCACCAAGCCACCGCCGGGCAGCGCAACGGCATTCGATTCGGCGGGCAGCGCATCCAGCCCCAGCGTCTCCAGCACCGCCGCGTCGGCCAGCCGCGGTCCCAGCAGCGACAGCACCGCGATGTCTGCGGCCTGCGGGGTGACCTTGGCCCAGAAAACCATCTTGCTCAGGTAGGCCAGCAACGGTTCACCGCGCCACGGCTCGGTGTCGAGATAGGTGATGCCATCCAGCTCGGTCTGGATCCAGTGATCCTCGACCCGGCCTTGGCCGTCGAGGCTGAGATTCTGCGTGGTGGCGCCGTCGGGAAGTTCGCTGACGTGTTGCGTCGAGATGCTGTGCAGCCAGGTCTGACGGTCGTCGCCGGTCAGGGTGAGCACTGCGCGGTGCGAGCGGTCGACCAGTACGCCGTCGGTTTCAATCGCTCGCTGTTCGCCGAGCGGATCGCCGTAATGCCAGATCGCGCCGGCGTCGGGTCCGGGATCCGGTGCAGGGACTGCATTCACTGGTTGCCGCTCTCCTCATCGCTTCGCTCGCCATCGGCGAGGGTCACACGTCAACTGTACGGATTCGGTATGCGGCTAGGCTGCTTCTCCATGGCTGGGCAGACGAGCGTTGTTGTCACGCTTGAGGGCGAGATCCTCACGTCCGGAACGCCGTTGCTGTACGCCGACGACCTCGCGGCCGTGCGGGGCGACGGAGTTTTCGAGACGCTGCTGGTGCGGGACGGCCGGGCCTGTCTGATCGAACCGCACCTGCAGCGCCTGACCCAATCGGCCAGGTATATGGATCTGCCCGAACCAGACCTCCCGCAGTGGCGGCGTGCCATCCAGACGGCGACGCAGCAGTGGGTGGCGGGCACCGGCGATGAGGGTGCGCTGCGGTTGATCTACAGCCGCGGCCGGGAGAGCGGTTCAGCGCCGACCGCCTATGTGATGGTCAACCCTGTTCCGGACCGCGTGGCCGCGGTGCGGCGCGACGGGCTCGCAGCGCTGACGCTGGATCGCGGGCTACCGGCTGCAGGTGCCGACGCGATGCCCTGGCTGCTGGCCGGCGCCAAGACCCTGTCGTACGCGGTGAACATGGCCGCGTTGCGCCACGCCGCGCGCCACGGCGCCGGTGACGTCATTTTCGTCAGTTCCGACGGCTACATCCTGGAAGGTCCGCGCTCGACGGTGGTGATCGCCACCGGGGGAGAGTCGGGCGATAACCCATGCCTGCTGACACCGCCGCCGTGGTATCCGATCCTGCGCGGCACCACGCAACAGGCGCTGTTCGAGGTGGCTCGCGCTAAGGGTTACGACTGCGACTACCGCGCTTTGCGAAAAGGCGATCTCCTTGATGCCCAAGGCATCTGGTTGATATCGAGCATGACGCTGGCCGCCCGCGTGCACACCCTTGACGGCCGCCGGCTGTTGCGCTCGCCGATGGCCGCAGAGTTCGGCGAACTGATCGATGCCGCGGTCATCAGCGACCGCTGAGCCTGATAGATCGTGTCACCTGGGTCGGTCACACGTGTCACAAAAAATCGGCGTATACCTTCCAGTCCAGCTACCAGCGACACAAAGGTTGTCGCTCATAGCTGGACTCGAAGACACACCCGAAATTCCGGGGATTGGAGTGACGCGTGGGACCCGCGGTGCGCGACGTGTCCCCGAGCGATCAACGCGAGCCGACTCCGAGAAAAGCGCTACCAGCCCCATCCGGGTCGGTGGTAGCTTCGGCCGTACACAAGAAAGGAGGTGGTCCGCGAAATTGATAGCTTCCCAGCGGGCCACCTAAAACCCCAGTTCACAAGCGGTTTTGCAACCTTCGCCCCGGCGTCACCCCGGCGTCCGCGCGATTACCCGGCGCTAGCGGGGCGTAGCGGCACCACCTTCGCCCCCTTAGAGCCCGGCAGCGTTAACCCCATACGCCGCCTGCGACGGGGCTGTCCTTAGGCGTACAGTTGGCAGCGCTCGACGAGGATGTTGGCCAGCCTTTCCGGCTCGCTGACCATCAGCATGTGGCACGTGTCGACCTCGATTAGCGTCTGCACTCCGCCGAGCGCAGCGATGCATTCGTGTTGAATCTTCATCGAGACGGCGCTTCGATCACGCTGAGTGAGTATCCACGTGCGTGGCACATCGTCGGGCATACAGCTGCGGTCAACTTTTTCTATCATGACGGAGGGTGATTCCTGACAGGACCGAGCCAGCGTGAACCTGCGCTGTGCGGGAGTCATTCCGTTGCAAAATGCAAACCTCGCCAATGCAGTAGGCAAACCTCCCGAACGGCCTTTCTGCACATTGCGTTTCGCAGTGCGACGTGCGAACCAGCTCAGTGCGCCGGGAAACATGTCCACCAGGGCGCTGCCGTTGGCTGGTACTTGCGCGGCGGCCAAGATCATCTCCCGTACCCGCGCCGAGCCGAGCTTGGTGACAACACCGGGGACGGTCAGCCCCGCCAGCGAATGGCCGACGATCACGAGGTCGTCGAGCGCAGCATTCTCGATGTCCGACACGACCGAGTCAG